>NZ_JBECOS010000016.1:0-169755 GCF_040104455.1 Pseudoalteromonas sp. BZB3 | reverse complement strand
TTCAATCTGAGCCATGATCAAACTCTTCAATTAAAAGTTTTTTGAATCCGAAGATTCGTGCTCAATGAATTCTGTATAAATTGACTATATAGTCACTCATAAGAAATTGAGACTCTAAATTTTTTGCCCCTGAATCAAGAGCTGTTAGAACTCAATCTGTACGAGTGCCCACACAGATGATTGCTTCATATTTTTAAAGAACATTTCCGGTTACCCGGTGTAACTAACGCCTGGCTAGTTACCGCAGCCTTGCTGCGAAGTGGAGCGCTATGATAACGACTTCACTTTTTATGTCAACACTTAATTTCAATCTTTTTCTTAAGAGAAAGTTTTAAGATTAAGTTTTATTTGACTCGACATCGTTTTGATTTGCTTTTCAGCGTCTCGCCCCGTGTCAGTGGGTGCGCATTATAGGGAGAAATTAAAAGCGCGCAACCCTTTTTTTAAAGAAAAATGCAAAAAACTGACTGTTCGCGTGTATTTTAAACAAAACGTCTGTTTTCAGATGTTTTCTGTACAAAAAGAAATCAGAACGAAGTAAAACTACAATATTTAAGTCATATAACCACCCCCTAATCATTCGGGGGAACTTAAGTATTGTCGAGAAGAAAGATAATGCAAGGAAGAAAATGAAATTAATTTGGGCACACATATAAAATGAATGCCCAATGATTAGTCTGCTTATTACTTTATAAATGTAATAACGCCGTTATCTACCGTTACTCTAATTTTATCACCTGAGATAAATTCGCCTGACAATAGTTTTTGTGCTAATGGGTTTTCGACGTATTGTTGTATTGCGCGTTTAAGAGGTCTTGCACCAAACACAGGATCAAAACCATGCGCAGCAATCTTATCTAACGCTTCAGGTAATAATTCAAACTGATAACCTTTCTCGAAAAGTCTGGCTGTCAATTTATCTAGTTGTATATTCGCGATCTCTTTAATATGCTCATCTATTAAAGGATGGAACACGACGGTTTCATCGATGCGGTTTATAAACTCAGGTCTAAACTGAGTAGCCAGGACACCCATCACCTTTTCTTTTAATGATGTATAGTCATTTTGACCAGCTTGCTCTTGGATGATGTCAGATCCTAAGTTTGACGTCATAATGATCACTGTGTTTTTAAAATCAACAGTACGGCCTTGACCATCAGTTAAACGGCCATCATCTAAAACTTGTAGCAATATATTGAACACATCAGGGTGTGCTTTTTCTACTTCATCTAATAACACAACAGAATAAGGACGACGTCTTACTGCTTCTGTTAAATAACCTCCTTCTTCATATCCGACATAGCCTGGAGGTGCACCAACTAATCTTGCGACTGAGTGCTTTTCCATAAATTCGGACATATCAATTCGAACCATGGCTTCTTCAGTGTCAAACATAAAATTAGCAAGTGCTTTTGTTAACTCAGTCTTACCTACACCTGTCGGGCCTAAGAATAAGAATGAACCAATCGGACGATTTGGATCTGCAAGACCAGCTCTTGAACGACGTATAGCATTTGATACCGCATTTACCGCTTCGTCTTGCCCTATTACTTTATTATGTAGTTCATCTTCCATTTGTAGGAGTTTTTCGCGCTCACCTTGTAGCATCTTAGCAACAGGTATCCCAGTCCAGCGTGATAATATTTCTGCAATTTCGTCTTCACCGACCTGATTTTTTAACAAGCTCATTTCTTGCATTTCAGCTTGAGATGCAAGATCTAGTTTTCTTTCTAGTTCAGGAATTCGTCCATACTGAAGCTCTGACATTCTTTGCAAGTCGCTTGCTCGACGTGCAACTTCAAGATCTAATCTCGCTTGCTCTAGCTCACCTTTTATTACTTGCGTGCCCTGTAAAGATGCTTTTTCGGCATTCCACACTTCATCAAGTTCTTTGTATTCACTCTCTAATTCTGAAATTAGACTCTGCATTTCAGTACGACGCTTTTGACTTGCTTCGTCTTTTTCTTTCGCCAGTGCATTGTCTTCTAACTTTAGTTGAATGATCTTACGCTCTAACCTATCTAGTTGCTCAGGTTTAGAATCTATTTGCAAACGAATAGAGCTGCCTGCTTCATCAATTAAGTCAATGGCCTTATCAGGAAGTTGTCTATCTGAAATATAACGATGGGAAAGGTTCGCTGCAGCAACAATTGCAGGATCTGTGATGTCTACAGAGTGATGAAGCTCATAACGCTCTTTTAAACCACGTAAAATAGCAATTGTGTCAGAGACACTTGGCTCACTCACAAATACTTTTTGAAAACGTCTTTCTAGCGCAGCATCCTTTTCAATATATTGACGATATTCATCTAGAGTAGTGGCTCCCACACAATGTAGCTCACCTCGGGCAAGTGCAGGTTTCAACATATTGCCTGCATCCATTGCACCGTCAGTTTTACCCGCACCTACCATAGTGTGGATTTCATCAATGAATAAAATCACTTGTCCTTCTTCTTTTGCCAGTTCATTTAGAACTGACTTTAGGCGTTCTTCAAATTCACCACGGTATTTTGCACCAGCTACCAGAGAACCCAAATCAAGAGAAAGAACTCGCTTGTTTTTAAGACCCTCAGGTACTTCTCCATTAATGATACGTTGTGCTAAACCTTCAGCAATGGCTGTTTTACCAACGCCTGGCTCACCGATTAGAACTGGATTATTCTTAGTACGTCTCTGTAGTACTTGTATTGTGCGTCGGATTTCTTCATCGCGGCCAATTACAGGATCTAGTTTTCCCTGCTCTGCACGCTCAGTCAGATCAATAGTGAATTTTTCAAGAGATTGACGTGTGTCTTCAGCATTTGGGTTATCAACTTTTTGACCGCCTCGAATTGCTTTTATAGCTTGCTCTACTTTCTTTTGAGTTAATTGTAACTCTCTTAAAATTTGACCTAATTCGCCTTTATCTTCACACGCAGCAAATACAAATAACTCACTCGATATATATTCGTCTTTGCGCTTTTGAGCATATTTATCACACAAATTAATAAGAGAAATAAGTTCATTGTGAAGTTGAACGTCTCCACCGATACCTGAAACCTTAAATATTTTATCGATTGATTTAGTCAGTTTATTATTTAGTTCGTCAGCACTGATCCCTGCTTGCGCTAGTAAAGCTCTAACACTTGAACCATTTTGCTGAAGTAGTGCATACATCAAATGCACAGGCATAATAAATTGATGGTCTCGGCCTAATGCCAGTGATTGCGCATCGGAAAGTGCAGATTGGAATTTACTTGTGAATCTATCTAAACGCATGACGTCTAAACCTTTATAAAAATAATCTAGTTACTTTATGGGTATTCAACAGGTATTGTTCAAGGCTATTTTAGAGTTTTAATTTGATTTATTTGCGCCAAATCAAGGTCGCTAATCGACCCGTAATTGCATCTCTGCGGTAGGAGAAATACTTTGTTGGCATAGAAAAGGTGCATTCATAATGACTGTATATTTGTGTTATGCCAAGCGAAGACAACTGCCGTTTGGCAATAGAAAAAATATCAGCTAAAAACTTTTTATTTTGTCGCTCTGTAAAGTCATCAATATGTGATGAATTCATGCACGTAAAAGCATTCACAACATCTGAACCCACTTCAAATGCAGTAGGCCCAATTGCTGGGCCTAACCAAGCCGATATTTGTTGATTCGGTGCGGTAAACTTCTCAATAGTTTTCTCAATAATATTGCCAGCAAGAGGCCGCCAGCCACCATGAACAGCAGCCACTTCTTTACCATTGTTACTCGCTAACAGAATTGGCAAACAATCAGCGGTCATAATTGCCAAAGGTTGCGCTTTTAGTTTTGTGTAAAGCGCATCGGCTTTTGGCCTATCAGATACCTTCTGCTCTTTAAAAGAGTTTATTACCTCTACAACATTGGCACTATGGACCTGATCTAACCAAAATGGTGGATTTGGTAAGAACTCACTTAAGACTCGATGATTAGCCAACACAGTATCTTCGTCATCACCAACATGAAACCCAAGGTTAAAACTCGAATAAGGAGGCCTAGAACAACCTCCTAAACGTGTAGTTTGAATACCACCGACAACTTGGTGTAATGGCCAATCAACTAACTGCATATTCTAATAGACTAAATCGGGGTTAGCTTTCGTATCATCACGTAACGCCTGGGTAAGAATTTGCATATCTTCAGGTACAGGCGCTTCCCAAGTCATTTGCTCTCCCGTAATTGGGTGCGCAATACTTAACTTAATTGCATGCAGCGCCTGACGTTTAAAGTCTCTTAGCTGCGCGAACAATTCTGGGGTTGCATTGCGAGGAGGGCGAGGACGGCCGCCATACAATTGATCCCCAACTAGCGGATGCGTTAAATAAGCCATGTGTACACGAATTTGGTGAGTACGACCTGTTTCTAGTCTTAAGCGTAAACGTGTGTGCGCTCTGAACTTTTCTGCAACGCGGTAATGCGTTACCGCAGGTTTGCCCATTTCATGAATAGCCATATGCGTGCGTTTTGTTGCATGACGACCAATTGGTTTTTCAACCATGCCTCCAGCTGTCATTGTACCATTACAAATCGCTTCATATTCACGGGTAAAGTTATCACGTTTTTGTAGGGCTTTAACAAGATGTGTTTGAGCCTGGATGGTTTTTGCAACAACCATTAAACCTGTCGTGTCTTTATCTAGACGATGCACAATACCCGCTCGTGGCACATTAATGATATCTGGGTGATGATGTAATAAGGCATTTAATACTGTGCCATCTGGATTACCAGCACCAGGGTGTACCACTAGCCCCATAGGCTTGTTAATAACAAGGATGTCATCATCTTCATAAACGATGTTTAGGTCGATGTCTTGTGCTTCATATTCACGTGGCGCTTCGATTTGCGTCTCGATGGAAATTAACTCCCCACCTAGCAGCTTTTCTCTTGGTGTCGATAAGACCTCACCATCGACGGTGACTTTTTCATCTAAAATCCAAGTTTTTATTCTTGAACGTGAAAAATCAGGGAACATTTGCGCCAAAATTTGGTCTAGACGTTTACCGCCTAATTCAGTTGGCACTTCGGCTTGAAGAGAAATTTGCTCAGACATCTGTTAGTTTACCTAAATTACCAGTGCAAGCTTAGCTCGACTGGGTTAGAATCGCATAAATGCATAGTTTACTCGGTTTTGCCATCTTGGCCTAGCCGAAGACACCAAAGGTAGTAAAATAAAATGATAACTAAATTAGGGAAACGCGCCTTTGCCATCCTAGTCAGCACTTCTTTTCTAGGTCTTGCGGCATGCTCTTCTGCACCAGAGCAAGAAGATATCGAACGTGTGCCGAATAAATCAGCACAAGCACTCTATGAAGATGCTAAATCAACCTTAGACTCTGGTTTATATGCACGTTCTATTGAGTTACTGGCTGCGTTAAATTCTCGTTATCCATTTGGTCCTCATGCACAGCAAGTACAAATGGATCTCGTTTTTGCCTATTACAAAACAGGAAACACTGATCAGGCACTTGCAACAATCGACCGCTTTATTCGTCTAAACCCAAATCATAAAAACTTAGACTACATGTATTTTATGCGTGGCTTAGTTAATATTCAGGCCGATAAAAATGCCTTTCAAGAATACTTCGGCATAGATAGAGCTGACCGTGATGCAAGTCGCACCCGTGTTGCTTTCCAAGATCTTTCAACTTTAGTAGATAGCTATCCTGAAAGCCCATATGTACCTGAAGCAAAAAAACGCTTAGTATGGCTTTTAAATAAAATGGCTCGTTACGAAATTAAAGTAGCTGAATATTATTTTGAGCGTGAGGCATATCTAGCCGCAGCTAACCGTGGTAAATATGTTGTGGAACACTTTTCCCAAAGCAGCTATTTAATCACAGCACTTGAGATAATGGAGAAAAGCTATGCCAAGCTTGGACTTGATGAGTTGAGCAAGCATGCACAGCAGACGCGTTTATTAAACGAGCAACAGCGACAGATAAATTAATTTGCGTTAATAAACAAAAAAGGCGCTCTTTGAGCGCCGTTTTTGTTTAATCTCATTAAATAGCTTCTTCGTCTTCTTCACCTGTTCGAATACGCACTACACGCTCGACTTCAGTCACGAAGATTTTACCGTCACCTATTTTACCTGTCTGCGCTGTTTTAAGAATAACTTCGATCGCTCTATCAACATCTTCGTCAGCTAAAACAATATCTAGTTTCACTTTAGGCAAAAAATCGACCATATATTCCGCACCACGGTATAGCTCTGTATGGCCTTTTTGACGACCAAAGCCCTTCACTTCACAGACTGTCATACCTGTAATGCCTATTTCAGACAAAGCTTCACGAACATCATCGAGTTTAAAAGGTTTAATTATTGCTTCTATTTTTTTCATGGTGTTTTATTTCCTTAGCGAGTGAGTCGATTTTAGACAATCCCACTATTCATAGCAAACAAACTCGTTGCAAACTATTGAGAAAAAGCTTCATAATGAAATATGCTACAATTGAAAAATTGCTCTTTTCTAGGCGTCAATATGAAACATCGTGGCTTCACGTTATTAGAACTACTCATCACTATTGCGATATTAGCTATTTTAGTGACCTTGTCTTTTGCCGGTAATACGGATCTAAATGAAAAAACACGTGCAGAGTCTTTTATGCTTGAGTTGAAAAGACACATCACATTTGCTCGAGCAAAAGCTACAACCAGTGATGAAATCGTCATCTTATGCCCTGTCGATGCCACAAAACTCGCTGCAAACGAAAATCTCACATGCATCAATAACTGGAAGAATAACCAGATCATTTCATTTATTGATAAAAATAATAATGGCACATATGAAGTAGCGAGTGATGATTTACTTCGCGTTATGGATAAGCTTATAGCAAATGACAATCTAAAAGCACCAGATACGCGTTTAAGGTTTGATAGTAGTGGTCGTGTTGTGAATACAAACGCTGGTCAATTTATCTATTGTCCTTTAAATCAAACTGAACATGCCAAAGCGCTGACACTCACAGTTGGTGGGACTGCACTGTATAACGGTGATAGCAGCACCGGCTGTTCATAAAATAACATTGACAAACTAATACTTTATTCTATATTTATAATCTCAATTTAATCTTATTAAGGTTGCAAGGATGGCAGCTAAAAACTCATTTAATCGCGTTCGAGGTTTAACTCTGATTGAGTTACTCGTCACCCTATCTTTAATCGTTATTCTTACTTTTTTGGCTATGCCTTCCTTCAATAGCGTTTTACACAAAAATAGACCTGAAGTAGCGCTTAAACAGATAAAGCGGCAAATCTTTCTGTCGCGAGGCTATGCTATAACCCACGATAAATACATTAGTTTTTGTGGTTTAGTACATAATAAGTGTCACAAAGATCTTTGGCATGAATCATTAACCAGTTTTGTCGATACCAATAGAAACCATGTACTCGATACCGATGAAGAAGTACTCTACGTCATTGACCGTATTAATATCCAAGATGAATTATCATACCCACGACATGCCATTACATTTAAGCCCGATGGTAGTTTAAAAGGGTTAGCAAATGGTACTTTTGTCTATTGTGCATTTGACCTCAAAGGCAAACCTACTGGACTTGAAATGAGTATTAACAATGCAGGTAGAGCAAGGGTGAGGGATACTAGAAAATGTAAGGAGCGCATTTAGCGCTCCCAGCAATCATCCGTATCACTTATGCCTGTAGAACCTTTAACTCCTGTATCAGTAATGGTAAACGTAGAACAAGCAGTATCACCTGCCACTGCACCAGAAGCTGCTGTTGCCGTGATTTTGAATGATGTACCTGTGTCTGGCACCTCAACTGTAATGGTAAAATAACCATTTTCACTCGTAGAAGGGACATTTATTAAGCTCAAATCATCTGCATAGCTTCTGTTATCAGCATAATATTGCTCTTGTTTATTGGCAGCATCTAATAGTAATACCATTGCATCTGAGCGCGCGGCTCGCTTAACGTATTCTGTATACTGAGGATAAGCGACAGAAGCTAGAATGCCCGCTATCGCAACAACAATCAGCATTTCGAGCAAGGTAAAGCCCTTTATATGATTACTTTTCATCATGATCCTCTCGTTTGTAAATATACATTTGTTTTGTCGTAATACCATGCACTTCATTACTCAAAAATGTTGGCTGCCCCGTGCTACTGAGTGTTGGTAAGGGACCCGCCACTTTTGCACTTAAGAATGGTTCACTCGGTTTACTGCCATCGGGGCCTTTACCTCCTGAAGAATCAGTACTCTTTAATTCAATATTTAAACGGCCAGTGCTACGTTTGTACCCCCCTTCTGTTTCTGATTCTTTATTGTAAAGGATCACTGGTGTACTGGGGACTTCTCTCTCAGTGTCATATCTGATCTTCTGGAACACACGCGCCCCATAATGTAAATGTAAAGCATATAAAGAACCACCGCCACTGCCTACCGAACATTGGTCTACCGTAGTATCTAAGTGTGGTGTGAACGAAGTAAAGTAAGCAATACCGCCCACGACAGTTGCTTTTGCTAACGATTTTTCTCCAGCACTCAGTTGATATTTCCATCCTTTAAGCGCACCTAGCTCCGCTTCTTTTTCGTAAAAAGCTTGTTTAGACGTTGCTTGGTAGAAAGGTTCATCTTTTACTTGCATAAGCTGGCTATGGTAAATCGTATCTGGTACCTCATCACCTTGGTATGAGCGTGTTACCGTGTTTTCATCACGTATCACATAGAGCTGATTATTCACTGTTTTCTCTAGTGGACTTGCTCTATTACCACTGCCTATAATAATCGCTTCATAGGGGACTTCTCTTCGTGTTGTATACGAGTCATTGTTGGTTATCGTCTTGGTGACTTTACTAAAGAAAGTACGAGCAACTAATGGTTGATAAAAGAAACGTCTATCATCTCTGTCTTTCGAACCTGCTAACTCTGCAAATTTAAAGTGGGTCCAAGGGTTTTCAGTGTCATTTGGTTTATCTCTTGGCATATCAACCCGCCAAATGTTACCACCTGTATCTGCTGCATAGATCCTATCCGTAAATCCATCGTAATCCGAGTCCATGAGTGAAACATCTGCTGCAATACTATGGAGGCCTTCAAATTTACTCGCTTGTTCGGTATTAATACTCGGACCACCTGGTGTCAATGACCAAACTAAATTGCCACTCTCTGCATCGACAATGAATAAACCTCGTCCCTTGCTATCTTTCGTTTTAGAAATATTGTCTTTATTGGTATCGTAACCTGCAGCAAAAATCACCACAGGCTTTTCTTTTTGTGAACGAATGTATGTCACGAAAGGCTTTGACCATGACTGACCTAACTCTTCAAAGCCTGTTTTTCCTGGTGTTATAGGAGCCCCCCATAACATTTTAGGTGTATCGGGACTCGTTATATCTAAGGCGTAGTACGCGGTTCCACCTCTTCTGAGTCCAAAAAACAGCCATACTTTATCTGAACCATTAACAATGCGGTCTCGGTTAATATCTTTATGGAATACCGTTATTGGACCATCAACACCATAAAGCTTAGTTCCATCCTGCTTATTCATTAGCGGCTTATGAATATCAAGCAACTGACCAGGTAAAAACGCCCAACTTTCATTTACAATGTTGCCATTATCTTTGAAAGCATGCAAAACACCGGAGTTAGTGCCAACAAAGACACGGATATCATTGTTGCCATAATCCATGGTAACCGGTTTTGAGTGAAGAGGGTCACCAAAAATATCTTTTCTTATATCTGAATCACTATTTTCATCTAGTACATCTTTGCCTGAAGCCCAACTCATAATTTGCTTAGCTTCAGTGTTATCATTTGCGTTAAATAGTTTTCTTAATTGCTTTGCACCAACTTTATTTTTCGCTTTATTCCATTTGAAATCTATCAGAGTACCTTTCCCAAAATCCGAAAATAGTTTACGAGAGGTTTGCTTAGATAATTGATAATTCACACCACCTTGCTCGATATTATTTCCATCTTTTGAACCAGGTGCAGACCAAAAGGTTGTCGCATCTTTACTGATAATGCCATCTTGTGCATCGAGCGCAGGCTTATTTGACATATCGATGATTTCACCGTCTTTGACTTGAAGCTTTTTTAGATTCCCTCTCCATCGAGTATGTTTTTCAGGTAAGAACATGGTGTAGTACAGGGAGTTACCACTTTGAGTTTGATCTGAGCTATTCATTGATACCGAAGGAGACACAAAACTCGAATTCCGTTGATTGATATCACTGATGATTTTATTAAAGTCTTCTTTTAATTTTTCCGCAGTATCCGCTTGATAGTATTTACCACCGCCTAGTTCAGCGGTTTTTTTCAAGATATCTTCTCCAGCATCACTCATTCCTTGTCCAAAGCCAACCGTATAGACATATGCTGTGTCTTTTAAATCTGAAGAACTAGGATATAAATCTATTTCGACAGGATCACTACCACCGCGGCCATGCATAACAGCAGCAATAGCTGGCATGTAATTGCTTCTTACAACTGGTACAGTTTCATTATAAATACCTTTATGCTTCCAGTAGATACTATTATTGGCATTACCATCTGCAGATGGATCGCCATCTGTCATCAAGATCACATTTACGGCACTATTACAACGCTGTTCCCCGGCTTTGGGCACAAACGGAGAAATATACTTACCACCCGATTCGATACTCGTATCTCTACCAGATGATTGACCGTCTGCATAGCGAACGCTCCCACCGGTCAAATAAAGGTAGGCTTCCCAAAGCGTTTCACTTAAAGGCGTACCGCCATTGGCCTCTAATGTATTTATTTTATTTTTTATCTCAGAACTGCTAGCGCCTATACCTGACAATACATAACCACCCTGGTTATCACTGTTAAAACGCATTAAGCCAAAATCGACATTTGTATTATCATTTATAAGCTCAGTGATGGTATTTTTTGCAACCCCCAAACGATTGTCTGAGCATAATATATATTTTCCTCTGTAGTAGTCATAACCACAGCTGTATCCAGTTGTACTAGAGAATGCCATACTGCCCGAGGTGTCAAATACAATCATTACCCTAGGCTTTTCTTGAATATCTATATTATGTTTAACGAAAAGCTCTATATCTTCAGCTTTTGTAGTAAAGGCAATGATCAAAGCTATAAGGCAAAAAAATACGTTATGTTTCATCTTAGCTGCCCTCATTGTGACTAATGATTTCTTGACCAATCCCTATGACCACAGTAATTGTATGCTTATTCTTAGAACCGTAAGTGATGGTTGACTCCATTTCCGTTAAGTTGCAGGTTAAGCCATCTGTATAAGCGAACTGCCTTGGGCAATGCAATTCCATTTCGCCATTATTCAAATTTTTAAGTGTATTCGTCATATGTGAAGGGGTTGAGGACGAACTCATATCCATACCATCATCAGGCATTTGTTGGCGCTTGAGTGTAAATCGATTGTTGGCACTGGTTCCTTCTGCAACTATGAGTTTATGGATCTCACCAATAAGTTCGGTTTCAGCCTCTGCACGCTCTTGTGCTGCATTGGTGATTTTTAAATCGATACTACTGCTACTCATTAAACTTACAGCGACTGCTGTGACCGCGACTATCATGATCATGGCTGTGATTAGAACAACACCTTTCTGCTTTTTTACATTCGCCATGCTGTAGACCCCACATTATTCAAACGGATTGTCGTTGTAAAAACGGTTCGCCTATATTTATCGGTAAAAGTATGAACTCGTTTATCATCATCTAGTCCGAGCGTATAAGTCTGACTTTTTAACTCTAAATCGGCATCAGCCTCTAAGGACCTGACGAGTAAAAAAACTTGAACCGTTAAAATACCGTTGGTGTTTTCCCAGAGTTCTGCGGTCATGGCCTGAGTACTTCGGTAGGTATCCACTTTATTATCTGAGTCACTGTCTATACCAAACACCATACGCATATCTTCAATGCCTTCCATGATGGGCTCAGTCACTAAGCCACCATTTTCAGTTAATCTTTTACGCATTAGAACAGGCACAACTATATCTCTATTATTAATTTTTAAGGTTTGCTCATTGATATAGTAAACATGATGGCTATAAGGCCATAACGTCGCGTTTACTGTAGGTAATGGGTTTTTAGCAGCATCCCCGGTTATAAATTGTGCTTTTTCTTGCTCAGCAATGAAATAATATCGATTCGTATTTGTGATAGTCTCAGGTGTCATCTGACGCCCTTCAAGAAACTTTAACTGAATAACATTCGTGTCTTCCTTCGAGTCGTCAACACAGCCTAGCATTTCGTTGCCATCAGACACTTCTGCGAATATAGGTCTAAAGTTTGTCGGGGTGGTATCAGGAAAACTGCCGTTATTTAACCCGCCAAAACAATCAGGATCAGGGTTTGATTCACCTACCGTGTTATCTACTGAGAATTCAGCCTCATAAAATGTGCCCCAAAATCCAATCTGCTCTATATCTCTTCTTAGAATAGATAAAGTTAGGCGACCTGTTTCTTGCAACTCACCAATTGCCATCGTATCTCGAGTTGTCGCTTTCATGCTCACATAAGTCGCAATGACACCACCTAAAATTAAGAAGCCAATAAACATAGAAATCAGAAATTCTAAAATAGTGAAACCTTTCTGCTTCATTTTATCCTCTGATCAATAAGTAACTATCTAGTTTTACTAAACGACGCCTATCATCGACATTACCGCACTGTATGTCTCTAGTCGCATCGGACGCTTTAAAGTCTTGCCTACCACGCCACGAAACAATGACGCTCACATCAAACCCCATTCCTGCAGTATTCGCTACTGGTGTAATATTGATACAGACCGTCGCTTCGTCCAAAGACCCAGTATTTTCTCTTGCTCTAATCGCTGCTTTCCAGTTTTCAAGATCAGTTCTGGCAATATTCTGTGCGCTACATACATCTGTATAACAATCATCTCGAGGGCTTAAATCTGTGTCGCTACTGAACGTTTGTTTATACAAAGACACTATATCTGCAGTATCATTTGATCTGATACGCTGCATAATATCTTCACCCAACGAAATTGCAGCCGCACGTTGCATAGAGTCAAAACTGGCTTTTTTGGCTTGCGCCTGTAAAGCTACAGCGCCTAATAACCCAAAGCTCAACACCATAAATGCGATTAGCACTTCAAGAAGGGTGAACCCTGATTGTGTTCGATTGATGAATGGCATACACAGTCAAAAACGGTTTATGATGTGTGCATTGTTAAAGAGTTGCTTACTAGAAGCAATTTTTGAAAGGATAAGCGGTTTTTATTTCTGACAAACGGTCTATAAATGATTTTTTATTGCAGAATAAGCACGGCGGCTTACCGCTAATTTTTCAGGATAGTCAGCTAAACTAACCAGAATACCTGAATGTGTATGTTCGAGTTGCTTTATGGACTTTGCCTTTACTAATGTATTACGGTGAATTTGTACAAAATGTTCAGGGTAAAGATTGAGTAGCTTTTTTAGGCTTAAATCAATTGTCGCATCACCACCTTGGAAGTAGATCTGCGTTAGCTTATCTTCCGCTTTAGCCACTATCACATCATCAACATCAACCCAACGGGTTTGATTTCCTACTTGATACTGAATGCGAGGTTTAAATAAGCGCGCTAGAAGTGAAAACAAATCCGATTGACTCACAGGCTTAACCAAAAAACCAGCTGCAAACACATTAAAAGCTTGCAAAGCAAATTCACTGTGGGCGGTAATAAAGATTATTTTTAAGTCACGATATCTCTGATTAAGTATTTCAGCCGTTTTAATACCATCAAGCCCTGGCATATTGATATCAAGAAACAGCAATTGTACTGAGTGTTCTTTTATAGCCGGCTCAACCTCATCACCAGAACTTACTTGTGCAACACACTCATAATGTGGCCAGACTGATAGCAAACGTATAATTCTTGCTCTTGCCAAAGGTTCGTCATCAGCGATGATGTACTTCATACTTTAGCTCCAATGGGAATACTTAACTCTGCCACGAACTTATCTTGCTCAATTGTCGTTTGTAAACTTGCACTATTTCCAAAATGAAGCTCAATCCGAGCTTTAATATTCGACAGGGCGATCCCCTGCCCTGAATGACCATTGCGGTCATAATGAGTAATTGGATTAGTTATCTTGATAACTATTTGCTCAGCAGCATCCAAAATAAACACTTCAATTTGGCTTTTATTGCCACTCGGTTCAACACCATAATTCACTGCATTTTCGAGCAAAGGCTGAATTGATAAAACAGGCACTTGGCTTGCTAAGTTGCAAGAATCAATCTGCCATATAACTTCAAACTTATCACTAAAACGCCATGCCTCTATCGCCAAATATTGCTTTGATAAGTTTATCTCATCTTCAAGTGTCGTTAATTGTTGAGTACGCATGGCGGCTTGTGATAAACGCGCAAGATTTAACGTCGCCTGTTCCGCGGCTTGAGGATCAAGATGAGCTAACTCGGCAATGGTATTAAGGCTATTATTTAAGAAATGCGGCCTTATACGAGCATGCAATGCGTCAAGCTCCACCTTCGAAAGCGTTTTAATTGTCTCTACTCGTTCAGCATAAATGCTCATTAAATAAATGAAAAATAACTGCATACCTAACCCCAGCACACAGTGCTGAGTCGCAATAGTCCAGTCAATTTGCCCTGCAATATAATGCTGTGACAATAAACTTAGAATTAAGGTATTTGTCTGAAAAATAGCTAAAATTATAAGGATTTCTGAATGGGAACTGAGTTTTGATAGCTGCGTTTTTAAGCCATAAACTACAGCCAAACTTGTCGTGCTGACAAGGTGAATAAATAGACTAATTAAACCTAGACGCTCCCATGCTGAGCCAACGCTCATCGGGGCAAACGCTAACAGGGTTGCTAGTAATTGTGAGGTAACGAGCATGGCAAGTACACCACGCTCAGTCACCATAATAGGCAGCAATGCAGATGTTAAATCAGGCGATTTAAACCTTGCTGCCATAAAGTTATCTCAACTCGGCAGGCACCGCAAATACAATGCTTTCTTCGATACCTGGGTTTTCGACCACAGTTTTACCACCTAACTCTTTCAAGCGTGTAATAACTTGTTGAACAAGCACTTCAGGGGCTGATGCACCCGCAGTAACACCGACTGAGTTGATATTTTCAAACCAGCTAGCATCAACACAGCTTGCATCATCAATTAAGTAAGCAGTTGTGCCCATCTTCTCAGCAAGCTCACGTAAACGATTCGAGTTTGAGCTGTTTTTAGCTCCCACTACCAATAGCACATCAGCTTTATCAGCAAGATCACGCACAGCATCTTGACGGTTTTGTGTTGCATAGCAAATGTCGTCTTTACGTGGGCCGTCAATTTCAGGGAATTTAGCACGTAACGCATCAATCACATCTGCAGTGTCGTCAACTGATAAAGTTGTTTGACTGCAGTAAAATAAGTTACTTGGATCTTTCACTTCTAGTGCTGCAACATCCTCAGGCGTTTCTACTAAGTAAATACCACCTTCTGGGTTGTCGTATTGACCCATGGTGCCTTCCACTTCAGGATGACCTTGGTGACCAATCAAAACACATTCAGTGCCACGGCGGCTTGCGCGTGTTACTTCCATATGCACTTTAGTAACTAGAGGACAAGTAGCATCAAATACTTTTAATTCACGACGCTTCGCTTCTGCTCGTACAGCTTGCGATACACCGTGCGCACTGAAAATAACAATGCTGTCGTCAGGTACTTGGTGTAACTCTTCAACAAAGACAGCACCGCGATCTTTTAAGCCATTAACCACATACTTGTTATGTACGACTTCATGACGCACATAAATAGGCGGGTTAAAAATATCTAATGCACGCTCCACTATTGAGATAGCGCGATCAACACCCGCACAAAAGCCACGAGGGTTAGCTAACAAAATATCCATTAGCCAGTTACCTCTAGAATATCAACTTCAAACGTTACCTTTTGACCAGCTAGAGGATGGTTGAAATCGATTGTTACAGAGTCACCTGCCACTTCACGCACAAGGCCAGGTAGCTCAGTGCCATCTGGCTGAGTGAAAGCAATAATACTGCCCACTTCAGCTGGTGCATCAGGACCAAACTTACTGCGCTCAACATAATAGATGTTGTCTGGATTTGGCTGACCAAAGGCGTCTTCAGGCTCTAAATCAAAAGATTTACTCTCACCCGCTTTTAAGCCTAAAAGGCATTTTTCAAAGTTTTCAGTCAGGCTGCCATCGCCCATGAACAACTTTGCAGGTTTGTTATGTACTTTTGTTGAATCAGCTGCCGATCCGTCTTCTAGCTTGATCGAAAAATGAAAAAGAACTTCTGATTTTTCGCCAATGACGTGTTCGCTCATGCTTTTTTCTCCTGAGAACCATCTGCACCTTCACCTGTGAAGGCATCTAAAAGAAGTAGACCCGCACCACATACAATTGCGATATCAGCCACATTGAATGCTGGATAGTGCCAATCTTGATAATAAAAATGTAGAAAATCTACAACATAACCATGCACTAAACGGTCAACGAGGTTGCCAATTGCACCACCAATAACCATCGAGTAAGCACCACATAACACCCAGTTTTTCGCAGGTAGCTTCTTCAGCCAACAAGTCAATAATACACTGATCACCACTGCAATACTGCTGAAAAACCAGCGTTGCCAACCTCCTGCATCACTTAAGAAGCTAAACGCAGCCCCATAATTATGCATGTAAGTGAAGTTAAAAATTGGCAAAATCTCTATAGATTCATAGAGCTTCATATTTGCCACGACTACAGCTTTGGTTATGTAGTCTACTGCAAAAAGCAGTAGACTCAGTACTAACCAAATTAAACCCGATTTTTGTTTAACTTCGGTCACTAGTTGCTCCTACGCAAACTGACGCTGTTCGCCGTCACCGTCAACGTTGCTCACACAACGACCACAGATCTCTTCATGGCCTTCGTGTGTACCAACATCTTCACAGTAGTGCCAGCAGCGGTCACACTTCTTCGCATCCGTTGAAGCGACTTTAATGAATAAGCCATCAATATCTGAAGACTCTGCGTCTTCAGGTTGTGCACTGACTACTTCAACATTAGCTTTTGACGTCAATAGTACGAAGCGTAGCTCATCACCGATCTTATTCAGTGTCTCAGCTAAATCACCACCAGTGTATAGCGTCACCTCTGCTTGTAACGTTGCACCAATAACTTCATCTTTACGCGAAGCTTCTAATACTTTGTTAACTGCATCACGTACTTCAAGCACTTGCTGCCAGTAGGTATTATCAAGCTGACCTTCAGTCACATTTGCTAAGCCGTCGTACCAAACATCAGTGAATACAAAGTCATCGCGCTCACCAGGTAATACATCCCAGATTTCTTGAGCTGTGAAGCTCATGATTGGCGCCATCCAACGCGTCATTGCTTCTGCAATGTGGTAAAGCGCAGATTGACAAGAGCGACGTGCATGACTGTCAGCTTTAGCTGTGTATTGACGGTCTTTGATTACGTCTAGGTAGAATGAACCTAGCTCACCGGTGCAGAAGTTCATTAGCTTTTGCGTTACAACAAGCATTTGGTAATTGTCGTAAGCACTGATGATTTCTTTTTGTAACTCAGCGGCGCGTGCCACAATCCAGCGATCTAGCTCAACCATATCTTCAACAGCAACTAAGTCAGTTGCTGGGTTGAAACCGCTTAAGTTTGCAAGTAGGTAACGGCTAGTGTTACGGATACGGCGGTAACGATCAGCTGAACGCTTAAAGATTTCATCCGATACTGTCATTTCTGCCGTGTAATCTGTTGATGCAACCCATAGACGTAAAATGTCAGCACCTAACTTATTCATAACATTCTGTGGAGAAATAACGTTACCTAAAGACTTTGACATCTTGCGGCCGTTTTCATCGACAGTGAAACCATGAGTTAGTACTTGCTTATATGGAGCATGACCGTTAATCGCCACCGAAGTCATCATAGAAGACATAAACCAACCACGGTGTTGGTCAGAACCTTCTAGGTATAAATCTGCTGGACCAGTTAACTCTTCACGCGCATCAACCACACAAGCGTGTGTTACACCTGAATCGAACCATACGTCTAGCGTATCTTGTACTTTTACATACTGCTCGGCATCAGCACCAATTAAATCAGCCGCGTCTAAGTCATACCAAGCTTGAATGCCTTTTTCTTCAACTAGTTTTGCAACGTCTTCGATTAGGCTCTCAGTATTTGGGTGTAATGCACCAGTGTCTTTATCAACGAATAAAGAAATTGGCACACCCCATGTACGCTGACGCGAAATACACCAATCTGGGCGACCTTCTACCATGTTTGCAATACGGCTCTCACCCCACTCAGGTAACCACTGTGTTTTTTCGATTTCACTTAGTGAATCTTTACGTAAGTCAGCTTGGTCCATGCTTACAAACCATTGCGGCGTCGCACGGAAGATAATTGGTGTTTTGTGGCGCCAGCAATGTGGGTAGCTGTGCTGAAGCGCATGGTGATGCATTAACGCGCCTTTTTCGGTTAACACTTCAATCACGCTCGCATTGGCTTTAAATACGTGCTGACCTGCAAATAATTCAGTATCAGGCAGATAAACACCGTTTGCGCCAACTGGGTTAGCGACTTCTAGACCATATGCTTGACCTGCCACGAAGTCTTCTTGACCGTGACCTGGTGCGGTGTGAACAATACCCGTACCAGAGTCTGTTGTTACGTGCTCACCTAAAATGACTGGTACGTCAAAGTCATAGAATGGATGCGCAACACGTAAATTATCTAACGCTACACCTTTTGCATAACCTAATACATGGAAGTGATCGAAACCGAAACGGTCCATACAATCTTTAACAAGCTCAGAGCCAAGGATTAGGCGCTGTACTTTACCTTCGTCTTCAACTTGAACTAGGGCATATTCTAGGTTTTCGTGAACAGCAACCGCACGGTTAGCAGGCAATGTCCAAGGCGTTGTAGTCCAAATAACTGTACCTACCGTACCATTACCTTCATGACCTTCTGCTAAGCCAAATGCTGCAACAACCGCTTGTTGGTCAACAAAGTCAAAACGTACATCAATCGCTGGTGATTGCTTGTCTTGGTATTCAACTTCCGCTTCAGCTAGTGCTGAACCACAGTCTGTACACCAGTGAACCGGCTTAGCGCCTTTGTGTAAGTGACCGTTTTTAATGATACGACCTAAAACACGGATTGCGTTTGCTTCAAAGTCGAAGTTCATTGTTAGGTAAGGCTTGTCCCAGTCACCAAATACACCTAAGCGTTTGAAGTCAGCTTTTTGACCTTCTACTTGCTTTTTAGCATATGCACGACATTTCTCTCTGAACTCTGCTGCAGATACTTTATGACCAGGTTTGCCTACTTTTTTCTCTACTTGTAGCTCGATAGGTAGACCATGGCAGTCCCAACCAGGTACATAAGGCGCATCAAAATCAGAAAGCGTTTTAGACTTAATAATAATGTCTTTTAAAATCTTATTAACTGAGTGACCTAAGTGAATATCGCCATTTGCGTATGGAGGACCATCATGCAAAATAAATGGCTTCTTACCTTTTTTCGCGTTACGAATTTGGCCGTAAAGGTCAGCTTCGTACCAAGCTTTCAGCATTTTTGGTTCGCGTTGCGCAAGATTACCGCGCATTGGAAACTCAGTTTCCGGTAGGTTCAAAGTATGTTTGTAGTCGCTCATTTATCCTAGTTTCCGTATCGGCTACTTAATAGTAAAACATTGTTGTGCGTCAGCCACATCACTTGCTATTTGCTCAGTCAACTGGGCCAATGTCTCGAATTTTTTTTCATCTCGGAGCTTTTTAACCAGCCCCACTTTTAGAAAACGTCCGTAAACATTTTCATCAAAATCAAATATATGCACTTCTAATAGTGCTTTCGTGCCATTTAACGTAGGCTTCGTGCCAATGTTTGCTACCCCGTTTAATACGCGGTTGTCTAAATAGACTTTAACAGCAAACACCCCTCGTACAGGTGTAACTTGGCGTTTTAGTGCAATATTAGCGGTTCTGAAACCAAGCTCTCGGCCTTTTTTCCAGCCATGGATCACACGACCTGAAATCGCATAGGTATGACCTAGCATCTGATGCGCAGAGTCTAAATCACCTTGCGCAAGTGCCGCTCTGATTAAAGTACTACTTACACGGCAATCATCACGGCGTAAGCTGGCTGTACTCTTGACATGCATATTTAATTCAGCGCCAATTGCGCTCAGCATATCAAAATCGCCTTGGCGGTTTTTGCCAAACTTAAAGTCATCACCCACTGTGAGTGCTTTCACGCCTAGCTTTTTAATTAACACGTTACGAACAAACTGTTCGGCATCTATTGCTGCAAACTCTTTATCAAACTTGACACAAATCACTCTATCAATGCCGAGCTTATCTAGTAGAGCAAGTTTATCTCTTAATCGTGTTAAGCGTGCCGGCGCTTTGTCTTTGGCAAAAAACTCTTGCGGTTGCGGCTCAAACAACATCACGGTACTGGGTAGCCCATACTGTTCAGCATCTTGCATTAAGCCTTTTAAAACAGCAACATGACCTAGATGCACACCATCAAAATTACCTATCGTCAGCACACACCCAGCGTGTTCTGCTCTAATATTATGGATGCCTCTAATTAATTGCATGAAATAAAAGCCTTCACCACCAATTTATTCAAAGTGCCAGATTATACCCAAGTTGCTTGAAAATGCGAATAATCAGATCCCCTTAACCTAAGGCTAATACTCTGCCTTAGGTTAAGTATTAAGCCGAGACTTCTTTTATTGTCTTCAATCGTACCCCAAACACAAAAAGGGCGCCAAAGTAACTAACCATCGCCACAGCGAGTAAAGTGCAAAGTAATGTGATTTGCTCAATCAAGCTCCAGCTTTGCCAAGTGTATTGCTGAGCAATAAAATAAACCAACACAGCCATCAGTATTGCGCTCACAATACATTTCAATGCAAACCATAGGCTAAAAGAAGAGAACTGATATACACCTTGCTGGTTTAGCTTTCTATAAAGTAAAAACGCATTACAACTTGCTGATAAAGAAGTTGCTAAAGCTAACCCCAAATAGCCTATGAATGGGGCGAGTATGATATTAAACACCATGTTCAAAACAAGCGTGATAATACCGATCTTGACCGGCGTTTTAGTATCTTGGCGGGCATAAAACCCTGGTGCTAATACCTTAATCAACATAAAACTGACTAAGCCAACCGAATAGGCGGCAACGCCCATGCTTACTGCTTTGACGTGATCGACTTCACTTTCGGAGAAAGCACCGTGATCAAATAAAACAGAGATAATAAGTGGGCTAATTACCATCAACCCCGCCATGGCCGGAAAGCCTAAAAACAAAACAAAACGTACGCCCCAATCTAATGTGCTCTGAAAATCTTCGGACTTTTCTGTGGCATGCAACTTTGACAGTGCGGGTAATATAACAGTCGCAATACCGATACCAAACAACCCTAATGGAAACTCAATCAGCCTGTCGGAGTAATACAGCCAAGCTATTGAGCCCGTTACTAACAGTGAAGCAATGATGGTATCTAACAATAAGTTTATTTGTGAAATCGACACCCCAAACATGGCGGGTAACATTAACTTGCGAACTTTCGTCACTTCAGGAGAGCGCCAAGCAAACACCGGCTTATTCACCATACCGATACGCAAAAGAAAAGGTATTTGAAATAAGAGCTGTGCTACGCCACCAACAAATACCCCAATAGCCAGCGCATAGGCACTCACATCAAAGGCATCATGTAATAAAATCGCACAACTAATAATGGAGATGTTTAATAAAACAGGCGTAAAAGCCGCTGCAGCAAAGCGGTTATAAACATTTAGGACAGCGCCGCTCAGTGCAACCAAGCTAACAAAGAACAAATATGGAAAAGTAAATTTTAATAAACCACTCGCTAATTCAAACTTTCCTGCATTTTCGCCTCCTTGCCACCAGTCAATAAACCAGCCTGTACCAAATAACGCTGCAATGACGGGTGAGCCAATCACACCGAGTATGGTAACTATCAGTAAAATGGTTCCCAAAGTACCTGCAGCTTGAGCAACAAACAATCTGACTTTGTCATCACCATGCTTTTCTTTTATCTCGGATAGCACTGGCACAAATGCTTGAGCAAATGCACCTTCTGCAAATAATCGTCTTAAAAAGTTTGGAATACGGTTCGCAAATAAAAACACATCTGCAGCAAGCCCCGCACCAAGTAAATTTGCAACAACAGCATCTCTGACTAGTCCCATAACGCGTGAAATCATCGTCATGGCACTGACTATCATGCCTGATTTGAATAACCCTTTTGCCACAAATTGACTCCTAAAAACATATAACTGGCTGATTATGCCACAGACTTATACTTTCCTTGAACGTCATCCTACGACTATTTGTAAATATCTTTCGTTTAATACTAGGTGTCGAGTTATAGATTTGATACAATCGCCCGCAACAATCACAAAACCATGAGGTGTTATGGTTTTGTTGATTCTGAGCCTGTTGCAACTAGCGCTGTGCAACTTAAAACCATGGTTTTAGTACATTCAGGCCAATATGACCCAAATGGAAAAGGCTGGGTGGTCATTTTTTATTGACTTTTGAGAATAAAACAGGCATATTCCTCGGCCTTTAAATTAAGCTTATTTTTAAGATTGTTAGGAGCAAACCTTGGCTAACATCAAGTCTGCAAAAAAACGCGCTATTACTAGCGAAAAGCGTCGTAAGCACAACGCAAGCCGTCGTTCTATGATGCGTACTCTATTCAAGAAAACTGTAGCTGCTATTGAAGCTGGCGACAAAGAAGCTGCAACTGTAGCTTTCGCTGCTGTAACTCCAGTTTTAGACCGTTACGCAACTAAAGGTCTTATCCACAAAAACAAAGCTGCTCGTCATAAGAGCCGTTTAGCTGCTAAAATTAAAGCACTATAATTTGTTTTTGAATGAAAAAACCGACTGTTAAGTCGGTTTTTTTTTGCCTTTAAGAAAGGAAGAAGAAAAGCTTTTCTTAATAAAGCTCCAGTTCTGGATAAAACTTTTTCAGCATCGCAGCAATTTTCTTCGGTGAAAACGGTTTTACTACAAACCCTTTTGCCCCTCTTTCAATCGCATCTTTAACGTTATCAACGGTTGAATGGGCAGATACCATCACAACATTAATATTTTCGTTGATTTTATTAATGTCAGCGATCAGCTCTTTGCCGTCACCGTCGGGTAATTCGATATCCAAAAATACAATATCGAAATGTTGTTCTTCGCACGCGGTAATACATTGTGTCGCAGTAGAGGCTTCTCTCACATGGTCTATGCCCAAGTGCATCAATGTTTGATGTAAGAAACTACGAACTGTACCCACGTCGTCCACTATAAGTATTGAGATCTGTTGATCCATAATCATCCTTTCCATATGCTGCCGAATAAATTTAGGCTATGATTAAATCATAGAATCATTATAGAGACATGCAAATAAAAGGCTACAAAACGAATGTCTAATCAATCAAAAAAACAATCTTTACTAGGACAAGTAAATCCACAACAAAAAAAACGGCAAAGTAGTCAAAAGAAAAAACGTCTTTCTCCACAACAACAAAGAGCCGCAATGGCACAAGCACAATTAGCCCAAACCCAACTCAATAATCCTCCAAAACAAAAAGGTATCAAACGTTGGATTACACTTGGCATTATTGCCTTATTAATTATTGTTTTTCCTAAACCGCAATTGATTACTTATGAAAAACTAGGGGTCGTTGCTACCAGTGTCTATTGGTCTGCACTACCAGGTCTTGATCCTGTTATCTTTGATTCATCGTTGCATCCAAGGCCTGCACTAGATAAAAATACTCTCTATTTATGTATGAATAAGCTCGACCCAGACACCTGTCAGAAGTATCAAATAATCAAAAAAGAAGGTTTCTTTAGTGCCTTAAAGGCGCTCATTTCGAATTAAAAAAACTAATCTGAAAATTGCAAAAATACTCGTTTGAAGCATGGTCAAACTAACACCATAATGGCGCTCCTTTAACCAACCACAGGAACCCAAACAGACCATGCCAAACGAGCTCGACTTGTTGCTAAACATAGTGCTTCTACTTTTAGGTGCTGGAGCATTTTTTATCAACCACTTAACTACTTTACGCGTTGCCGCATTGGCCGCTTGTAGCTTATTATTTTTATCGTTTAGCTTTGATCTGATGAGTACCAGTGTGGTGTCTAATTTAAGTCTAATTATGATTAATACATTTTATCTATTTAAAGTGTATACATTCGGACAACTTAAATTAAGTCATACCGACTAACATATTATTAACCTATCCTTTAAATTGTCTTGGTAGCCAATTCCTTAAGGCTAGGCTAAAATCATCGCCATATCTTCAATGCTACAGCTGAGGTGACGTATGGCGATGACAGATGAAGAATTGTTTATGGCTTCTATGGGTGATGTCACTCCTCTTGCCAAGAACAATCAAATAGAACTACAAAAGAAAAAAAACGCCCCGACCCTGAGTCAACTTGAAAAGCGCAAAGCCGCTGAGCAAGAATTAGAGTTCGATGCAAATTACCTCTCCACCGAGTATGTAGACTTACTTGATCCACACGATTTATTAAGCTTTAAGAAAAGTGGTGTGCAACATGGTGTGTTTAAAAATCTTCGCTTAGGTAAATATCAAATCGACGCCACATTAGACTTACATGGCAAAACATTTCGTGAAGCCAGAAAAGCACTCTTTGATTTTGTTACCGATTGTCAGCAAAGAAGTATTCGTGTCTTGCTGATAAGACATGGCATTGGTTTAAACAGCAAACCGCACCCAGCCATTTTAAAGAGCTATACTAATAAGTGGTTACAAGAAATGCCTATCGTCTTAGCGTTTCACAGTGCGTTAAAATGTCACGGTGGTTCTGGCTCAACCTATGTGTTGTTAACTAAAAGTGATGAGAAAAAAATGGAAAACCGAGAGCAACACGCTAAGCGCTGATCTCTTCATGAGCGACACAGCTACCGTACTCCGGAAGCTCTGTCGCTTTAGCCTGAGTAAACCATGCAGAAATTGCCAAAAGAATAACTGAGATAAAAACGAAAGAAAATTTTACTCCACCTTGGCTGTCACGCATTATATTACCCTGTTTATTATTATTTTTTTATCTAAACTACTGAAAGTATAAAAATCACACAAGGTGTTTTTTTATACAGTAAGTGAAAGGAATGAGAGAATAAATCTGCTCAGCACTTTCCAATACTTATTTCCTACCTTTTAATACCCTTTTTGTTTGCATACTAGATTACTTAATTGTGTGTTTGATTGTTGTGCTTTGACATTATCTGCAATTTGTTGACAAACCGTTTTGAGCTGAGTCAAAGCCGCACAATGTGGTGTGATGGTTATTTTGGGGTGAGACCAAAATGCATGCGATTTAGGTAAGGGCTCTTCGGTAAATACATCCAATACTGCTGCTGCGAGTTCGTCTTGATCAAGCGCTGTTAATAAATCTGATTCATCTAAATGTTTACCTCGAGCAACATTAATTAGCAAACAATGACCTGGTAACTGCTTAAACACATTTAAGTTCAAAATCTCTTCTGTCTGTGGCGTTAGAGGTAATAAACATACCAATACATCAAGCTCTTTAAGAAAATCAGATAGCTGAGCGTCACCATGGAAGTGAGTTATATGCGCTAATTGCTTTTCAGAGCGAGACCAACCGCTGACTTTAAAGTTATTGTTAATCAACTTTTTTGCAACACTTAACCCTAGCTCGCCCATACCTAAAATGCCTACGTGCTGAGTCGCATGTGCTCGTTTTGGCTTCCATTGCCCTTGTTGCTGTTTTATTAGGTACTCTTTAATACGAAGCTTATGCGCCAAAGTATGAGCTAAGACATACTCAGCCATATCTTCTGCCAGTTGTGTATCTACAATACGAGTGACTTGAACATGTTCAGGAATAAGACTTAAATCAATTGCATCCACCCCTGCACCATAACTCTGTACAACTTGCAAATTAGGGAGTTGTGTCCAAAGCGTTTCAGGTGCTTTCCAAGCCAATACAAATTCGATTTCAGCTAAGTTTTCGCAGTGCGGCCACTCAGAAATTTTAACATTGGGTAACTGTGCGCTGAGTTCAGCAAGGAGTTTGTCGTTATTACGACCTGTGACACAGACTAAAACTGACATTTGTGATTCCTAATAAAGCAACTTGTTGATAATCATATTGGTCATGTAATTAAGACTCAAGCGAGGGTTTCATTAAAACCATAAAACAATGTCGGCTGTCATAAAAGCACCGTAAATTTGCAACAGCCTTGTCACACAGTGTTTTTAATCTACAAAAAACACTTAGAGTTGAGATTTACTATGATCAGTGTCGATAAGGTTATCGAAGCAAATTTACCCCAGCTAGAAAAGTCCCCAAAAGTAAAAGGACTAGTAAAAAAAGGCTTGGGTTATTTACTTCATGAGCAAGAGTTTGTGGCATTTGCAGATACCTACCCGCACCTGCAAGGATTAGAGTTTGTTGAGCAAGTTCTAGACGAACTTGAATTTGATGCCCGTTATACCACCAAGCAACTCGAGCATATACCCAGCGAAGGCTCAGTTGTGATAGTCGCAAACCATCCTATCGGCTCTTTAGACGCACTCGCTCTAGTAAAACTTATTAGCAAGGTACGAGGCGACTTAAAAGTAGTTGCGAATCGGATGCTGATGTCGCTGACTCCTATGCATTCATTATTGCTCCCAGTTGATAATTTATCTGGCACAAGCCGTAAGCAAGAGCTCAGTAATATTCACAAACATCTAAAACAAGGAGGCGCTTTATTGATCTTTCCTGCTGGCGAAGTTTCTCGATTAAGCCCCACAGGCGTCAAGGATTGTAAGTGGAATAGTGGCTTTTTAAGAATGGCGAAACGAGCTAACTGCCCTATTTTGCCAATTAACATCAAAGCCAAAAATAGCCCTTTATTTTATGGCACATCAATGATCTACAAGCCTCTAGCCAGCCTGCTATTGGTAAAAGAAATGTTTAAGCAAAGACAAAAATTTTTAGAGTTCGAAATCGGTGCATGCATACCACCAGAGTCTTATCTACATAATAATGTCAAAGACAAAGAGATGGTCGCACTTATCCGCAAACAGCTATATCGCGTTGGTTCTAAAAAAACATTGCCGCTCATAACACAAACGCCTGTTGCACCTCCTGAGTGTAAAAAAGCCTTAAAAAGCGCCCTTGAAGCCTGTGAACGTATAGGAGAAACGCAAGATGGTATGCAGATTTATCTTTACCATTACACGGGTAGCTCGGTCATTTTCAGAGAGTTGGGCCGATTACGTGAACATGCATTTAGAGCAGTCGGTGAAGGCACTGGTAAACGCCGAGACATAGATAAATATGATATGCATTACACCCATCTTATTTTATGGGACCCAAATCAACTTGAGCTAGTAGGTGCCTATCGGCTTGCCAGTGCTAAAAAGGTACTTGAACAACAAGGTCGTGAAGGTTTATACACCGACACCTTAGTCGATTACGGCGATAAAATGCAGCCATACTTTGAGCACGGATTAGAGCTTGGCCGCAGCTTTGTGCAACCTAAATACTGGGGGCGAAAAAGCCTAGATTACCTTTGGTATGGCATAGGTGCATTTGTAAAACGTTACCCTGAACACCGTTATTTATTTGGCGCGGTGAGCCTATCGAATGCCTTACCTGAAGAAGCCAAAGCCATGCTGGTGTATCACTATCAACACTATTTCGGTGACCTCAAAGGGCATGCTATTGCCAAACACAAATATCGCTTAGATAGCGCTCAGCAAGAGAACTACAAAAAACTATTTTTAGGCAATAACATCAAAGCTGATTTCAGCGAGCTTAAGCACATCCTCGCCAATATGAATGCTCAAGTGCCTACGTTATTTAAGCAATATACAGAATTGTGCGAAGACGGTGGCGTGAACTTCCTGTGTTTTAGCGTCGACCCCGACTTTAGTAATTGTATTGACGGGCTCGTGTTGGTTGATTTAGAGAAAATAAAACCTCAAAAGGCCAAACGTTATTTAGGTGAGTAGTATTCTGTAAAAATGAAATATGCGAGATCTTAGCAATTGAAACAGATAGAAACATGTTTTTAGTTTCTATCTGTAATTTTCGGTGTTAACGTCGGGTCTATTAAAATATAAAGGACCCAATACGTTTCAAAGATGATCAAAAAAGTACTTCAATTAGCCATTTTTGCCGTAATATTTATTGCAATCACTGCATACCAAGAACTCGGTATGTTAGCTGATACTGGTGAGCAACCCGCACCTTACTTCTCATTACCCACACTCGAAAATGAGCACAAACAAATTAGTTTAAGTGAACTCGCTGGACAGCAAACCGTTGTGTATTTCTTTGCGCCTTGGTGCAGTATTTGTAAGTTCAGCATGCCAAATTTAGATAAGCTCCATGAACAACAAAAACTCAATGCCGTTGCCATTGCCCTAGATTATGACTCAAAAGAAGCAGTTGAAACCTTCACACAAAATTTAGACCTCAGCATGCCAGTACTTATGGGAAATCATCAAATTGCTGCCAATTTTAAAGTCAAAGCCTACCCCACTTATTATGTGATTGATGAAAATCTTAAAATAACTGAGCGTTCCGTTGGGTATTCGACAGAACTTGGCTTAAGAGCACGTTTATAAGCTCCTTTCTTTTTAAATAAAATGCCTTTGTAATAAAGTGTAGACGCACCTCTACACTTTCTTACTTAAACCCGCAACACACTTACAACTTATCTCCTTAAACTAGTCGCCAACATATACAAACTCAGCTTGCAACAAGGACTCCAAATGAACAAGCTCGGCGCATTTTCAACAACCCTATTTAAGTTTTCACCGCTATTTTTAGCCATTTCACTGTCTGTTCATGCTGATGAGCAAAAGCCACAGAACAAAGAAATGGAGCACATTGAAGTACTTTATAAACGCAGTAGTATCACCAGTGAAATAACCGAAGACACTGAAAAGTTGATTGAAATGCCCGGTGCCCTAGGTGATCCGTTAAGAGCCGTTTATGCACTACCTGGCGTGGTTGCTGCTGGCGGCTCAATGAGCGAGCCAGCTGTACGAGGTTCATCACCCAGTGATAATATTTTCGAAGTGGACTTTATGCCTGCAGGCTACATATTCCATGACTTTGGTAGCTCTATATTTAATCGTCATATTATTCAAGATTTCCAGCTTTATTCAGCAGGCTATGGCGCAGGTTACAGCAACGCCACTGGCGCCGTGTTTGACGTAACATTACGCAACCCTAAATATCAACCTATAACCACTACCCTAGATTTTTCGATGTTTAATGCCGGTGTATTTGTTGAAGGTCAAGCCACACAGAATACCGCATTTTACTTTTCAGCCCGTAAAAGCACTTTGCCGCTATTTTTCTCGGAAGGAGAAGAACTTGAAGATGATGATGGCGAATTAACAGGGGTGATCATAAACGATGCACCGGACGATCACGATTATCAAGGGAAATGGCTTTGGGATATCAATGCGAATAATACTCTAACGTTTAACTTTACTGGCGCGCAAGACTCTGCCGCAGCAGGCTTTAATGAACGTGCTGAACTTGCACAAAAGACACCTGAATTTCAGGGCGATGCACGATTTATCCGTGAGTTCACCAGCCAAAATATCTTATGGGACCACTACAACAAAAATTATCACTTTAGAGTAGGGTTAGGTGTGCTAGACCATTCTGGCCGACTTGAATATGGCAAACGTGCAACTTTAACGAATGGCTACTTTGAAGAAGAGTCAGAAAAGCAAACCACCCTAAAAGCGCAGTTGAATTACCGTTTAAATAACCAACACAGACTCGTGACCGACGTTGGCTTTTACGACAACGAAACCACTTATAAATATGATTCCTTCCAATACCTATGTACGGAGCTTGACCCTGATTGCGACCTGAAAAAAGGGGAACGTATTTCAGGTAAACAAACTGCTGGCGCTGATAGTGGTTTTGTAGGTGTCACTCATATTTGGCAAATCAACGACAAGCTACAAACAGAAACTGGCGTGCAATTTCAGCATAACAAGCTCACCGAAGAAAACTTTGTACAGCCTCGCCTTGCTTTAAACTATTATTTATCTGACTCAAGCACTATAACTGCTAAGTTTGGTCAGTATAACCGTCAACAAGACATCGACTACATTTTACCTGAGGTCGGCAATCCAAAACTAAAATCACAATCAGCAAATCACACGACCCTAGGGTTCGCACAAGAACTTGAAAATGAGTGGTCTTGGTCTGTTGAAGCTTATTACAAAACCATGGACGACTTACCACTTGCCATTGCGGAAGACGCACCTGATGCGCAAAACCTATATGCCAATGATGTTGAGGGTCGAGCCTATGGGGTAGACTTTCTGATCAATAAAAACAAAACCGATAACTGGTATGGATGGTTAGCATTTAGTTATGCCAAAAGTGAGCGTACGGACTTAAGAAATAATGTCACGCGTGACTACTATGCCGATACACCATTTGTGTTCAATGCAGTATTTAACTACGAAATCAATGAACTCTGGCAAGGCGGCTTTAATTTTACGGCACGCAGCGGTCAAGCTTATACACCGATTGTTGGGGTTAGAGAAAATCCAGACTTCGATAATCGCTTTTTACCTGTCTATGGCGAACCATTCTCAGAGCGTCACGATCTGTATCATAGGCTCGACATACGTTTTGAACGTAAAACACGCGTATTTGGCCTAGATGGTAAGCTTATTCTGGAACTAATGAACGCATACGGCCAAGATAATGTCAGCAGCATCGACCTTGATTACAAAAAAGTGAAGTCAGTAAATGACTTATATATAGAAGAAGAAACTGATGACTTTGAAATGCGCCCATCTATTGGGTTTAGCGTGACTTTCTAATATCACTTTTAAATTAGTTTTCGGCCCTCCTAGGGCTTGCCATATCTTGGTAAGCCCTGCATGATCCGCGCAAACAAAACGATATCAGAGAACCTTTATCATGCCAAAAGCCTGCGCATATCACATACTAGTAAGAACCGAGAAAGAATGTTTAGCCATAAAAGCTAAATTAGCCAAAGGCGGAGATTTTAATAAGCTTGCCAAGCAGCACTCTACTTGCCCTTCTAAAAAGCATGGTGGTGACCTGGGTGAATTTAACAAAGGTGATATGGTTAAGGCGTTTGACGATGTCGTGTTTAAAAAGCCTCTGTTTGAAGTACATGGTCCTGTGAAAACGAAGTTTGGCTACCACCTCATCAAGACCGTTTATAGAACCTAACTCTTAATAAAGCCTCTGTTTAGGAATAATCATTTTTATTGATGAATCCGATTCAATTAATCAACTTTTACTTCTTATAAATTCCTCTAAACTTAGTTGCAGTTAAACAAAATCATCAACGAGGAATTCAATATGTTTACAGTTATTTTTGGTCGTGAAGGCTGTCCTTTCTGTGTTCGTGCAAAAGAACTTGCTGAGCGTTTAAAAACAGAGCGTGACGATTTTAACTATCGCTACGTAGACATCATTAAAGAAGGTGTGAGCAAAGCAGATTTAGAAAAGTCAGCAGGCAAACCTTGCCCGACTGTGCCACAGATTTTCTTAGATCAATCTCACATTGGTGGATTTACCGATTTTGAAGCCTATGCAAAAGAAAATTTAGGTTTGTACAGTAATTGAGCAACACATGTTTGCAGAAAAGTAAAAAGCCCTAAAAGCCTTGAATTTGTTACTTTGCTGTAAATTTGCACAAAACACACTGATCAAATTTCGTACAACATCAGTCACATATAAATTAGTTCTAATTTATACAAGCAATTGCTGGGCTTTTCCTATACAATGCGCGCCTCTTTAAATTCGTTGAGGCGCATTAATGTCAGAACCAGTCACGTTTGAATCTTTAGATCTTTCACCTGCAATTTTAAAAGCAGTCGAAGAGCAAGGATATAAGACACCATCTGAGATCCAAGCTCAATGTATACCGTTATTGCTAGAAAGAAAGGACGTACTGGGACTAGCGCAGACGGGTACAGGTAAAACAGCAGCATTTGCATTACCACTATTAAACAATATTGACCCGGCTACGAAGCAGCCACAAATTTTGGTGTTAACACCAACACGCGAACTTGCTATTCAGGTAGCAGAAGCATTTGAACAATATGCTAAATACACTAAAGGCGTTGAAGTACTAGCGCTTTATGGTGGTCAAAGCTACGGCATCCAGCTTAGTGCTTTACGCCGCGGTGCACAAATCATTGTTGCGACACCGGGTCGTCTTATCGACCACATCAACCGTAAAACAATTGATTTATCGCAGCTTAATGCACTTGTTCTTGATGAAGCTGATGAAATGCTTCGCATGGGCTTCATTGAAGATGTTGAAAACATCATGGAAAAAACACCTGAAGACAAGCAAACTTGTTTGTTCTCAGCAACTATGCCTAAGCAAATTCAGTCTATTTGTACTAAGTACTTAGACAACGCTGAGCAAGTTCGAATCGCAGCACGTAACTCAACTGTATCAACAGTTGAACAAGTTTTCTGGCGCTCTACTGTTCATAAGAACAAAGCAATCGTTCGCTTCCTAGAAGCTGAAGATTACGATGGCGCAATCGTATTCGTACGTACACGTAATGATACTGTACAACTTGCGGAACTACTTGAGCGTGAAGGTTTCTCAGCAGCACCATTAAATGGTGACATGAACCAACAGGCACGTGAACGAACAGTTGACCGTTTAAAAAGCGGCTTAGTGGACATCGTAATCGCAACTGACGTTGCAGCACGTGGTCTTGACGTTGAGCGTTTAAGCTTAGTTATCAACTACGACATTCCGCAAGACAGCGAAGCATACGTTCACCGTATTGGTCGTACTGGCCGTGCTGGTCGTACTGGTAAAGCAATCCTATTTGTGAAAGGCAATGAGCGTTACTTACTACGTAACATCATGCGTCACACTAAGTCTGAGATTGCAGAAGTTGAATTACCAGATGCGAAAACAGTTGAGCAAAAACGTATCGCAGCATTACAAGCTAAGCTTACTAATGCACTAGAGCACAAAGACATTACTTTCTTTAATGAAGTTGCTGTAGATCTTGCTCAAAAGCTTGAACTAAGCCCTGAAGACTTAGCGGGTGCGTTACTAGCGCTTGCACAAGAATCTTCACCGTTAAAAGTTGAAGAAATTAAGCGTGAACGTCGTGAACGTGATGATCGCCGTGGCCGTGATGGTCAGCGTAATGAACGTGGTGGTGAGCGTCGTGGTCGTGAACGTGGTGACCGTGGCAATCGCAACAGCAGCCAAACACCAATGGATACATATCGTATCGATGTTGGTCGTGATCACGGTGTACAAGTTAAGAACATCGTTGGTGCAATTGCGAATGAAGCTGATATCTCAAGCAAGTTCATCGGTGATATTCGTTTGTTCAACGAGCACAGCACGGTTCAGCTTCCGAAAGACATGCCAGCTGACGTTTTAGGTCATTTCAAGAATGTATTTATCTGTAAGCGTCCTATGAACATGACTAAGAGCACACATCCAGCTGATCAAGCCGGTGGTGGTCAAGAGCGCGGCTTCCGTGGTGAGCGTAACGATCGTGGTAACCGTGGTGAAGGTAAGCGTAGCTTCCGTGATAGTCGCGGTGGCGACCGTAAGCCTCGTCGTGATGGAGAGCGTGGTGAACGCAAAGAGCGTCGCCCAGTAAGCTTCACTGCTTAATAGCAAAGAAATAAAAAACCCGCACATGTTGCGGGTTTTTTATTTATTAAGCCAACGCTCATAAATAAACTTTTTATTTTGAGGCAAGGAAAACTTAAAGAGAACTAGGCGAGAAAGAGAAAACTAAATCGCTTTAGGATTGATATAGTTTTTTTAATACATTTTCAACTTCAAATTCAGCACCACAGATCAAACCACTGGCGCGATTATGTTGCCAAGGCCGCCCTATTTGAAAAATTCCCATCGTTTCAGCTGTACTTACATCAAACTCATTATTGTCCTTATGTAACTGAGGAATTTGAATAAAGCTAAAGTCATCTTTATAGCCAATCGCGCTAATCAAAATGTCTGGCGCAATCTTTTCTCCATTATCAAAAGTAATACACTCATCACCAACTGAAACAACTCTAGACTTTAAATCAACTCCCAAAGCTAGAAGTGCTTTGTTATTAATATTCGTATCAGGGAAGGGGTCTCTACTTTTTAAAAACTGAGCAATTTTGAAGCTCTTAGGAAGCCTTAAAAGACCAAACCATTTCAGCAATGAAAACGTTTTAAGTCCCAAGATGTGCTCTGGAAACAAATTTCGCTTTTTGCCTTGTGCTAAGTAAACCTTATTTTTGTCACTAAGCTTTTTCGCAATTTGCCGACCTGAAGCACCATCCCCCACAACTAAGATTTGCTGATTTTTGAAGTTCATTCTCTGTAATTGCTCTAAATCTAGCTGCAAAAACTGAGTATCTCCGTTGAATAGTTTCACAGGCATATTAAATGCGCCGGTGGCTAAAACAATTTGCTTCGCTTTAATCACCCCATGCGCGGTAAAAACAGAAAACTCATTTATTCCATCATGAGTTACCTTTAAAACATGACAATTTGTTTTAACTGCCAGCTGATGATGCAAGGCAAACTCAGATAAATAATCAGCAAACTCGTCTTTAGTTAAATAATCTCCTTGAGAATGAGGGATATAAAAACCAGGGAGCCGATTTAACTTATTCGGGGTAAATAGGGTTAAGCCCTGATAACGTTTCCTCCATTGGTCGCCAACGTGCTCATGTTTATCAAGGATTAAATAATCAACATTTAAGGCCTTTAAACGGCCTCCAAGTGCTAAGCCCATATGACCTGCACCGATAATTAACACATTCGTTTGTAAATTCATAACCACTCCAATAGTAAGGCTTGGTTATAGTAAGAGGTTTTTATCGTTAAAGATTGAATAAACTGGTTATCGATTAATTGAGCTGTGAAGAGGTTACCTTTGAAGGTTTTGAATTCGAAGCTGTTAACTTAGCGAGTCTCTCATAAGTTTCATGATAACCGTGAGAAAGATCACCAAAGTTGATTCTTTGTATAAGCTGCGTCAATTTATCTAGCTCATTAAGTTGTTCATAAACTTCTGCTGTACGAATTAGAGTAAGCGCTAATAACCTCGGGTTATTTTGCTTTAATAGTAATTCTTCAATACGTTTAAAATGCTCAAGCGCCAACTCATGTTTACTCATTAATTGATAAGTTCTTGCTAGGTTAGAGTAAGCCACTACTTTTTTAGCATCATGTTCAGTGTCTTTAATCCAATCTAGTGCTAGTTTATAAAATTTCTCTGCACGCTCATAATTTTGCCAAGCTAAAAAAATATGTCCCTTGTTGGTATGTAATTCAAGGTGAAAAACAGGATCACCTCGCTTGCCAAACTTGTTTTCGGCCAATAGCAATAATTGATAGGCTTTTTGTCTATCACCAAACACATACTCCAAATTTGCAATTTCTACCATCCGCATAGGATCTTCAAAGATATGGTAGATTTTCTCTAATTTAGAAATAGCCAACTGCGCATAGTGTTTAGCTTCTTCTCTCTTACCAAAATAAGCCAATGCTTTTGAGTAGTAATAATTAAGCTGCAATTCAAAAACATCAGGCTTATTTTCAATAGCAAAAAGCGGAGCTATTGTTTGTTCTAATTTCCTAAGCTCACGCTTGTCGTAATAATAATCGAGCTTATAAGAAGTAAGCTTAAACCAGGCTTTAGAATAAATGGGCACAGCGTCACTCTGCTTCTTTAACAAATCTAAACAAGCTTGCTCCTCTTTTTGAAGGCAATAAGACTCGTGATCACTAAAGTGCTCTGAAGCATTTGCAGTAATAGAAGAAAATAAGAGAAAAAGTAGCAACAAAACAATCATAAATTTAGCGTATCAGCTAACACAACAGTATTAGTCTAGACTAAGCAATATATAAAACTGATAAGAAAAAACTATTAAATTTTTTTCTCATTTACACATCATTACAATAAATAAATCCAAAAGGCCTAGCCTAAAAAAATAAACCAACCCTTTATAACCAGCCCTAAGTCAAATTCATCAATTAAGCCAAAGTTAATTTGCTAGCCAAAATTTCATTTATTGCCAATAAGAAAAGTAAACAATTGTAAATACACTCCTGTTTTTATTTCAAAAAAGTGCTTAAATAGCCGCCCTCTAAATACAGAGGCTATTGTTAATAAAAGGAAAATAACAATGTTTAATTATTCTAAAGTTGCGTTAGGTATCGCAGCATGTTTCGCACTGTCTGGTTGTCTTGAAGTTGAAGATAACAATAACAACAATAATGATGCACTAGTACAGCAGCTAGAGCAGCAAAATCAAATCTTACAAAACCAGCTAGACTACACAAAACAACAAGCTGAAGCATGGAAAACTGCTATCACACTCGTAGGCTCAGTAGAGCTTGCAACTGAAGGAGATACACTTCCTAGTGATTTATCTGTTACTTTTTACCACAACGGCCAATGGCACGATGCTGTTTCTATAGCTGCAGACGGTTCGTTTGAAGTATCTGAACTTCCAGCAAACACTGACTTTATTGCAAAGGTAAGCAGTGCGTCAAATGCGATTGTTAAGCGTCATTTTTTCTTCAGAACACCATATAAAACAGATAAATTTGTCCAAAATCTAGTCGCTTTTGAAGTAGGTCTGCCAAAGACTATTGAGTTCACTGTTTTAGATGAAAAAACCAACTTACCTTTTACAGATCTGCACCTAGAAGCTGATCTAGATGCAGATAGCAACGCTTTAAGTGCCCTTAAACAAGTTGCTGGAGACAACTTCTCAAAGGCAACTCTCAATTCTGAAACAGGTATGTATGAGCTAGTGGTGCCTAAAGGCATTACCCTGTTTTTACAGCAAGACCGTGATCTAGATAACGATGGCACGAATGACGTAACTTCTTTTGATGCTAGGTACAGCAATCAGTTAGAAAATAACCAATTGTTTTATTTAGATAAGCAAAAGGCTGAAGAGTTTGAGCTAGTGCTTAATTTTATCAATGCAAATGGTGAAGCGATAAAGCCTGAGCATGTCTTTGCAACAAACAATGATTTTGGTTCATCTGACTTTACCTATGATGACACATTAAAAACTCACTCTGTTGATGCTAACTATCTTGGTTCACTAAGAGTTTATATACCAGAGTTCAGAATCAATGACACTCAGTATAAGTCAAGAAGTCTAACTGTTCGTAACTACAATGAGCAAACAGAATCTTATCAAGTTGAAGGCGCTTTAAACAGCTGGCGTGACCATAACATTGCTGTTGAAAACAATGTACTTAGCGTTGTCGTTGTACTTGAGGAAAATACAGAACAGAATCTTTCTCTTCAAGTTGTAACGAGAAATGAAGAGATAAATCAAGAGCAAGCATTCACTTACTTCTTTAATTCCCCTATTGCTATCAATGAAGAAACGGTAGTCACAGTAGAAAAAGAAAATGCACTAATCGCTACTCCTGGAAATGCATCTGAGGATGATTCAATCGAGCCAGGTACAACTTACTTTGAATATAAGAATGTTGAAGTTGAGTCAAGCAGCATTCTGAGCTTCAATGACACAGCATTAACTTTAAAGCCAAATGCAAAATTAGAAGAAGGGTATAGCTATCGCTTCAATATAGAAAAAATCGTTAACAAGAAGACTGATGAGTTAGAAGAAATTAACTACTCTAATACGGTAACTATCGAAAACACCGAAGCATTCACTGACAATGCGTTTGTTGCTGATAACTTAAACTACCGTAAAGAGGGTGAGTTAATTATAAGTAAAAATACTGCAAATATAGCTGCTGGTAGCAACAGCGATGTTCGCGGTCAAGTATGTATCTTAGTTCCATCTAAGTTCGGCGTTAGGTTCTACAACGTGACTCCTAAGAAAGCGGTTGTAAATGGCGTTGAAACAGAGATTAACAATTCTTGGTCTAACAGCCATTCGGCACAAAATTTTTATAAACTAGCAGACAATGAGAATGTTTCAGGTTCATATCCAATCCGTTCTAGCGCTCAGAAAAATGGCACCTACTCAAGAACTTGTTTAGAGATGTATGATGCGAATTATAATTACATCTCATCTATGGAAGATAATACTCCTGCCAACGAAAATAGCGTAACTGTAGAGATCGAGTATTTCATCGACGCAAATGGTGGAAGAGAATACAAAACAATTGAGAAGAAACTTTACATCGACTAATTGACTCTTTTATTTAGAATTTAAGCCGCGTAAATCGCGGCTTTTTTAATGGTACTATCTCCTTTTTAAAATAATACAACTGCCCTTAACGGAAGAGTCAACAGCTAAGCTCAAGCCATTCACCCCACATAAGCGCTCAACCAAAGATAAACCAATACCAAAGCCGCTTCTGTTTTTGGCTTTTACACCTTGTTGCTTAGCGTGTTGAAAATCAAAGCCACAACCACTGTCTTTTATTTCAAACACACCGTTTCGGGCGTGAATTTTTATCCCACCTTGCTCAGTATAACGCTCCGCATTTTGCACTAAATTTTCGATGATGATCTGCAAGCTTTGCGGGTCTGTATTTAACGTAAAGCTAGGCTCTAAATCACACCCAATTTAGCGCTTGCTGCATAAAGCCTCTAATACCAATAGCATAATCACTTCTGACACTAATAAAGCATCATTAAACTCTAATCGCTCAATATGATAGTGCTGTCCATTGTTACCAAAAATTTCCTTCTTATTTGGATATTACTCAAGTGAGTAGTGGATCTTCTCGGGTAGTGCCTGATGATGTTAATAAACTCTAAAATAACTTTTGCTTAGTGAATCGTACTGCCCCTGCTTAGTGAATTGTATTGCCCCGATACCTCTTAGCTTTGCTCTAATCTATGCCGCTCTTCCATAACTTAGCGATGGATAAATTCATCTTCTACCATGAACATAAAAATAAAACTCAAAAAGACAAACAGACCTGGGTTGTTCAGGTAAATAATCCCAAATAGGCAACAAAACAGCTTTTTGTGGTGCTAAACGTTAACTTTCTAACTTCAACGACTTTCTACCCTCAAAGTAAAACCAACACCATGTAAAGTCGCCGACATATCAAAAGCAAACAGTTTATCGAGTTGCTTACGAATTTACTAAATATGTGAGCCAAGCGCGCCTGACTCTTGCTGCTCTGCAAACAATACCTTTGTAATTAGGTCGCTGCAACTTAAAGGTTTTGAGTGAGACTCTGCAATTGCCTGTAAGATTTAATAATGTAATTTCGATAAAGGGGTCACACTTTGCCAACGTTCAACGACTTGGGTATGACGGTTGATTATCAGCTCGCCAATTACTAGTACATACTCTGCCACAACTCTTTTTCGCATAAATATTAATGACATCTGGGAAGCCAAATATACTTAGCAAACGCTAAAGATAAACTAGTTATTGCTTAATTCAGCCCAATTTAACTCATAGGATAAAAGAGCTATTTTCATCTTAAATACCTTTATTGCTCAACATTTAATGCTTTCAACAAAGAAATATAACTTTCATGATAATGAGGTGATAACTCATCAAACTCGACGAGCTCAAAATAGTCAATAGCCTCATCGATATCTTTCATTTGCAGCTTTACTTCAGCAATCCTTAATGCAATTACATAAATAAAATTATTGTCCTGCTGAAGCTGCAATAGCGCATAAGTTTTTTGGTAATATGTTAAAGCCTCTTCATATTTCAATAAAAACTGGTTAACTCTGGCTAAATTAGAATATGCGACCATTAACTTATCATCATGGCCTGTATTGTTGATCCAATTTACTGCTCTACGGTAAAAACGCTCTGCGCGTTGATAGTTTTTCCATTGATAAAAAATATGCCCTTTATTCGTATTAAGCTCGAGGTGAAAGACAGGATCATTTCTATCTCCAAACTTGTTTTCGGCAACGAGCAAAAGCTTATATGCTTTTTGCTTATCTCCAAATACATACTCCATATTGGCAATTTCAACCATACGAAGTGGGTCTTCAAAAGTATGGTAGAGAGACTCAACATTTTGTATGACATAATTAGCATATTTCTTGGCTTCTTCAGGCCTACGAAAGTACATTAGGGTCTTAGAGTAAAAATAGTACAGTTGGATCTTAAAGCTTTCAGGTTGGTTTTCTATTTGAAGCAATTGAAGAATGAGTGATTCTAATTTTTTGAACTCAGTCTTATCGTAATAATAATCTAACTTGAAAGTCATCAGCTTATACCAGTTTACAGAATGTATCGGTAAAGCTTGCAGCTCGTTATCGATGAAGGTTAAACACTTAATGTCTCTTAGTTCTACACAGAAATCAGTGTGATCATTATAGGTTTCAGACGCTACAGAATTACTTGAAAGCAAAATAACTAAAGTTAACAAGAGTAATTTAAACATGTTGCTATATTTTAACTAAACAGGTTTTATTGTATATTAATCAACAATAGTTTCGCATAGTACTAAATCACTAAAGTGAACCAGTTTATCGCAAAGTAATCATGCTACCCTCAGGCGATGAATCAACCTTCAAATTCAAACCATTTACGCCACATAAGCGCTCGACCAAAGACAAACCTATACCAAAGCCGCTACTGTTTTTAGCTCTTACGCCTTGTTTTCTTGCGTGTTGAAAATCAAAACCACAGCCACTGTCTTTTATTTCAAAAACAGCATTTCGAGCACGAATTTTTATACTTCCTTGCTCGGTATAACGCACCGCATTTTGCACTAGGTTTTCAATGATGATATGCAAGCTTTGCGGGTCTGTATTTAATGTTGAACCCGGCTCTACCTCACACTCAATTTCGAGTTGCTTTGCGCTGATTTGCTCAGCATAGTTCAAAATACTTTGCTCAATGAGCGGCTCAACAAGTACCGGCTGTTTAGTGAGCTGTGTTTCGCCCCGTGCAACCAGTAATAGGCTCTCTACTGTCTTTTGCATATTCTCGGCTGCATGGTGAATACGCATAAATACGCCCCGCTGTTGGGTTGTTAGTTGCTTGTCTGCCTGCAACAGCTCGCATGCACCTAAAATACTGGTGATCGGGGTTCTCAGCTCATGACTGGCATCTCGGGTAAACTGAAGCTCTCGCTCTACAAACTCAGACACTTCATTGAGGGCATTTTCTAAACTATTAGCAAACGCCCCAAGTTCGTTATTAGCAAATGGTGCAGCAAAGCCTTTTGGAAGATGCTCTGGGTCACATGAATTCAGTAACTCGCTAAGCTCGGTTAGTGGTTTTAAAGCGCGTTTTGAGAAGAAGTATGCCAATAAGGCACTCAACAGCAACATGATTGCCGCTAAGATACCTAACAAAATAAGCGCTGGCTGCGTAAAGCCTCTGACAACCAATAGCTGACTCACTTCTGACACCAACAGCGCATCATCAAACTTTAATCGCTCAATATGGTAATGCAGGCCATTATCTCCAAAGATCTCTTTCTCTTTTGGATACTGTTCGAGAGAGCGCTGGATCTTTTCGGGCAATATTTCTTGGTTGTTATAAACCCTAAAATAACTTTTGCTGGGTGAACTGTACTGCCCTATTGCCTCGTAACTTTGCTCTAATCGATGCCGCTCCTCCATAACTTCACGGTGGATAAATTCATCTTCTACCGTGAACATAAAAATAAAACTCATACCGACAAACAGGCCTGAGTTGATAAGGGTAAATAACCCAAAATAGGCAACAAAACGGCTTTTTATGGTGCGAAACATTAACTTTCTACCTTCAAAGTAAATCCAACACCGTGTAAAGTCGCCAACATATCATAAGCAAACGGCTTATCGAGTTGCTTACGAATTTGATAAATATGTGAGCGAAGCGCGTCTGACTCTGGCGGCTCAGCCCCCCATACCTTAGTCATCAAGTCGCTACGACTTAGAGGTTTAGGGTGAGACTCTGCAATGGCCAGCAAGATTTGATAATGTAAATTCGATAAGGGGATTACACTTTGCGCACGTTCAACGGCTTGAGTCTGGCGGTTTATTTTCAACTCGCCAATTTCGAGGACATGATCTGTCGCAACCCGATGACGCATTGATAAAGCTTCAATGCGCACCAAAAGCTCTGCCAGCGCGAAGGGTTTAGTCAGATAATCGTCAGCACCCTGTTTAAAACCACTTAGTTTATCGTCCAATGCGTCGCGTGCTGTAAGCATAATAATGGGGATATGGCGGGTACTTTGTGTTCTCAACTGCTGACAAACCTGTAAGCCGTCGAGGCCGGGTAACATGACATCTAATACGATGACATCAAAATAGCTATTCATCGCCAATTCAAGCCCTTGCGTGCCACTATAAGCAAAATCAACTTCATGACCTTGTGCCATCAAGTAATCCCCTATGTTGGCAGCAATATCAGTTTCATCTTCGACCACTAAAATTGATAATGCAGATGTCATACCCTATCCATTCTTATTCTTTTCAACCTAATACGATACCTCGAGTATGCCATGCCACACCGTGAAGGTAATGTGAAATTCACTTTCACATCGCTTTCACACCTAAGCCAATAAGCTCATTACATCTTATTAAAGGAGCAATTGATATGGTTAAGAAAATACTTTTAAGTTTATTGGCTGTGGTTTTAGTTCTTGTGACAGCCGGGTACTGGGCTTACAACCTAATAGACAGAGACGCTTTTAAGCATGATTTCAAAAACACTCAAAAGGCAGATCTACCTTACATTACAGAAAATATCCCTGAGCACAGAGGCAAAATATTAACGGTGGTTACCAGTCACAGTGAGCTAGGCAATACAGGCAAAACCGTTGGCTATGAATTGACTGAGTTATCACGAGCATATTATGTGTTTGAAGCCAATGGTTTTAGTGTCGATATCGCCAGCCCACAAGGTGGCAAGCCACCACAAGTGCTTGATGGCGACGATATGAATCAATACGACTATGCCTTTTTAAACGATGCAGCGGCAAGCAAAAAGCTTGAGCACACCTTTAAGCTCAGTGAGGTAAACCCAGATGACTATCAAGCCGTGTATTTTGTCGGCGGTAAAGGCACCATGTTCGACTTTATTGATAACCCAGATATCACTCGTCTTGTTGAGCATTTTTATAATAATAACAAGGCCATTGCCGCGGTTTGCCATGGACCTGCTGCTCTGATCGGCGCTAAAAACAGAGAAGGTGACTATATCGTTGCGAATAAAGCCATTACTGCCTTTACCAACGATGAAGAATTATTGCTTATTCCTAATGCGCCTGAAGTCTTTGGTCAATTGCTACAAGATACACTAACAGAGCAAGGCGCTAAATTCAGCGAAGGTACAATGTATCTCAATAATGTTGAAATAGACGGCAACTTAATTACAGGGCAAAATCCATGGTCTGTATGGGCCATGGCAGAAGCCACGATTAAGCAGTTAGGCTACACGCCAAAAGCGCGAGAGATCACTGCGGAAGAACACGCCGTCACTATTTTAAACACTTATCACCAGCAAGGCTCTGAGCAAGCCCTTGCCGTTGCAAAATCCTTGCTAGAAAAACAGCAACCATACATGCGAAATCTAGTGTTTATTCATTCTCTTATGGCATTTATGCAGTTTGATGTGATTGAAGGAGTTAGCTTATTAGTCTTCGTACAGCAGTTGAAGAACTTAACTTAACCTTTTTTTGGCCGTATAGACTGCTTTTTACTGCAATAGTTTGTACACTTACAGCATCAAAATAATCGATAAAAGAGAATTGTCATGACAATTGAGCGCAAACACACAAAACAACGTATGAGCCGTATTGTGGTTCACAACAATACAGTTTATCTATGCGGCCAAGTGTGTGCTGATGCCACACAAGGTATTAAAGAGCAAACGCAAACCATGCTAGACAAGGTCGATGCCCTACTTCTAGAAGCAGGCTCTGATCGCCAACATATGTTAAGTGCTACAGTATACATCAAAGACATGCAATATTTCGCCGAGATGAATGAAGTGTGGGATGCTTGGGTCCCTGAAGGCCACGCTCCTGCTCGCGCATGTGTTGAAGCTGCGATGGCGCGCCCTGAGTTACTTGTTGAAGTATCAGTGGTTGCTGCGGTTAAAAACACTTAACCTGTTAATCATTAAAATGAGCTTTGGTTAAGAGATTTACTAAAGTATTGATATTGAAATGATAACTACTTTTTCAAGTCTGCAGCCGGAGACTTTTAGCGATAACAAGGCGAATTTACGCATCAATAGCTGGCCTATTGTAAGTAAATTCAACGCTGTGAGCGCTGAGAGTAGCCGCTGGAGATAGATTTATTATCCAAAGCTCAGGTTAATTCACTTAAATCACAATATTTGATGGGCGTTTCAGCTGTTCAAATACGTCATCAACGCGTTTGACGCCCAAATCAAATTCAGCGCGACTACTTGGCCCACCAAGGGTAAAGCGTAAACCATTTAAAGTGTGATCAGGCGGCTGTTTAGGATTTTCAAACACGTCTAATGTACGCACTTCGACTTTGTTGGCTTTTAATTGCCCCGCCAAAGCATGCATGTTCAATTCACTTGCTAACGGAATAAATACATTTAGCCCTGCAAATACCGCGGTCATTTGATGTTTTTCGAAAATGGCTTTGAGCGTAGCAATACGATAGCGAATTTCTTCTGCCAGTTTATCTTGGTTATAAGTAAACTCTTTGCTTTTTAACGATCGCATCAAAAGCTCGAAGTTCATCATAGACACCGCCCAACATTGGCTGTGAATTTGTTTTAATAAGGTTTGCTGCCAAAGTACCGGCGCAAGCACATAGCCGGCTCGCAAGCCGCCTGCAAAGTACTTAGAAAAGCTCGCAATATAAAACACTCTATCAGGTGCTTGCTGCCAAAGCGGTAAACGCCACTTACCCGGCAAGCAGTAATTCACATCATCTTCCAGAATAAAAAAATTGTAGCGGCGACTCAGTGCTAACAGTTGCTTTAATTTTTCATCGCTATAACGCACATTCGTCGGGTTTTGGCAGTTTGGGGTAATGTAAATGGCTTTTACCGAGTGAGTTTTACACGCCTGCTCAAGTGCTTCTAGATCTAAGCCATCCTCTTGTACCGCAATACCTAAGGTATTCAAATTAAGCGCGTCACAGGCATGATAAAAGCCGGGATAACAAATGCTTTCATGCACCACAAAATCATTGGGCTGACACACAGACGCTAAACTTGCGTAAATCCCTTGCTGTGCGCCTTGGCAAAAAACTACCTCATGTTGCTCACACTCAAGTCCTTTTTGCTGCAACCAACTTTTAAAAAAGCGTTGATGATGTGGCAAACCGTTGAGTTTATAAGTCATTAGCTGCTCTAACTCTACTGGCTCATTGGCCAAAGATTGCATGGCTTTAGCCAACACTTGCTGCTGCCCCATCATGGGCTGCATGCTTGAAGCAAAATCTGTTTCAGAGGCAAATTCACTGACTTGCTCTTTGACCGCAACAAAAGTTCCTGCGCCAAGTCGAGCAGTCACCACCGCCCTTTGCTCTAACAAAGCATAGGCCCGTGTCACCGTACCATGGGTGATCGATAGAAAGTCAGCGAGCTGACGTTGTGGCGGTAATTTCTCACCAAAGACCAGTGCTTCTTCAGCAATCGCCTGTTCGATTAACTGCGCCAAAGCGCGGTATTTTGGGTGAGCTTGTGAAAGTGTATTAAACCTATCTTGATCTGGCTTCCAAATTGTATTCATAACAATAAAATCATTGCTGCTTTTTAAGCATTATGACAATTAATAAGGTAAGTACAAAACAATTAATTGTATCAATACAATACTTAGGAGCGTTTTACCATGAGTGCCGAGTTGCTTACTTTAATACCAGCCCTTATTTTATTTTGTTTCGCCGCCGCTTTTACACCGGGACCTAACAATATCTTACTGACTTATTCTGGTGCTAACTTTGGTGTTAAGCGCTCACTTAATCATGTCATTGGTATTCGCGTCGGCATGACCGCAATCCATATCATTATGCTATTTGGCTTAGGAAGTTTGTTCTTAGCTCTGCCTGTACTTCATGCCACTTTGCAAGTAGTGGCATCGCTATATATCGTTTATCTTGCGGTAAAAATTGCTCGCACTAGCACGCTAAAGAAGCAAGATTCGCTGCTTGCCGAGCCGATGAGTATTAAACAAGCGGCGCTATTTCAAATCGTTAATCCAAAATCACTCACCATGATCATCTCAGTATGTAGTGCACTGACCTTACCTGGCGACCTGTATTGGTACTCTGCCATTATGGGCTTAATCATTTTTAATATTGTTGGAATCTGCTGCGCATTATTTTGGGTGACGACAGGTAAATACATCAGCAAGTACTTACAATCACCTCAGAGTCTGAAGCGATTTAACCTGATCATGGCGGTTCTATTACTTGGTTGTTTACCCCTAATCTTTATAGCATAGGAGGCGATGATGCAATTAGCTCACCAATTGACCCCATTACAATTTAAAGAAGTCTTTAGTTTTTTGTCAGAGCGTAGCTATTGGAGTAAAGGCATAGACGAAACGCGGCTAAAAAGGGCGATAGATCATTCTTTGTGTTTTGCGCTAGTCGATGGCAAACAATTGTTGGCTTTTTGCCGTGTAGTCACTGATCACGCTACCTTTGCCAATTTATTAGATGTGTTTGTACTTGAGCCCTATCGCGGCCAAGGGTTAGGTAAGAAGCTAATTGATGCTGTGATGACTCACCCTGAATTGCAAGGGTTAAGACGTTTTACGTTAGCCACCAAAGACGCCCATAGTTTGTATCAGCAATTCGGGTTTAATGGATTAGCCAACCCAGAAATTGCCATGGAGAAGTATGTAACAGATATTTATTGCAACCCTTTTAATTAAGAGATCTATTTTGAAGGTTGGTATTAACCAAAGCTTAAATGAAACAAAATAATGGGCCAGTCTTTGCCAAGCCAGCCCATTTAATGTAATTAACTTTCTGCTGGCTGTAACTTAGCTTGCTTCTTTGCAAAACTTGCTAAATACGCTTTTCGCCACAAGGCTTCAAGCGGACCTTGTTTGAATTGACTAAGATACCAATTGGCAAAAACAAGCTGGAAAAGGATCATCCCCACAGCCATTGCCAAGTAATCAATCATCGACGCTGTTAAGTGAACCTCAGGGAAAACCCAACGAAGTAGAACCGCTAAAACAACAGATTGCATAATGTAAAGCGTAAACGCCATGCGTCCTGGTGCTTTGAAGATTTCTATCCAACGGTGGTTGTTTTTAAGTAAATAGATCACACCATGAATATATAGAATTGACATAAAAATTGCAGAGATGCTTGCCAGCAACGAACTTGCTTGATTGCCAACACCCAAATAAATAAAACGAGTCACAATGTCTAAGGAAGTTAAAACGGCAGCCAAAATCAGTGTCAACTTAAACTGTTTCGCGTTTAAGCCTCGCTTAAAAAAACCAATGCGGTAGAAATATACGCCGAGTAGCATTAAACCTGCTGCTTGCCAAAACACCCAAAATGGTGCGGAAAAAATGATCATGGCAACGACTGACGCTTGTGAGATGACTTGGAAACCATAATTACCAACCCACTCATTATATGCCTGCATAAAATCTTCAGAACCACGAAATGAATTTGGAATAAAGTCCGCTGCCAGCACGATCAAGATTGTGAACACAGTACTTAATACTGCGCCGATAATTAGCCAGTTTCTCGCCTTTTTGAAAAGCTCTTGTGTTGGTAGAGTGAGCTTTTTCAGTATGACCAAGCCACATACAGCATAGAATAAAAGGATGTCGCCACCAAAAATAAACACACCATGGATAAAGCCAAAAACTATCAACCAGTTAAGTCGTGATTTTAAGAAGTCTTGAGAATTAAATCCTTTCTTTTCACAACTTTTTATCTGAATGGCTAAGCCTGCGCCAAATAAGATACAGAACAGCGTTCTAAAACGCCCATCAGCAAAAATAGCATTGAAGGTATCGACCCACATATCTGTTTGAGGTGTGATGTCAAAAGGTACATAGCCCAGACTCATAATGCCATGAAAATAGATATTCATTAGCAAAATGCCCAATATGGCAATGCCCCTCAATACGTCAATAGATTGAACCCGCATTGTAATCCCTCATAGATGAAGTACTTAAAACACCATCATATCGACTTAACACAAAAACGGCAGGACAAAGTTGTAAAGAAGTGTCATAACTAAAGAAACAAAAACGCCTGTGTCTTTGTTACACAGGCGTTTTGTTAACTTCTCAGTTATGTTTTTTATTATTTATCTTTGCGCTTGTTATCAAGAATGGCAACTAAAAATGCTGGTAAAAAGCTAATGCTAAGTAGGGTCGAAACCAAAATACCGCTTAGCACTATGATACCCACACCTCGATACAGCTCTGTGCCCTCCCCAGGGATCAGCACGAGAGGCGCTAAGCCAAAGATAGTGGTCGCTGTAGACATTAAGATGGGCTTAATACGCTTTTCGACTGCTTTTCTAACAGCTTCGACCACAGGTAAGCCATTATCGACAATAAAGCGACGCGTTTGGTCAACAATTAAAATCGGGTTGTTCACTACGGTGCCCAACAAGATTAAGAAGCCTAACATGGTGATCATATCAAACGGTTGATGGAAGGTTTGCATACCTAAACTCGCAAGCCCTGAGTTTAAGCCATTCACCATCACAAGACCCAGTAAACCACCCGCCATGCCTAGCGGCACAGTCGCTAGAATGAATAACGGATAACGCCAATGGGTGAAAATAGCCACTAACAGTAAATAGCTCAGCACCAGTGCGATCATAAAGTTGCCCGATAAAGATGCTTTGGTTGCTTCGAGCTGATCGGCTGCACCGCTAATACTCACTTTAATGCCTTGGGCAATTTTGCCCTGTTGCCAAAGTGTTGGCAGTAGCTCGGTGCGCACTTTCTCTTCTGCTACTTCTAACGCTACGTCTCTTGGTGGAATAATGTAAACCGTCACTGTTCGGTTACCATCTACGCGTCTTACTGAGTTACTATTTTTGCTTTCAACCAAGTCAGCCAGCGCATTCAGCGGTAAGACTTCATCTTGTGGCGTCACAATAGGCATACTTTCAAGCTGCTCTAGCGTTTGTTTAGCACCTGCGCCACTGAATAAGAAAATATCCACTTTGTCGTCGTTTAAAATAAACTCATCAACAAACGCCCCATCACTCATTGCTGCTACGGCATAACCGAAGTCTCGACTGCTGATCCCAAGCTCCGCCAAACGATGCCAACGAGGCTGGATCTCTATCAAAGGTTGATCAAGGGTTAACGAGCCCGGGTTAGAATTGATCTGTGGTTTATCAAACACTTGATTTGCTTGCTCATAGACAGCTTCTGCAGCGCGATACAAGTCTTCAATGTCATTGCCTGCGATGTCTACCGCAACTGCACGCGTACCACCATCATTACTAGAAATAATCGAACCGCGCGCCGAGAACGCACGCATGCCTTCATAGCTTCTAAACTTAGTAGTGATGGCATCCATCATCTTATTGATATGAGCAGGATCGACTGGCGCACTTAAAAACCAAATACGACCAATAGATACCGACATCGAATAATAAGCAAGTGGTGGCATATCTGTTTCACCATTGGCAAAAGCGGCACCATCCGCTTTTACATAATCAGCAAAATAGGTTCTTAGTTCACTGCCAATGCGTTCCATTTCAGATAAGTTGTAATTAGGCGGGGCAATCATCATAGAGAAGGCTTTTGGCTCTTCCCCTTCAGGCAGATATTCGGCTGCTGGCATCAGGGTATATGCAGCACCTAAAATCACCACAATAAATGACGCAGAGGCGATACGCGCTCGCTGTTTTGATTGAGTAAAGAATTTCGCACATTTCAGCCAAACTTGAACATAAGCCTTGCTTTGCTTCGCGCTTTCGCTAGCTACCTCTTGCTTATCTAAACGCGCCAAGGCGACAGGGACCACAAAAATGGCCACCAGCATAGATGCGATAATTGCCCCACAAATCGCAATGGCAATATCTGAATACAACTGCCCAGCTTCTTGTTGTACAAATAAGATTGGCGCAAATACCAGTACGGTTGTCGCAGTAGAAGCCAGTACAGCAGGCCAAACTTCTTTCACACCGCTAATGGCGGCTTGGCGCTTGCCTTTACCTTGTTTTTTGGCTTGAAATATCGATTCAAGCACTACGATGGTGTTATCAACCGTCATACCAATCGCAAAGGCCACACCTGCTAAAGAAATCACATTGATGGTGCGACCAAAACTCATTAAGGCTAAAAACGCGGCGATGGTACAGATAGGAATACCCAACACACCGATTAAAGTAGCGCGTCCTGAACGTAAGAAGAAATACATGACTAAAGTTGCCAGCAAGCCACCGAGAATAAGGTTAAACCATACGTTCTCAAGGGAGCTTCGGACATACTGCACGTCATCACTCATGAGCGTCAAGCTCAAACCGTTTTGTTTAAGTAACTGCTGATTTAATTCTTCAACAATCGGCAACATGTCGTCTTTAATCGCCAAAACATTGGAACCACTTTCTCGGCGTACCGACAGACTCAATGTACGCTCACCCACATTGTAAGACAGACTGCGAGTTTCAAAGTGATCTAAAGTCACTGTTGCAACATCTTTAAGATAAATATTAGTATTGTTATGACTGCGAATTATCAAGTTTTCAAGTTCGGTCAACTGCTCAAAACGCCCGACAACACGCAATAAGTATCGGCTGGTACCACTTTCAATATCACCTGCCGATGCATCTCGATTACGATTTCTAATCGCATTTCGTAATTCACTAAGACTAATTCCACGATGCGCAAGTTGCTCTGCATCAACCTTTATTTGAATTTGTCTTTGCGCACCACCACCCACTCTCACTTCAGATACACCTGACACGCTTTCCATTCGCGGCCGAATAAAGTCTTCTGCAAAATCTCTTAATAAATCGACATCCAGATTGAGCGGGTTCCCTGGCAGTGGCTTAAGTACAAAGTACATAAACGCATTGCCCGAGAAAGAACTCGAAAATAATCTTGGCTGATCGACATTTTCGGGGTAATTGGGAACCTGACTTAAAGCATTATTTACCCGAATAAGCGCATCATTGGCATCAACGCCAAACGGAAATTCTAGTTCAATTTCAGCACTGCCCATTCGCGCATAAGACACCATGCGTTTTAAGTTTGGTAGACTTCTTAAATAACGCTCTTGTTCAATTAATATCTCTTTTTCAACATCTTGAGGCGTTGCGCCCGCCCACCCTGTTTGCACAGTGATAGTGCGTACTTCTAAATCAGGGATCATCTGCACAGGTATATTTAACGCGCCAACCAAGCCTAAAATACAACTGATTAATACGATCACGGTGACAAGAACGCCGCGTTTGACAGCTCCTTCAATCATAACGCGTTACCTGAACTGTTTTTCACAGATACTTTTACACCGTTTTGCAGTAACTCAACGCCTGCTTTGATGTATTGCTGCGAGACTGATGCCCCTTTGACTGCTACTCGCTCTGATTGCTGCTGCGCAACCTCAACAAATACGCGCTCTGCTGTATTGTTATTCACTGCAAAAATGCTATAGCCACCATCAGGGTGACGCTTTAACGCAGATTTAGGTAACCAAACCTGCGTATTTTCAATGGCTGGTAATTGAATGGTCACTTGTGCTGAGCTGCCCACCACAAAAGTATTATGCTTTGGTAATGACACAAATACCTTGAATGTCCGATTTACAGTATCGACTGATGCAACTACGCGCTCAACCTGACTATTTATGATACCTTCTGCTTTGTTTTGACTTTGGATCTTTGCATAAATCGGGATCGCTTGTGATAATTGAGAATAATACTTTTGAGGAACAGCGAGCTCTACACGCAACTTATCACTTGAGATGAGATTAAATACATGGTTTTGAGTACCTATCCACTCCCCTACATCAACCATACGATCTGTCACCACGCCTGCAAATGGCGCTTTAATATGGTGACGATTTAAAAGCTCTTGCTGAAGTGCGAGCTTCGCCTCAGCATTTTTTAATTCTGCATCAGCTTTAGTAATATTTGCTTTGCGCTCTGCCAATAAAGTTTGTGCGACTAATTGACGCTTTGACAGTGCTGTTAATTCTTGATGTAAACGCTGCGCTTCTTGTAATGCCACCTGAGCTATATTCAGCTCTGAACTGGCTTGTTCAAATTGCAACTGCACTAAGGTATCGTCTAAAGAAAGTAACAGCTGACCTTGTGTGACCACATCACCCGCTTCAACTAGAATATTAGCCACAACACCCGATTGCTGACTCGCTAATTGTGCATTATGTACTGCACTGATCGATCCCGTTAATGTTAACCCAGCATCAACTGCTCGCTCGGGATAAACCACATCTACTTCAACAGACTCAGCTTTTACTGAGTCGCTATAAAAACCGACTGCCACTATGGTTACAAACCAAAGCACCGACAACTGCACAAAACGCATAGTAAACCTCAAATGATAATTATTAGCAGTAATGTAATTCATTCTTATACAATACTCAGCTATTTTGCGATAAGACTCTGATAATTAAGTTAAGCTATTAACTTACAACCAGTTATGTCAAATTAATGTCTAAACGAACTGAGTTTTGATTTAATATTATTAAAGGGTTAACACTAGACGATGGATCACCTACAAGCACATGAATATTTGATCTCCAAGCCCGAGACTACTGTTAGCCAACCTTTTGGTGAGGGAGTCGATGTTTATAAAGTGAAAGGAAAAATGTTCGCCACATTGGCGCTAGGAAAGGTGAGAAAAGGCGCTGAAGAAAATCCACATTGGTGGATGAATCTTAAGTGTGCCCCCGATGAAGCTCATATATTAAGGGACATTTTCGATGCCGTGATCCCCGGTTATCACATGAATAAACGACTTTGGAACACAATTATACTCGATAGCTCTATTCCACAAGGCGAAATAGAGCGCATGATAGATAACTCGTTTATGTTAGTGGTGGAGAAAATGCCAAAGAAAGCACAAACTTCGATTTACTTCAGCTTTAAAAAATAAAAAAACCAGTATCAGACTCAAAGCAATACTGGTTTTTCTTCGAGATATTTAGGGTTACATTAGGTGTTTATTAAAGAAAACTAACATTTCTTGTAAAGTTTTTACTCGGTATGGTTGATAAACTAAGTAGTGACTTCCATCTTCAAGCTCAATATATTTCACATCTTTATTTGCATCTTCAAGTTCTTCTGCCATCTCACGACTGTGTCTTACAGAAACAACACTATCCTTCGAACCATGAATCAATAAAACGGGTTTGGTAAACTTTTCAGCAAAATTAATTGGAGAAACCTGCTCTAATTGGTCTCTGTCAGTGCCTATCTGCTTACGAACGATGTCTTTATTCGTGAAGTTCCGAGCTTGATAATAGATAAAATTTAAATCTGCGACCCCAGCAAAACTTGCTGCACACTGAAAGGTATCCGGATGTTTTACCAAAGCCATTAATGATGCATAACCGCCATAACTACCACCAGCAATACACATTTTATCTTTCTTTGTATAGCCTTGCGCTACTAACCAGCTCGCAGCATCTTGCAGGTCATCTTGCATTGCTTCACCCCAACCACCGATTGCAGCACTTTCAAAGCTAAAACCATAACCCGATGAGCCTCTAAAGTTTGGCTGAAAAACTAAGTAACCATGGTGTGAGAAAAATTCTGACCAATAGTCAAAGCCCGCATAGTCTCTTGCCATTGGCCCTCCATGGGGCAATATAATGGCAGGGTAAGCTTTGCCTTTCAGATAGTCTGCAGGAAACGTTAAATAGCCTTCAATTTTTGTTTTATCCCGTGCGATATATTCAACATTATTCTTGCCATTATAAAGTTCTCCTTCAATTAAAGGGTACTTTGAAATGATATATTCTAGTGAGCTTTTATTTCGGTCACCTAATAAATACGCACCTGGGTGATCATTTGAAGTGGTGTATAGAATATAAACTTGCCCAGTCACATCTGTATCTATTATCACATTAGTTGAGTCTGGAATGGCCTTATTGATAGAGCGCTGAAGCTTATCAAGATCTTCGTCCCAATACTTAATTAGATCATCAAAACCTGAATGCGAAAAGCCAACGACTTCATTCGTTACTTCTGAATAAACCAATGAGCCATCAACGTCATAGTTTTCGTCATGATAAACCAGTTCACGTGTTTGCTCTGGATCTGTCACATCCATTTTAAATAGTGCGTCTTTATCTTTATGAATGGCTTTGAAATATAAGATATTCGGGTTTTTATCAAATCCTAACAAAGTAACTTTATTGGCAGAAAATACCTCATACTCAAATAACTTTTTCCATTTGTTAGTCTTTAAATCTTTCAAACTATAGGTAACAAACGTATCGTCAATTTGACGCATAATACGCACTTTACCTTGCCTATCAGCAATCCAACCGTCAATGTGCTTTTTTGGTCTTTCAAGACGTTTACGTTTTCCAGTAAGTACATTTAATTTATATACACTTGGCTTATTTGGAGTGTCTAAATCAATAGATAATAAAACATGCTCCGGATCGTTAGATAACATACTGATGACATTATCTTGGAACTGCGAGTTATGCGATTTACGGCCTATGCGAATAACATTTTTTGCCTCATCATCAGTTCTTAAGTCAAACTTTAGTAATCTTGACACTTTGTATCGTATTCCTCTTTCAGACGCTGTAGAGGAAATTCCCATCAATAACACATCATTATTGAGCCAATCAAACCAATTCAGAGTAACTGACAGGTTGTCAGTTTTCGTAATAAAGCGCTTTTTGCCCGTTGTTAAGTCAAAAACCACTAGAAATAATGTTCCTTTACCATTTTGTACAAAAGCCACTTTGTTTCCATTTGGCGATAAGTTCATCTGAGAAGCATTCGCTAAACTGGCATGCGCTTCTATTGGTAATGTACTTTTAAGTGAGGTTTGCGCGGAGGCTGAAGATCCAAAGAGCGTTATTATCAAGGTAAGAAATAAAGCATGCTTGAGCATAATCATCCCTAATCATTGTTATTATTAATTGAATTCATCAAAAATTTTAACCCAGTGTTGTACCTATCTCAATAATGTACTTGATTAACTTCGCGGTTCTTTTACTGTATCTTTGCTAAAAAAGTAAAATCGGACAACGCATTGCAGTATCAAACTTTAGATTATTATATTAATCCTCACGCTTTAACGCTGCAAAGCATAGGTGGCGAAGCGGTTGCAATTCGTCCGAAGACTTGCCAATTATTGATATTGCTTCTAGAAAATGCAGGAAAACCTGTTAGTAAACAGCACATTCTTGATACTGTGTGGGCTGACTCTGTTGTCGCCGAGCAAGTTGTATTTCAATCGATCAATGAACTAAGACAGATATTTATCAATGAAGAAGTTATAAAAACCATACCCAAGCAAGGGTATGTGTGGTTACCTGATGTCTCTAAGTTTGCGACCTCTGAACCAAAACATAAAATCAACCGACACACTATTACAGTGATTATTTGTAGCATAGTAATCGCTTTTATCTTTGTACTGTATTACTTTTCTTTAAAACAGCATGAACAGCCTAAAAAAAATACAGTGGCTGGTTCTGTTGTCATTTTACCGACGCAAAATCAAATTGAAGGGAACGATCACAGCTGGATTCGTTTAGGGTTAATGGACCAGGTCATACAGCGTTTACCCAATAATCAAGAGCATGGTGTATTACAGACCGATTATGTGCTGGAAGTGCTAGAGCGAGCAGGGGCGCCTTTGAATAATGTTCAACCAGAGCATATCCAACAGATATTTACCGTATCTGGTGCTGAGTTGGTTGTCTCTTCAAAACTGTCCGGCTCACCTCACGACTATCAACTAAGTTATATCCTGCACTATAGAAATACTCAACAAAAAGGTGTGTTGTTTGGTCGTAACATTCAAGGTGTGATTGATGGATTTAGCGATAAACTAGCAGAACAATTAGGCGAAGAAAGCTCCCTTCAAGCCAACAACTATCATGCCGATTTTAATCATGAGATGTTAGGGGTAGCCATTGACCTAAAACTTGAAGACAACCATCTAGCTGCAAAGCCTTTGCTTGAGAGTATTATCGCGCATGACCCTGAAAACCTGACTGCGCAACGGCTCTTAATCAACACACTCTTTGAGTTAAAAGATTACTCTGCAGTAAAAAAACACCTTATGTTGGCTATTCCACTCGCTCAAAAGCTTAATGACAAAAATGAGTTAAGTCGCTTGCATTATCTCAATGCCATTCACGCCATTATTGAGGGAGATGAAGAGCTGGCTAAATCAAGAGTTGAGCAAGCTTTGAAAGTAGCTCAAAGCAATAATGATTGGCTATTTATGGCCTACTCGAAAGATCTGTTGGCACGAATTGCTCAGCATCAAGGTGAATACGAATTGGCCAAAACGTATTACCTCGAAGCAAAAAAACATCATCAAGTTTTACGCTGCCCAGTTGGCGAAAGCAGCATTTGGGCAAGCCTTGCTTTACTTGCCAAGAAACAAAACAAACTCGATGAGTTCAATATTGCATTAGACACAGCCAAGCAAATAGCTAGAAGTCGAGCGCTTACAAATCAACTCAAATACTTAAACACTCTAAATTATTAACAATAAAATCAATAACCTTAGATAATTTTAGAAAGCTTTAGTGGCTTTTATTACTTCATGTAAGCGACAAAGAGGTAATTCAAAAGGAGTCACTATGTCATTTTTTAATGCCCGAGTATTTATCGGCACTCTACTATTCTTAGCTTTCATTGTTATGTTGGTTACCTCTGTATTGTTATACAGTCAACAACATGATGCTGTGATTGCGCTTATTCACACTTTAATTGGCGCAGCCATGATTTTAGTTATCGTATGGCACTTATTTAAAAATTCAAAACCTCTCTTCTCTTATTTAAACCCATTAAAGAAACATATGGGCAAAGTCAGCTTTGCCATGCCGCTAGCCGTTTTATTGGTAGGTTATTTGTTGGCATCACCATTTTTCTTTCTACCACCTGCTATGCAAGTTTACACTTGGGGCCAAACCCTAAAAGCCGCAGATAAAGCAGACCAAGATAAAGAGCTAAAATATGTCGAGCGTGTAATTACTCCAGCAGAAGCCAGCGGACAAACGATTACCTTAGAGTTGAAAAAAGGCCCTTACTTTATGTGGCCACAATATGCGTTTTGGTTAGAAACCCTAGACGGTGAATTTGTTCAGCCGCTCTATGTCACAGAGAAAATCGCCACAAATAATTTCACCAATAAAGTCTCTAAAGTAAATCCTGATCAAGTATTCAATGAACATTTACTGATCGGCCAAAATGCAATTGGTAGAGAGGCATTAACCGGTGGTGAAGATGCAAAATCAAAAGATACTCGCATGCGCCCAGAATCGCTGCCTGTGTTTTTACATCAACTTGGTGTGCAAGCCAGTAATGGCTTCTACCTGCCAATTGATAATAAACTAGTTGTTGACGGCTTCAGTGGCGCAACCATGACAGATAATTTCATTTACTCAATTCAACTGCCGACCTCACTGACAGGTCAATACCGTATTCGATTTGAGATAAACCATTCATTCGATTACAACACGTACTACAGTAGTGACCGATTCCCTGACGATCCTGTATATTCAGGCGACGGCTACACTGCGCAACCCTCGCTTATTTATCAAGCAATCATCGATTTTGACCAGCCAAAGAAACTACAGCAAATGCAGCTTATCGGTCACGGTCACCACTCAGGCAAAGATGGCGATGTACGAACTGATCTCAGTAACTTCACCACCGCACTAGAGTTAGTTGATAGGATCTTAGTCTCTCATTCCCTATAACAAAAAAGCGCAGCCAACTGGCTGCGCTATCCGTTTTAATTGAAAAGTTTAATTAATTGAAGTGTTATAAAATAAATGCCAGATAACTTATCTTAAGCACATTACTACTGTGCTTTTAAAGCCCGCATATCTGTGATTAATTCTTCCAGCTTTTTAAATTGCCTACCGTAAATGATGTCTAAATCTAACCGATACAAAGCTTCTGAGTATCGCACGACCAACAAAAATAGTACTGTGATAATCGCCCAAACATAACCTGGAATATCTAACAATACATACTCTGTCGGATAATGCTTCAAAAGCAAAGCCATCACTTTACCACCCGCATTACTCGCTAGCCCTTGTGTTACCATACCGATATAAAACAGCGGATAAAAAAATCGGTAGTACTTCGAATATGTATCCATTGAGTTTTTAAGCCAAGTATCAAAGCTTTCTAAATACTCTAAACTGCTCTGCCCTTTCGATAAGTTATGTGATTTAGTGAGCTCTTTTCTCGCTATCAGCACAAGCGGTGCTAGCAATACACAGATATACAAGCCTAACCAAGGTGCACCGATTAAACTCATCACCACCAGCATGACTAAAGCACCAATCACAATGGCTTTAATATTAACTGCAAACATATTTTGCAGTTTATCTACGATATTTTGCGACTTCCTATTATATAAGTCGTTCACTTTTGGTGCTGATAGCTCACCTTCAGTCACAAAACCTTGTTTCCACATTGCTTCAATAGACTTACTCATGTGTTCACTCCTGCGCTTTTATAAACTTATTTAATCTTTCTTTAATACGTGTAATGCGTACGCCAATACTGTTTGTGTTAGCACCAATAATTTCGCCAATTTCAGCGTAAGATTTCTCTTCTAAATAAAGTAGGATCACTGCTCTATCTATCTCTGACAAATGCTTAATGGCGTTATAAAGTAGGTTAATATCATCAGAGCCAAATGCCTTAGCGTCGTCATGCACTTCATCCGGTAATGCATCAGATACAAATTGCTGCTCACCTCTTTTACGCTGTTTTAAATGGGTCAAACAAACATTTAAAGCAACCTTATAAATCCATGTTGACCATTTAGACTCCGCATTAAAATTGTCTCTACTTCGCCAAATTTGTAGGCACACCTCCTGGTAGTAATCTTCAAAATCTTCTTGGCTATGCGTGTATGCCCGACAAATTTTGATGATGATCCCCGCATAAGGCAGTATTGATTGCTGATAAAAATCGCTTCCCATTCACCTCGTTCCATTTTGTATTTTTTCTAATTAGTAGATAGCAGATGGTATTTATTACAGCTTGTGGGAAGTTTTTTTCGAAAGAAAGTTTTTTTTCGCGCGGATGAGGCGCAAAGCCATCTAAACCTAAAAGCTGGCTTGGTTATAAAAGTGCTAGAGTGATAGTAATGTCGGTGAATTGGTCTGCGTTTGCTGTAAGCGCTGTTTGTAATCTTTTAATTCAGGAAAGCGCTCAACTAAATCAAAGCTCAACATTCTTTCCCACCCTAAAACCACCGCGAGGTAATAGTCAGCCAATGTTGGTAAACTGCCCGCTAAAAATGGTTGTTTCTGAAGCTGCTGCTCAATCAACCCGAATAGTTTCACTAACTCCTCTTCGGCATTAGCTTTAACCACCTCATGCTCATTAGCAAAACGCTCTGGCTGGAATACACGAGAAAAATGCCCATGTACCGTTGATGCAACAAAGTTTAACCACTTAAGTGCATCAGCGCCCTCAGCTGTTGCTAAATAGGGGATCAAAGCAGCCTCTGGGTGCTTTTGCGATAAATGGATTAATATCGCTTCACCTTGGGTTAAAATGTGCTCATCGGTTTTTAACACCGGTACTTTACCGAGTGGGTTCACTGCTAAAAAATGTTCACTAAATTGTTCATTCTGAAATAGATCGATGATCTCAACATTATGCTTCACACCAATAATCTCTAAAGTAATTAATACGGCTGTAGAGCAAGTAATTGGGCAATGATAAAGGGTATACATAATTCATCCTTTTAGTTAATTTAGGATTAATTTACGACTTTTTTTGAGGAAAAAAAATTACTACTTCTTGCATATCTTTTGTGCAAAAATGCACAGATGAACTTAGATGACGATTATCAATATATTCTTGCACTGGCCACTCACGGCAGCTTGTCGGCCGCGGCTAAACAGCTCAATGTGACGCACACAACGATTGCCAGAAGAATTCAAGCATTTGAAGCGCGTTTCAATGCGACCCTGTTTGAACGGGTTCCTAAAGGTTATCAATTAACTCAAATTGGTCGCTCAGTGTTACCCGATATTGAAAATTTAAAAAGCTTGCAAGGTCATATTGAGCGACGACTCGATGGTCAAAACCAAAGCTTACAAGGAGAGGTGAGCATCGCCTTAACCCCTGAATTAGGGCATGATTATCTACTCCCGCTACTTGATGAATTTTATCAGTGCTTTCCACATATTCAGCTCAATTTAATGATGGGCACCAGTCAAAAAAACCTCAATGCCAGAGAAGCCGATATCGCGCTCAGGTTTACTCCTGAACCAACCCAATCAGACTTAGTTGGTAAAAAGCTGTTTGCATCTAATTGGGGCTTCTATGCCAGCGAAAGCTACTTAAAGCAGTCAAGAGAAGTCGATAATCTATTACTATGGCAGTTGGAGTTCGATAAAGATTGGTATCAAGACCACTTTGACAAAACCCAAATAATCGCTCGATTTGATAATCTAGCAGCATTGATCAGTGCAGCAGATCAAGGTCTAGGAATTGCCAAATTACCCTGTGGTTTAGCTGACCAATCTAAATACAGGAATTTGAGAAGGCTCAATATCACCTCACCTCCATCCATTTGGAGTTTATGGCTGCTTTATCACTATGATTTGAAAGAAGCCGCCAAAATCATGGCTATTAAATCTTTTTTAATTGAACATTTTTCACAATATGAACGAAGATTTTCAGGCGAAACAAGTCGTTATTATTAACGACTTGAGCGATTAAAATTCTTCGATCCAAACTAAAAGTCAATCCGTTCGCCTTGCCAGAGCTAGGAATTGGTCAATACTTAGAATACTATTGCGCTATTAGACCCAAAGTTATGTCGCTACTGTCAAAAAAAATAATCCTCTTTGCTTCTCTTTTCTTTCTCATATCTTGCAAAAGCGACCCACCACAAACGTTACGTATCGCCATCAACCCTTGGCCTGGTTATGAGGTACTCCACTTGGCAAAAGAAAAAGGTTTTTTTGAACAAGCAGGGCTTAATATTGAGCTTGTTAGAGTTGCCTCTTTAGCCGATACGCAAAGAGTTTATTTGAATAACAAGGTAGATGGCCTCGCCAGCACCTTAATTGAAGCCATTCAGATTCAATCTTTTGCAGTAAGGCCGCTTACCATTGCGTTAATTACTGATTACTCGTTAGGTGGAGATGCAATTATTGCTCACAAATCAATTACAGGCATTACAGATTTAAAAGGAAAAACTGTTGGTACTGAGGTCTCTTCACTCGGTATTTACGTGCTACAAAGGGGGCTACAAAAACATAACCTAAGTTTAGATGACGTCACAATTAAAAATGTTGAACAGATGTCTGGTATCAAGGAAATGAACAAAGGAGATATTTCCGCGTTTGTTACCTACCCCCCCATTTCAACAGAGTTATTAAAGAATCCTGATTACCATGTCATTTTTGACAGTGCCAAGATCCCAAAAGAAGTGGTTGATATTGTCAGCATCTCACAAAGTTACCTAAAACAGCACCCAGAAACATTAGAAAAGCTCTGGCAAGTTTGGCAGTTGTCTTATGAATTTATTCAAACTCATCCAGATGAAGCTATGACAAAAATGGCTAAATTAGAAGGCTTAGAGGTTGCTGATTTCTCTGATGCCTTCAACAACCTTGAGATGCAAACAGGTGATACACAAGCAGAGTTAATTTCTCATGACTTTCTTAAAAGTGTCACAGAGCAAGTCTGCGAGACCTTATGGCGCATTAAATCAATCGATAAGTCATGTGATTTTGTGCCAAGCATGTTTCTTAAGCCACTAGAACAAAGTAAATGATTAAAAACTCGCTTTATCTTAAATCGACCATTCCTTTGCTTTTGCTTGGTATAAGCTCTTTTTTGCTTTTCACACGCTTTATTGCTGACGAATATCGATTACAACACGAGCGCTTTATTGATTCTTTGGTGGATAACGTGATCACCAGCATGAGTATCTCTGCAGAAGTCGACGCCTCTAGAGAAAATTTACAGCGCGTGCTTGCTGCGTTATCGAGTAATAGCGCCATTCAAGATATTATGATCATTTCCCCTGAATCTCTTGATATTGTGGCATCTAAAAGGCTTTTTATTCAAAAAAGAAGCTTACTTGACTCAGAAACACTAGGAAAAAAAGAACTAGACGAGTTATTGCATTATAAGTCACAGTTAAGTGACAAAGTCAGGGTAATTTATCACCATGATGAAAACTGGTATGCATTGTCATGGTTATACCTCGTTGACCCCGAAATAAGGAGATTACGCGCTTATTACTTTTGGATACATATAGATTCCACTCAACATGAAGAAAAGCTGAACCAACAATTAGGCAGCTTCACGTATAACTTTTTAATCATTATTTCTATTATGGTTGGCCTGTCATTTTGGCTACTCAATTACTTTGTAACCAGCCCCCTCACTAAAATTGGTGCTACCATTCGAAAAGGTCTACCAATCCCTAAAGGTATCATCAAACGGCAAAGTGGAGATGTCATTGCGAGGGTTGCAACTTCTTATAATAAAGCCATTAAGCAATCGCAAGAAAGAGCTGAGCAATTAGAAAAAACGCGGCACTATATTGATGGGATCACGCAGCATGTCCCTGTACTTCTAACTTATGTAGATAATGAAGAGAAATACCGTTTTGCAAATAAACTCTACTGCCAGCTATTTAAGTTGAATGAACACGACATCGTAGGAAACACCGTCAAATCTGTTCTACCCGTCGATATTTATGACAGAATTCAAGATCATCTATTTAATGCTTTAAAAGGTAATGAAACTGCATTTGAAATTGATGTCACAATAGGCGGTGTTAGAAAGTATCTGATCACCACCTACACTCCTGATTTTGCACTTAACGGAGACGTTGAGGGGGTATTTGCCTGTATTGAAGACGTCACTGAGCTCAAAAACTCAGAAGAGCAATTAGCTAAATACGCCTCAGATATGGAGTTTAATAACTGGGCACTTGAAGAAGCCAAAGAACAAGCCGAAAATGCTTCAAAAGCCAAAGCTGACTTTTTAGCGACTATGAGTCATGAAATAAGAACGCCCATGAACGGTGTACTTGGTATGTTAGATTCTTTAAAAAATACTCCATTAGACAAAGAACAAACCGAGCAAGTTGATATCGCCAGCCGTAGTGCGCTTTCTTTAATGCGAATTATTAACGATATATTAGACTTTTCAAAAATTGAATCAGGTAAATTAGAAATTGATATCAATGAATTTGATGTCGTGAAATTAATCAAAGAGACTGCAACTTCGTTTGCCAAGCAAACCCATGAAAAGAATATCGCACTTATTTTAGATATTGATGAGATCACTTTGCCTATCATCTCTTCTGATTCAGTCAGAATAAAGCAAATACTCACTAATTTAATCGGGAATGCTGTCAAATTTACAGAGTCTGGCGAAATTGTTGTCAAAGCTCAGTATGTATATTCAAAAGGTCATCACGCACCAGAAATAAAACTCCAAGTATCAGATACAGGGATAGGCATATCCGAGGATAAATGTGACTTAATTTTCGAGCATTTTTCACAGGCAGATACATCCACGACAAGACAGTTTGGGGGGACTGGATTAGGGCTAAGTATTGTTAGTAAGCTTTGCGAGTTATTAGGAGGTGAAATTGCCGTAAAAAGTAAACTAGGGTTAGGCAGTACGTTTATCGTCATCTTGCCACTCTCTAGTAAAAACTCAGAAAATCAGCAATTACAGCATTCAATATTCCATGATTTCACAGCAAAACATTTCCACTTTGTAGACATTAATTCGAGCTTCTTAAATGCGTGTGAGCGAATTTTAAGTAAGTTTGATATTGCCATGCATAGACATAAAAACATTAAACTGCTTGATGAAAATATTAAAAAGCTCAATGAAGAGCAATTATCTTCACACTTTTATCTACTAAATTGGTCCACAGAGGATAGCCAACATATAGACCAGTTTGTCTCTTCACACATTGCTAATACCGTCACCTTATTACCTTTTAATACCTCGATTGAAGGGCACTTTAAACAAGCTGATGTGCAACAAGTTAAATACTGTAAAACCCCCTGCTCTCTACTCGATATCGTGCATAAGCTAGAGCAAACCGAGGATAGCCATGTCACTCAGAATGCGACTACTCAAACTAAAGATCAAACAACCTTGTTTAAGCATGTTCTCGTCGTGGAAGATATGCCGATTAATCAAATCGTCGTTACACAAATGTTAAACGGTGCCGTTGAACAACTCGATTTTGCGAATAATGGTCTAGAAGCGCTAACTAAATTAAAAGAGCATGAAGATAACTACTATGAGTTAGTCTTAATGGACTGCTTAATGCCAGTAATGGATGGCTACGAGGCAACGCGAAGAATTAGAAAACGCGAAGCGGGTGAGCATAATCAATATATTCCAATCATCGCTATGACAGCTAACGCCATGAACGGCGACAAAGAAAAGTGTTTTGATGCGGGCATGGACGAATATATTAGTAAGCCTTTGATAAAACGAGACTTTATCGCATTATTAGAGCGCTTCACTGTATAAACTTTATTGAGCCGAACTTAAGAAGGCGATAAGATTAGACCCCATATTAGGCTATCAATTTAACCTAAAAGGAAGTACCTGTGCTTAACACATCTGTTAAACGTTTACCTTTTTTATTTCTCCTGTGCCTAATTGCGGTTTATAGTTGTTTTTATAGTTCGCCCTCTTTTATAAATGAATATGGTACCTACAAGCCTGAATGGCCGTTACTCATTGATGCATTCATTACTCTTCCTTTGATTTGCTATGTTTTCTTAACAGATAAAAAACAAGCAACAATTAAAGCAATAGCCTATTGCGCATTACTCATTCTCTTCGGTGCTTACTTCATACCTGCTCAGCAAAAGTTAATTTGGCACTATTTAGAGCAAGCGCGTTATCTAGTATTAGCTCTAGTACTCTTTATTGAAGTTGTTGTGGTTGCATCAGTAATAGCTGCAATTAAAGCGGATTTAAATACTCACGCTGATCCCGATGAGAGTTTGATAATGCCTTTAAAACGCTGGTTAAAATCCGGCACTGTATTTAACTTAATGCAATTTGATATGCGGATGTGGGTGTTTTGCTTATTCGCTAATAAAATAAAGAGTGAAAACTATATTGGCGAACAACACTTTTGGTATGCCAACAAAGATGACGCAAAAGGCAATGCACTGGGGTTTATCTTTTTGATGGTGTTCGAGATCCCCATTGCACACCTGGTTTTGCATTTTGCATGGTCCCCTTTGGCTGCCAATGTTATCTCTTTATTATCAATTTTTGGGTTGGTACTATTTATTGGTGAATATCGAGCTATGTCACGCCGTCCAATTTCTCTCACTAAAACTCACTTAATCGTTAGATACGGTATTTATAATCCGCTTTATATCTCGCTGGAAAATATTGAAACCGTATCACCTCATCATGAATTTGTGCCAAGAAGCCATGAAGTTAACAGGTATAATTTCTCAGGCGTGCCCAATATTGAGATAAAGCTAAAAAGCCCAATTGATGAAAAATCTATAATTTACCTAGGGGTAGAAAGTCCATCTATGCTGTTAAACAGCCTTAACAAAGCATCAGATAAAACAACAAACTAAAAGCAACTGAGCAAAGTATGTCGAAAATTAAATTTATTCCCTATCAGCTAGTTCCTGCAAGCTTTAACCCCTGGCGTGACATCTTTTTAGAGGTTGCAGAAACTGTGATTGCAGAGCTAGCGCACCCTGATTTTGAGTTTTTACACTTTGGGTCTAGCTCTTTTAAAGTAGCGGGCAAAGGCATCATTGATATATCAATATTGTATAAAGCTAGCCAGCTAACTGAAGCGGTCGAGCATTTAAGAAACATTGGATTTAGCGACCAACATAGTAATAAACCATTTCCTGAAAATCGTCCTCGCAAAGATATTGCCGTTATTTTTAAAAATGAAACCTTTCAAATTCACGCACATGTTATTGAACTGGGCAGCGAGGAGCATTTAAAGCAAGTTAACTTTAAAACGCACATGCTCAATAACCCCAATGCGCGCGCCCAGTACGAGGAGACAAAACAGCAGGTTATTGCTGATGGGCTGACTGTGCAAGATGACTACGGAAAAGCAAAATCACCTTTTGTGAAAAGTGTTTTACAAGAGATGGCAAAACCGTAATTTAACCTGAGCTTTGGTTAAGAGATGTCTAAAGTCTGCAGCCGGAGACTTTTAGCGATAACTAGGCGAATTTACGCGACAATAGCGTGCCTATTGCAAGTAAGTTCAACGCAGTTAACGTTGAAAGTAGCCGCTGGAGATATATTTATTATCCAGAGCTCAGGTTAATGTATTAATACAATTCATATTGTTATTATTGTCGGTATAGCGCTTTTCTCGCGTTCAAAACACATAGGGATCCATTTGTGAAAACACTAAAACTTTGCGCTGTTACTACTTTTTTATGCTCTGCATTTAGCGTATCAGCTCAACCAAGCACACCAATCAAAGTCATCGAAAACAACAACGCGCAATTCAAATCCGATTCTATGCTGAGTCGCCACGAAGGCTATACGCTCGTCAATTATATTGTTAAAGCCGACGGTTCTTTAGGTGAAGTGACCGTTTTATTCGATTCTGAAGTAAAGCCGACGACTGAAAAGGCCAAGAACTACTTAAGCAATCTAGAGTTCGAAGCAGCTACTTACCAAGGCAAAGCCCATGATGCGGCACGCTTTTTCTCTTATACTTACTCAACAGCACCTACTACAAACTCAAACAATAATCGTGCTTCTAAAGGGTTTGTTAGCGATTATGATGTCATTGATAAACTGATTAAAGCTCAGCAACTAGAGAAAGCATACAAACACTTTGGAGAACTGCAAAGTCACACTAAAAATCTCAATGAACAAGCGCTTTTTGCTTGGCTGAAATCTCAATATTTTTATGCACTACAAGATTGGCACAACTATGAGAAGCAGCTGCAGCGCGCTTACTTCTTACGTGAACATTTACCAAAAGAATTTGCCGTACCTTGTATTCAAAATCTGATGCAACTGTATCTTTATCAAAAAGATTTTTTAAACGCAAAACGCGCTTTATTAGCACTTAATCATGTACCAGGCGTGAATATTTCAGAGCAAGCACAGCAAAAAGCGATGGCCGATATTGCTGGGCTTTACCAACAAACCCCGTCGATTACACAAAGAGTAAAGCTAGATAAAAACACGCCGAAGAGTGTTGGTGTTTCTCGTAGTGAAGTGACATTAAAAGGTGAAGGTCAGGCCCAACTTAGATGCGATGCTTATCTTGAGCCTCGCATAACACTACCGACAAATATAACAGCTAAACCAAGTTATGGTCGCTGTAACCTTATTTTAAGTAGTAGCCAAAATTCAGATGTGAGTATTACGCAAACAGGTAAGGCCGTTGTTCGTTTCTAAGTCTTGAGCTATTTAAGTTTTAGCCAATAGCACAAAAGAGCCTCTCGTCATGCGGCTCTTTTTGTTCACATCAAACAAAGTAAAATCGTAAGGCTAATTTGCAAGGAGCATAATTTTCAGAGAAAACATGACCGACAGCCTCATTGTTATCTATTTAACCAATGGTAATTTATACGACTTTGGAACCGAACATTTATCAACTCTATCGAAAGTAAAGTGCTTCCAGACCGTTACTCTAAATTTTTCCTAGTGGTGTGATTGCCTGCACCTCAAGGGAAAACTTACCCGCTTGCTTTTCACTGATCATAAAACCAAGAGATCTAACATCATCAAAATTGAGTTGATAGTCAGCGTAAAAAGCACGGCCACGGTACATGAGCGTAAAGTCGTCCTCTGTGACAACAAGTGTTTGTGTTTTATTTACTAAGGTTTGAAATTTATAAACAAAGGCTGGGCCGTCAAGATATTGGTCAACTCTTAGCCTAAGCTGATACTGCTTTCCATCACCTTTTACAACAACACTTAACTGTTCCGCGTTTTTATTTTCTAAATTAAATGGCGTACGAACAGAAGCAAAACCGCCATTATTGCGCAAAGACACATCGCCTTTAAATTCTACAGAGTGTGCACCAACAACTAAACGACTCTCAGAAAGGCCACCCATGACGGTGTCATTAACCACAAACCAATCAAGTAGAGTCAGCTTAGTTTCTGCCAACGCTAAAGACGACGCCATTAAAATTACTCCAAACAACACAGATTTAAAACACATAACAATTCGCACTTTATGAAATATAACTTTCAGTACGACCTAAGTAAGCATTCAGATTGCATTTACATATCAAACACACAGACTCCCCCTAACCCGTTATGTTTGCTTACATTTAAACGCAGTCAAACCATAGAGTGTTTCGTTAAACCTGTTAAAATCATGCAAAAAATTATAACAAGGAAATCTAATGAAGAAGTTAGCATTACTTTTCTCTTTAGCGACATTAGCAGGCTGCTCTGTTAGTAATCAGGTTGAAACCCTTATTCCAGAAAACGCGGTAGTCAAAAACAAGACCACTGATGGCTATACCGATCGCTTTAAAAATATTTACGATGATTTTAAAGATTACCCCGTCACCTGTGATAAAGATTGTTACCCGCCGAGCCCAGTTATTGAATGTAGTGCTGAGATGCAAAATTGCGCTTTCACTGGCAGCAATCCCACAATAGCTATTAATACTGGCTTCTCAGTACAGTGGCTCGGTCATGCTAGCTTCAAAATTAACACATCAAATGGTCAGCAGTTTTTATTCGATCCGGTTTCTGAAGACTTTGATTGGCCCGTAAATTGGGCGTTTAGCCTAGTTTCTGATATTAGTCGTACACCCAATGCAACACTCACGCAAAGTCAGCTAGCTGAAACTGACGCCATCATGTACTCGCATATTCACTATGATCATTTCAAAAAGGACGACCTTTCACTCATAGGTCAAAATAGTGAATTTTTAACGCCGCTTGGGTTTGCTGATCACTTTCCGAATGACGGTTATAAAATCACAGAGATGGCTTGGTATTCGAGTAAGCAAGTGGGTGAAGTGAATGTTCACTTTGTTCCGGCTAATCACTTCAGCAACCGAATTATGGTGCCTTTTATTCATGAAGATAACGACGCCACGCTCTGGGGCGGTTGGGTATTAGAGCACCAAGGTAAGAAGTTATTTTTTGCCGGTGACACAGGCTATTCACCTCACTTCAAAGACATTGCTAATAAATATGGGAATATGGATGTGTGTTTAATTCCTATTGCCTCTTATCATAGTGAAGAGCACTCTAAATGGTATCGAAAAGTGCACACCACACCAGAAGATGCACTTATCGCAGCTGCCGACTTAAATTGTAAAGTGATGATCCCATGGGGTTATGGTAATTCTTCATGGCAAATGGGTGATAAAACATCGCACTCGGCACTATTTCGTTTAATGCACATGTATAAGAAGATGAGTTCAAACATTCCGCTGCATGTGTTGAATGAAGGTGAATCAGTTAAGTTATAAATACAGAGAAAGCCCTATTTAGGGCTTTCTATTCTTGTTGTAAGCTTTCAGCTAACCCAACTCACCAGCTAAGCTATTTAACCAGACCAACTAATCAAGCAAGTTATCTTCTAAACGCTCTAGCAGCTCAGCTTCACTGGTTTTACGATTTACAATGGTGCTTGCCGATTGAATATGGAGCTTCCTTAAAATCGCTTGTGTCGCAGCCTTGTTAGCTTGCGCCAAACGCTCAGCCAATAAATGGGCTTTAGCTTGGTTATAATTTGGCGCATGCACAATAAATTGACCTGTATGCCAAGCTATAATTAATTGTTCGTCTTCAAGCTCTTGATTTAAAAGGTACAAAATTTCGATCACAATATGTTCTACGGTGATAAAGCCCAGTTTATTGCGAATCTCATCCAGCCCAAATACCGATATTAGAATAAAACCATGTTGTGGTTTTTCCTCTTGTGCTATCTGCTCTAACAAAGCAAATAAGGCACGACGGTTTGCGATGTGGGTGACAGGCTCTGTCAAAGACTGTTCCTCTAAGTATTTACTCAAGAGCTTAACATCATGCCAACGGCGATAGCTGAAATAAGCAAACGCAAGTACGCCGAAAAGTAGCGTCGGCACTAACTCATCTAATTCATAGTGCTCGTATTGCCTGGAAGATTGGTAAATCCATTCCAAAAAATCAAACTGCTGAGCAACAACAAAACCAAGCAATAAAATAATAGCAATAACAACAACATCAAACTTAGCCCTGCGGCGCAAGTTTGCTTTTAATTCACTCAACAATACTTGTATTCTTTTTACCTACTTTGACTACAAGAAATTGTAACATAGAGTGATTTTTTTCTTTTAGTCAAAAATAATCTAATTACTATAGATTTAAACTAAATAATGAAACTCATATTTTCGAAACTAATTATGCAATTTTGTTTAGTAAAAACTTGAGTAGATAGATGCATTTAGAAGATAAGAAGCGAAATAATTTAGCACCCTAAATAATCTCGCTTTGTTTAAAAGTGTGCTTTTTCATTCAAATTTAAGTTCTTAACCTACTAATGCATTAAAAGGCGCTGCATTTTTTTGCCAAGCTCAACATGCGTATGCAGACCATTAAACTGCTTAGTCAAAGCTTCAGGGCCTAGAACAAACACACCTACTGGCGTATGCGTGTGTGTGCCCGTTGACCAGACGATATTTTGTTTACTCGACAATGCCCTGCCAATTAAGTTGAGCGGGCGCTCAGTTAAATACACATAAAACGGCGCAAAGTCATGTACTTTACTGGCTGTTTTCAAACCCAGCGACTTATGACCCCGTTGGTAAAATGCATTCTTTTGCTCAGCTAGAATTTGCATAGCGTCATCTTCGTTAATTTCAAACTCGCTATACTTATTCACTGTTTTTACGAGCTTTTCTGGTGTGGGTTTAAACGCATTGCCTTTGGCTTCATACCAAATATCGCCATAACTTTTTTGCTGAGCATATAACTTATCTAAGATACTCAATTCGCCGAAATTAAAGTTTGGCTTATAAACATCCTGTTGATGATTACTTAGCTGCTCAGCTTTTGGTAAGTCTGCACCGCTATAGCTAAAACCAAAACCGCCGGTTTCGTGATCAGCGGTTACTATCACGATTGTGTCGTCTCGACCTTTTGCCCACTCCAGCACTACATTAACTGCGTTATCGAATTTGATCATTTCGTGCAATAACATGCCTGCATCATTGTTATGTCCAGCCCAATCAATCTGACCACCTTCTACCATTAAGAAAAACCCTTTGTCGTTTTTCGACAAGGTACTGATGGCGGTTTGTGTCATATCACTCAAACTTGGCTGAACGTTTACACGACCATGAGAGGTATCAATGCCATTAGCCATCGCACTATTGGCAAATAGCCCCAGTAGCTTTGTGCTTTGTGCTTGTTGTAATTGCGATTTATTAAACGCAAGCTCATAGCCTTTACTGCTTGCTTCAGCCAATAAGTTTTTATCGTCTCGACGTTTTGATTTCAGCGAAAGTGCACTGGCTTTTAAATTTGCTTCAAAGCCCTCGGGGTGTTCAGGCAAGGCATAATTTTTTGGCACAAAATGACGCAAACCGCCCGATAACATGACATCAACCACCCCAGATTGGATCATCTGCTCAGCAATCTCATTTTCCATTGAACGATGAATAAGGTGCGACGCGAATGCCGCAGGTGTTGCATGGGTTAAACGGGTGTCTGATACAAGTCCCGTCGATTTCCCCAGCCCTTTGGCTTTTTCTAAAATCGTCGGCACTTTATATCCTGCCCGATTTAGCCCTATCATTTCACTGCCTGCGGCAATTCCAGTTGCCAACTGGGTTGCTGAGCAAGCTGAGTCCACCACCAGCTTATCTGCAGGCCCATGCAGTGACAAACCGGTGACACCTAGGTTTGCCAACTTAGCTATGGCGCTATTGTCACCTTGGTAAATAGAGTTCGGTGCGCGAGTCGCATACTCTTCTAACAAACCCACTTGTTGCGGACCCATACCGTCACCAATCATCAAGATAATATTTTTAACTTTTGACGGATTATTTATATCTGGCTGGGCTGTATTTTCTGAAGTTTTCAGTAACGAGCATGCCGATAAGCTTGAGATAAGTATAAGGGCACAGCCCAGTGCCCAAACTGGTTTTCTAACTAACATATCACCGTTTTCCTTGGTGTTATTTAAACTGTAACGCTGATAGCAGCATGCTTTGCTTGTGAGTCACATCGCCGTTGATATCTTTAAGGCCAAACTCAATATTTGGATCTGCTTGCTGCCAATCAATTTCAATAAAGCCATAATTCACATCAGACGTTGACTCACCCACTCTGTGTTTATTAGGGCTCACATCTTTCCATTTTTGTGTAAGTCCCGAGCTGGTTACTTCCCACAAAGGATAGTTTTGTTTAGCTTGGTACTTTGACAGCTCACCCCAATGAGTGTCGCCACTTATCATGATCACCCCACCAATTTTATGCTTTTCAATAAAATCGAATAGTCGTTGTCTGTCTGCAGGAAAGTTCGCCCAACTTTCCCAACCAGTAAAGTCGGGAATAAGTTGAAGGCTTGAGGCAATCACTTTCACTTTCGCAGGCTTTAATAGCTCTTGCTCTAGCCATTGCCACTGTTCTTCGCCCAACATAGAAGTAGCGTCATCAACAGGACGATATGGCCCGACATTGTTAAAGAAGCTATTTAACCAATAACGAAATTCGCCAATTGAACTGAGCGCAGGACGATTCCAGCGTAAATCTGGCATGATCACCTGCACACGCTGTGCTTCTTCACCATACATATACGATGTATAAATACCTGAATCTCTGGTTCGGCGAGGGCTATCTTTGGGCTCTTGCCAAAAATCTAGCATAATTTTTCGAGATGCTTCTTTAAACGGGTACTCTTTACCTGCATCGTTCTCGCCGTAATCATGATCATCCCACATCGCTATCACAGGCGTATTTGCGCGTAATTGTGCAAAACCAGGCTTGATCCCCAACTTATGGTACTTTGATTTAAGCACGGTCATGTTTTCAGTGTCACCGTAAACGTTGTCGCCTAAAAACACGAATAAGTCAGCTTGCTCTTTGTTGATGGCATCAAAAATCGGAATATCTTTATCTTGGTGGCTACAAGAGCCAAATAGAATTTTATCGACTTGATCAGCTGCTTGAGCTTGAGTGACTAATCCACCTATTGATATAAGGCTTACTGTTAAAAATGTTCTCAGTTTCATTGAGTTACTCGCATGATTTAAAGCAAAAAGAGCCTTTATCGCATTCAAAATGAAATAAGGCTCTGTGTTGTTAACTAATTTTTGTTATTAAAAAACGGAGTAGCACGTCCTGTACTACTCAATTTGGAGATTAAAAGCGTGTTTGGAAGTTCAGCGCTGCTGTGCGAGGTGCGCCGATCCAGCCGCCCCAACCACCGGCTACGCCGCCCATGTAGCTCTTGTCGAATAGGTTATTGACCGTAAAGCGAATTGATGCGCCTTTTAGGGCACTGTCGAAGTTTTCTAAATCAACGCCTACATATAAGTCACTCACCGCGTATGCATCGATACGCTGAGTATTGGCTGAATCCATCCAGCGCTCACCTAGCCATTTTGTCGAAATACCCGCAGAGTAAACTTCTGATTGCCAATCAAGTGATAATACCGCCATGTCTTCTACTGAACCGAATACTGTATTGCCTGCAGCTATGCCCACAGTACCATCCGTATATTCTGAGCTGTTGCTTGTGTAAGACATATACACAGATAGCTCTTGGCTTGGGTAGTACGTTAATGAAGCTTCTACACCCGATGACTCGATACCACCGGTATTGATATAGCTGCCGTTTGTGCCAACCAAGTAGTCATTACCAGAGTCAGAACCTGGCGCTATGAAGGTTAAGCGGTTTTGGAAATCAATGCTGTATAAGGTAATGCTGGCGTTGAAGTCTTGATTGTCGTAACGCACACCAAAGTCCATGTTCTCAGCTGTTTCAGCTTCTACGTTATCAAGTGCTGATGCATCTGCTTCTAACACTTGGTCTTTAATCGCAGCAAAGTTTTCAGCATAGCCTGCGAATACTTCTAGGCCATCTACTGGGGTGTACCATACGGCACCTGCTGACAATAAAACATCTGAATCTGAGTTCACCGCTTTCGTGGTGCCTGTGTAAGTGTCTTTACTATCTAAATCAACAAGGTACTTTTTAAGACCTGCACGTACTGTGACACTTTCCATCTCGAATGAATCTTCAAGATAAAGCATGGTGGTTTCTACAGGGTAAGTGCGGTCATACTGGATCCAATAAGGTGTATGATCAAACTCATAGCTGCTCTTAGAGTCAATGATTTTGTGCCAATCACGGTATTCTGAGCGCTCATAGTCTTCATACCAAATACCAGCACGAACCACATTGGTGTTATTACCAATTTGCTTTTCCCATGTCAGATCTGCGTTAATACCGAATCTATCTTTTTGATAGTGCGTGTTACGGTAAGAACCAACAGGGCGTGCGCCATCTTCATAACAGCTAGGATCGTATTCTGCATCAGCACCACCGTATGGGAAGCCAATTGAACTTTCACAGCCAGCAATAGGCGTCAGTGACTTGCCATCTGCGTCAACGAAATAGATTTTACCTAGCGAGCTGCCACCTTGAGCTGTATTGCCCGAAACTAGTTCACTGTGGCCTTTTGAGCCATCATTTGTAACATCAACAAGATAAGGTGGTACCCAGTCACCTCGACCTTCGTTTTTATGGAAGTAAGCATTTGCCGTTACTTCAACTTCACCGATCATGGTATCCACTTCGATATAACCAAATAGGTTTTCACGCAGTGTTGACCAACCTTGACGATACACTTGGTCAATGTAAGGTACACCAGTCCATTCACCCAATAAGCCATCTGATTCTGGGTTTTGCTTGAAACTTTCTAGTGAAACACGCTGATAGTTATCTTCATGTACGTCGTCGTAAGAAAGGTAAGCGGTAATTTCTAGATTGCTGTCCATGCCTTTTACAAATTTAGCGGCAAAGTGGTCACGCTTGTTTTCTGCTGTGCCTGTGATCCAGTCACTGTTACTTGAATTTGAGTAGCTGAACCAACCGTATGTGTCATCTAATACTTCGCCGGTTTCAAGGCGCATGAAATATTTTTGCGCATCGAAGTTGCCTAATGACAAGCTCGCAATGACCGCTTCTTCTGTACCTGGGTCAATGGTGGTGAAGTTCAGCGTACCGCCTAGCGCTTCATTTGAGCGAGATGCTACGTCAGCAGTACCTTGAGATACTTCTACAGCCATTAAGTTTTCTGTATCAATATAACGGTTTGCCTTAGCACCACCACCATAGTTTGAGTTACCGTTAGCAATACCATCAATGGTAATACCTACTTGCTGCTCATCCAAACTTAATTGGAAGCCACGAATTGATACTGTTGTTGACCAATCATCAGAGCCAAATGTATCACCTTCGTTGATTAATACACCCGGTAGGTTATCAATCATCGCCATTGCACTGGTCATAGTCGATTGCTGTTTGAACATTTCGTCTGACGTTGCGTTGTTTGCGTATGACACGCTTTTACCAACAACTGTGATTTCTTCAATTTCTTGGTCTTTCTTTGCTTTGTCATCTTCTGCGTAAACAGGTGTAGATAACGCGCTTGCAACGGCAAGCGCCAGTAAAGATGGTTTAGTGATGCCAGTAGAGTATAAAGTTTTCATTATGATTCCAGAAAGTAATTGGTACATACCAAAGTAACGAACGGCGAAAATACTATCGGTGAATTATTACAGGGACTTGACAGAAATATGTATTATTTAAAAAACTGGTACGGACCAAATAATCTATTTTTAGGTGAGCGCTTGTTCAGTTTTAACTGATGTGATACCAATAAATAAACCAAGTGAATTTGCGAATTAAAACCCTAAATGAGTACCCAAAGTTTTGCCTACGCCCAAGTGCGTGAAGTGCTAACCAAACAAATAACAGAGCAGCTATTAACAGGCAGCTTGCCCTCAGAAAGAGAACTCTGTGCAACGTTTGATATTGCCCGTTCAACACTTAGACAGGCGCTCGGGCAATTAGAAAATATGGGGCTTATTTACCGTAAAAACCGCAGTGGCTGGTATGTCTGCCCAAGAAAATTAAAATACGACCCCATGCAGCATGCCTCATTCTTACAATACACCACAGCGCAAGGATTTCAGCCTAGTACCGTGCTACTTGAGCAGAGAAAACAAAAGCCCTGTAAAGAGATAGCCACAGCGCTTGAACTCGATGGCAGAGCCAGTCTAACCAGCATTTTACGTGTGCGCTCTGTGGATGGTCGCGCTGTGGTTGTCGAAGACCTAAACTTTAGTAACAAGCATTTACCTAACATAGACAAGCATGATTTATCACTGTCTATCAGCATGTTACTTAAAAACACCTACCAACATCACAAGGTGCTTTACGATATCTCGGTGGAGTCTTGTTGCTTGTTCAATCCTATTGCACAGCACTTAGACACCTACGACGGTGCTCTGGGCTTAAAAGTCACTCGTATCGTTAGAGATCAACAAGGCACGGCCTTTGAGTTCGACCGAGAATTTTGGCGCCATGATGCCTTAATGATTGAAAACAAAGCCAAACTTCAATTTTAATTACCCTGAGTTAGTACACTCGATTTGTTCAACGCGACAAAAAAATTGTAAAACTACTGAAATATAAAGCCTCTACACTGAGCATCTACTCTAGCCAGTTTGGTTCGTACCAAACTGGCGCATTTTTAGAAGGTGTGTCATATGCTTTGTGACCTTAGCGGCAAGATAAAACATAACCTCAGCAGTAATACCCTGTTGTTTTGCATCTACGCCATTATTGCAGCCTGTAGCACCTATGCGTTTATGTATGGTTTTCGCAAACCTGTCGCTGTTGGTTTATATGCCGACACCTCACTGTTAGGCCTATCACTTAAAACGCTTTATTTAACGGCACAAATTTTTGGTTATGCGCTCTCTAAATTCATTGGCATTAAAGTCATCTCTGAATTACAAAGTCACGGTAGAGCCAAAGCCATTCTCACTTTAGTCATTATTGCTTGGCTTGCTCTGCTCGGTTTTGCGCTTATCCCACAGCCTTACAACGCAACTTTTATGCTATTAAATGGCCTACCGCTTGGCATGGTATGGGGTATCGTATTTAGTTATTTAGAAGGGCGAAGAGTCACGGAAATATTAGCAGCAGGGCTATGCACAAGCTTTATTGTTGCCTCAGGGTTGGTAAAAACCGTAGGCAGCTATTTAATGATGGGCTACGGTGTAACTGAGTTATGGATGCCATTTGTTACTGCCAGTCTTTTTTTACCTCTGTTGGCATTGTCTGTGTGGATGCTTGATCAACTCCCTCCCCCTAATCAAGCTGATATCGACCAGCGCTGCGCCCGTGTGCCCATGACCAAAGAAAGCCGCAAAGAGTTACTTAAGTTACTTGGTTTTGGCCTCACGTTATTGATCATAGGATATGTGCTGCTCACCGTGCTTAGAGATTTACGCGATAGTTTCGCCGCCGATGTCTGGCTAGCAACTGGCCTTGATGGCGCCCCAGCACTTTTTACACTTACCGAATTACCGATTGCACTGGTGGTGCTCGTCATTGTGGCTCTACTCAAACTGATTAAAGACAACCACCTTGCAATGGTGATTAATCATTTACTCATTTTTGCCGGATTCACAATCACTTTATTAAGCTCGCTCGCCTATCAACAGGGAATGTTGAGTCCTATTTATTGGATGGTGTTAAATGGCATTGGCCTCTACCTCGCCTATGTGCCTTTCTCAACCACCCTGTTCGAACGCTTAATTGCAACATTTAACCGTCCTGCCAATGTTGGCTTTTTAACTTATCTAGCGGACTCATTTGGTTATTTAGGCACAGTCGGCGTGATGGTGTATCAGAGCCTTGTGATTGCCCAAGTAGATTGGAATGACTTTTTGCGAGAGCTTAGTATTATCACTGGCGCTTTAGGCGCGGTGTTAAGCGCAGCTTCGCTTGGGTATTTTGTTTATAAGGAAAAAGCAAATAATCAATGGGCACAGTTCAAAGCAAGGCAACAAAGTACAACACCCTGAATGATATGCATCATCAAACAGAATAGCTGCAAATTAAAGATTCAAATTGTAAATAAAATTGCAAAATTCTATTTAATAAAGTTAAAATTCATTCCGAATATAGGGAAGTTGCATTTAAAATTATAAATTTTACTACTCCCTATGTCTTAAAATAAATAAAGGGATATCAAATTGATAACAAAAACTAATCTATCTAAACCATTTCTAGCAGTTTTAATCGCTAGTGCTTTATCAGGATGCGCAACAACCACCTCACAAGTTATAGAAACGCCTAAAGTTGCGTCCTATAACACACAATATACTGGCGTCAAAAGTAAGATAGCCGTTGGTAAATTCGTAAACCGCTCTAGTTTTCAAAATGGCATTTTCTCTTCTGGACAAGACCGACTGGGAAACCAAGCTAAAACAACTTTAATGAGCCACTTACAGCAAACAAATCGTTTCTCTGTTTTAGATAGAGACAATATGGACATGCTACAAAGCGAGGCTCAAAGGTCTGGTACTCAACAAACAATCGCTGGCGCTAGATTTGTTGTCACGGGTGATATTACTGAGTTTGGTAGAAAAGCAATTGGTGACAAACAATTGTTTGGGATTCTAGGTAAAGGAAAATCTCAAATTGCCTATGCGAAAGTGACATTAAATATCGTAGACACTTCAACTTCTGAAATTGTTTACTCTGTTCAAGGTGCTGGCGAATATAGCCTATCACAACGTGAAGTCATAGGTTTTGGAAGCACAGCGAGCTATGACGCAACACTTAATGGCAAGGTATTGGATTTAGCTATTAGAGAAGTTGTCAATAAGCTTGTAAATGGCATCGAATCAGGTGCTTGGAAACTATAAAAGGTCAGAGAAAGTGAAAAAAATACTATTTGTTCTTGCTGTAACAGCAGTGCTAGCAGGTTGTAAAACTAAAGAGCCTCTTTATTATCACGGTCAATATAATGCTGTCGTATATAACTACTTTAAGTCAGATGACATGACGGTCTCAGAACAAGTTGAGGTACTTGAAGAGCTTATTAACACTGCAAAAGCTAAAAACAAGAATATTGCGCCAGGTGTTCATGCTCATTTGGGTATGCTTTACTTTGAATTAGGTAATGCAAATTTAGGTCTTGAACATTTTAATATCGAGACAGAATTATTTCCTGAATCAAAACAATATATCGATTTTTTAGTTAATTCAGCAAAAGGTAAGTCATGAAAAATTTTATCGCCATTGCATTCCTAATGCTTTTATTAAGTGGTTGTGTAAGTCCTCCAGCCCCTCATGATTATTCTGAATTCCGTAATTCAGATCCAAAATCAATTTTAGTCTTACCTCCAATAAATAACTCTCCGGAAGTAATTGCTCCGTATAGCATTTTATCTCAAATCTCTATGCCAATTGCTGAATCAGGTTACTACGTTTATCCTGTTGCTGTAGTTGAACAGACATTTAAGAACAACGGGATAACCGTTGCAAACGATGCTCAAGCATTACCTGCAAGCAAGCTTCATGAGATTTTTGGGGCTGATGCAGCCTTATATATTTCAATTGAGCAGTATGGTACATCTTATTCTGTTATAAGCAGTGAAACGCTTGTATCACTTAACGCTAAGCTTGTTGATTTAAAGACAGGCGTTACACTTTGGGAAGATACTGCATCTGCTTCTTCTGCTGAAAACAGGGGCAATAGTGGTGGTGGCTTAGCTGGTATGTTAGTAGAAGCTATCGTTCATCAAGTAATTGAAAGTGCTACGGACGCTGGATTTGATATTTCTAGCATTGCAACACAGCGATTACTTTCTTCAGACATGCACAACGGCCTTTTACACGGACATCGCTCGCCAAAATATGGCCAACCAGCGACGAGTGAAAAAGCTAAGTAACCCTGAAAAACGCCATCAATTTTAAAGCCCTCCACAAAATTCGAGCGCTTCAATTGATGGTATTTTTTTATTGATAAACTGTTATCTTACTTAAGTTTACCTTGTGCTACCCCGTCAGTTAAATTATTTACAGCTTCTCTCAGTGCTAAATCTAACACCTTACCATTGAGTGTCGCGTCATAACTGGCGGTACTGCCAAATCCAATTACCTCACGGTTAGACATGCTATATTCACCCGCTCCTTGCACTGAATAAACAACTTCAGAAGTCTTTACATCAACAACATTTAAGCTCACTTTTGCATAAGCGATTTGTGACTTTCCTTTACCCAAAATACCAAATAACTGACGGTCCCCTTCTTGCTTTCTGCCAAACTCAGTAACACCACCTGTAAGCACATAGCGTGCTCCTTTAATATTTTGTTTCGTATCAGCAAACTGTGCTTCTTGGCTTAAAGCCGATAAGTTGCTTCTATCCAACACACTGAATCTTTGTGATTGCTGTAAGTGGGTTTTAAGAATCGTTTTTGCTTGCGATCCGAGGCGATCCTCACCTGATGAAAAGATACCATTGTGGTAGGTTGAGCGATTTTGAATATCCCCAAGTGACACTTTTACTTTTTCGCCCTGATATTGCTCTAAAGCCTGATTCACTGTTACCGGTTGAATGACTCGTGATGACTCTGTAGCTGTACAGCCAGATAAAACAGCCATAGTGAGTGAAGAAATTAAAATTAATTGTGTGCGTGTGTTCATGTCAAGTTTACCCCGTTCCTTATCCAACTGAGTTTAAATATGACATCGATTACATCCAGATTCTGTGAGAGAGATGTTGTGAACTGTTAGAAAGTGTATGGCTGTTTATTCAATCAAAATAAGTGACCCTATCTCTACCTAAGCGTTTGCTTTCGTAAAGGGCTTGATCTGCCCGAGACACTGCGGTTTCAAAGTTCATATCCTGTTGCCATTTTGCTACACCAAAACTGAGTGTCACCTTTAACTGTTCACGGCTGACTTTGTGTTGCTGTAAAAGTGCGGTGATCAAATCTATAAAGCGTTGAACTGTGTGCTTGTCATTTTCATGCACAATCAACAAAAACTCTTCTCCCCCCCAACGGATTGCCAAATTTGGCTGTTCAAAACAGTCAATAAAAATGCCTGATACGATACGTAAAACATCATCTCCTCTTTCACGGCCAAATCTATCATTAATACGCTTGAAATGATCAATGTCTGCCATAACAACAAACACAGTGTCTTCTCCATAATGTTCAAACCAGTTTGAGCAACTCAGATGCTTTTGTGCAAAGCGTCGATTATGCAATCCTGTTAAGGCATCTTTGCTTGCCATTAAAGTCAATTCTTCTCGCGACTGAATACTCATTTCTCGCAACGAGGCCAATGCAAAAATCATAGGTAGTCCGCTGATCAATACATTGGAGAAATGAATGTAAGGTAATAAGTTAGGGTATGGAAAATGGCTAATATTAGGAAATTCGAATGTGACCAAGATGGCAAACGTCAACATCATTGTTACTGCAAAAGCGATTGAACGAAAAATAGGGATTGTCTGCTCTACTAGTAGAATACATGCGATGGCCCACAAATAGTAATGAAAGCCCAACTCAATACCAAAGGTGAGGCTTACAGCAACCGAATGCACTAACACTTCAAGGCAAATAAGTTGTAATCCTCCTGCCACTTTGCCATTTGATAACAAATTCAAACCAACAGCCCAACAAACAACGCTGAGAATGTTTAACCCCGATAACCAATAAGCTTCGATGTAAGCAAAAAAGAAGACTAATGCGGCATGCAAATAGAGACAATACCAAGCGACCCTACTTAATATGGCGACTTTTTTTTGCTCAATCGAAAAAAAATCCTGACTTTGTATACTCACTATCGCTTCTTTGTTGAGATTTTGTTCTGTTCAAGTATAGGAAAGATTATTCCACTTATAACAACAAACACACCAATTTATCGATACAACCCTAAAATTGAGTTTTATTCATATTAGAAATAGAAGTGAGTTGATGCTTTATTCCCAAGGTTATATCTTGAACATTTATTTATTAGAAAGGACTAAGATTTAAATGAAATATATTTTGCCAATTTCTGTTGCACTGTGTGTATTCACCTCTTTTGCTAGTCACGCCTTTTATCCCAACAAAGCGAAATATGCTATTAGCCTCAGCTTTGATGATGCGAGAAAATCTCAAGTTGACATAGGCATTCCGATCCTAAATAAACATGATGTGAAAGCGACTTTCTATCTTATGCCATACCACATGCAGGGCAAAGAACAGCAATGGAAACAAGCAGCAGACGCTGGCCATGAAATCGCAAACCACACAGCGAGTCATCTATGCACAGGTAATTTTCGCTGGCTAAGAAAACAAAACAAAGGGCTTGAACAAAGTAGTTTAAGCTTTTTAAAACAAGATATTAAGCAAGCCCAGCAATATATTGAGACACATACTGGTGCAGCTCCCAAAGGATTTGCCTATCCATGTGGACAAACATTTGTTGGCCGAGGCACTGAGGTAAAGAGCTATGTACCTTTAATTGCCGAAACATTCAGTTATGGCCGAACCTGGAATGATGAAACAGCCAATGATCCTTTCTATTACGACCCGGCGCAGATACGAGCCTTTAGTATGGACGGAAAAACCTTTGAGCAACTGAAAGCGCTTATTGAACAAGCTAAATTTAACAATGCATGGATTGTACTCGCCGGCCATGAAGTAGGTAAAAAAGGGCCTTACACGGTTGATGAACATGCACTTCAACAATTAATTCAATTTTTAAAAGACCCTAAAAATGAATATTGGCTAGCTACGGTGAGTGATGTACATGAATACATAAACAAAAAACATGAATAAGTTCGAATCAAAGCAAATGATTAAAGTTGCAAAAATGAAAACAAACAAAAATAAAATATTTTTATTTAGTTTTTTTATATTAAAAATCCATTTTTTTATACTAAAAGGGTATTTAATGTTTTATCCCTAGCACATTAAATTAGTGATGCGTAACTAAAAAAGAACCACGCATTAAGGGATAAAACATGAAAAATAAAACTCTAACGCACAGCTTGTTAAGCATCGCTGTTGCAAGCTCTTTGTATTCTGTACCAATGACTGCTTCTGCAGAAGAACAAGCAAAGGATGAACTTGAAGTAATCACTGTTACTTCACGTAAAAAGTAGAAACGATTGTTGAGATACCTATGAGTGTATCAGCCGTTTCTGAAGTTGAAATGGCCAACCGAAACTATGTCGATGCCTCTGACTTATTTAGAACGCTAGCAGGTGCGGCGGCACCTCGAGGTCAACTTATTCTACGCGGTTTAAGTGGTGGTAACTCAGCAGCGCCTGGCACTACAGCTACATTTACCGATGATATTCCATTCGCATTTACCAACCTAGCTGATGTTGAACGTGTCGAAGTACTGCGTGGCCCTCAAGGTACATTATATGGTTCAAATGCCATTGGCGGAACCGTTCGCGTTATTACTAAAAAGCCAGTACTCGATGAATTCGAACTGTTCGGTACCATGATAGGAAAAATGGAAAAGAACGTTGATGACTATGATACTAGTATGTCACTGGGCATTAATGTTCCACTAGTTGAACAGACCCTTGCTCTTCGTGTAAACGGTAACATCCAAAACGATCAACGCCCAATGTACAATGTTGCAACTGGTAACCAAAGCGAAAGCCAAGAAAACTTCCTTCGTTCACAGCTTTTGTGGCAAGTAGATGATAATACTGCGGTCACTTTTGGCTATGTGCGCAGAGAAAATTCATCTCAGGGCACAACTTTAGGCGATACCTCTAAGCCGGGCGGTTACTACAGCTTACGCTACATAGATAACCCAGATGCAAAATATGGCTATGACGTCGAGCATCAATGGAATGAATGTGACCCAGAGTGGGGTCGAGTACGTTGTGTTCAAGGCGGAGATTTTGTAAAAGGCGCTGTAGATAAATATGCTGTTTACAGTATATTCGATGGCTACTCTCAAAACGAGAATGATCTATTCACTTTAAATGTCAGCGTAGATAACATTGCAGATATCGCCTCATTCACTTACGCTGGTTCTTATCGTGAGAACGAAAGTAGCTCTCTAGACGATTGGTCTCGTTTAGACGGCGCTGACATGTTTAAAACATGGATCGTCAATAAAAGTGAAAGTAAACGCACAACTCATGAAATGCGCTTCCAAAACTATGACTTAAATAGCCCATTATCATGGACTGTGGGTATGTTTTACGACAAATATAGCACGCCTTCTATCCCTGATTATCAATGGCAATACCTAGAAAGTGGCGATGATATCTCTGCTGCTAACTATTGGTGGTCTTGGTCTGGCTTAGATGTGCGTCAAATGGGTATCGATAAATTCGGCGATGGCAGCAAGATTTGGAACCTTCGAGAATATGGTTCATGGGATAGAGAGTTAGCACTATTTGCCGATGCGAGCTACACCATAGAAACAAAAGATATGGGCGAATTTGAAGTTAATGCCGGTATCAGACGTTTTGACTTAGAAGATTATAGCCATTCTGAGAGTGAAGGTATTTGGTCAGAAGAAGTGACGCTAACTGGTGGTGAAGAAGATGGTAACCGCTTCAAGTTTAGCCTCTCATGGCGCCCTGAAGACAATTACTCAATCTACGGCTTATACTCTGAAGGTTACCGCCCAGGTGGTAACAATGGCCCACTTGCAGCTGCATGTCAGGCTGACCCAAATGCTAACCAAAGAAAAGATCGTTACACGTCTGATTCTATTGATAACTATGAAATTGGTTACAAAGCCTCTCTATTTGACGGTCGTTTTAATTTTACATCAGCGGCTTACCATATAGATTGGACAGATATTAGAACAAGCACTTATATGGACACATGTGGCTTTAGTTACACAGCAAATGCAGGTGAAGCACAGTCACAAGGTTTAGAATTTGAATCAACAGCAACGCTTACTGACACCCTACAACTAGTATTCAACGCCTCTTACACTAACTCTGAGCTAACTAAAGATAATACTGCGATCAGTGGTAAGAAAGGTGACGAAATGACAATGGTGCCTAAATACAATGCTTATATCGCTTTAGATAAAGAGTTTGAATTAAACGGCAAGCCTGTATTCGTTCGCGCTGACATGAGTGCTTATGGTAAGTATAAAACTCACTTTAATACCAAAGAAGGTGATCAAGTTCCTGCTTACAAGATATTTAACCTATCTGCTCGCTACGAAGTGAATGAAAACGTGAAATTAAGCTTACACCTTAATAACGTATTCAATAAAGAAACTGAGCTTTATAAGAGAGACCGTAGCCGCTCTAACAGTGCAACAGCGCAAAAATACATAGAGTTCTTACCTGAGCGTACCGTATCAGTGCGTTTAGACTATGTGTTCTTTTAAAGATACTTTATAACTTTATTTCCCCTAAAGCCTGCTCTGCAGGCTTTTTTAATCTGGTAGTTTTTCTATTTCATCCCACAAACTTTCAGCCTCAGCGGTTAACATAGAATAAGTTCTTATATCACCATTACGCTGAGCATGCATCGCTTTCTCTAATAACGCGTCATACTCTTTGCGCATTTTCTTTTTCGGATTTCTTTTAAACAAACCAAACATTGTCACCCTCCTAGATAAAGGTATCAATACGTTTTTAAGCATGACCAGATCAACTTTAATTCTCTGTATATAGTGCTTGCTTAAAACTGAACCAAACTCGAACAAACAACGTTCAATAATTATTGAAAGGCCTAAAAGTTTAACCAGGTCATTTCATACCTGTCCTTATTGCTAAGTATGCTTCATTGAAAAGTGATGTTACTCATAGAGGTGATTGCGATGCATGATGATGAATTTGATATCTCAGCCTTAAAACAGCTAGGCAACCATGACAAAGACGAAATTCTCAGCCGGTTGAGAAAGAAGCAACGAGATCTAGATAGCGCCCATGAACTGGCACAAATTGAGTCCCAACATGGCTTAGATTACCTGTTCGATGATTTAGACAACTTAGATTGAACTATTTTTTGGCGTAGACGTATTAACAGTTGGGTTTCTCATCTCCCTTTTTGTTGACTTTCCATTGAGAGTGCAGACAAGGAAGCTTTTATTAGCGAGTCAATGGGTGTATCACTTAAGTGGTTCACCCATTTTTTATTACAAACCCGCCATTTGTGCTTCGGCATCAATACCCACTTTAGTTAATCGCTCTTTTCGCCAATTTAACCACCAATATGAAGCGTGATTGGCGATAAACTCTCGATATTCGGCTAACTCATGACTCTCGCCTTGGCTTTGCTTAAGCTCTAACAGCAATAAGGCACTGTTTAAGCTCAACCAATTCAAATGCTGACCACGACCAATATTAAATGAGCGTTTAGCATAAGTGATGGCATTATCGATATCATCCAGTGCCCGATAGTATTGCGCATGTAATAACGCAGAACGCGCAGGCTCTGTTATTTTTTCTACCACTTCAAGCGCTGCTTCTGGTTTGCCTAATTTTAAATATAACTTTGATAACTGATCTGCTGAAGAGAAAAACACCCAATAGTTTTCAGGTGTCACTGGCTTATCTAACACCTCATGATAAAACTTAATGCGCTCTTCCTCGGTTTGGGCAAACAAGGCAAAGTGATACATAGGCAGCATATAATGAGAGCCATCTAACTGGTATTCAGCCAGTAAAGTTTTCGCTTGAACAAGGTAATCCATACGTTCTTTTTTCATACCAAATTTACTGGCCTTGATAGAAAGCAAGGTATAAGCGCGAATTTCAGCGACCGGCTTTTTGCCCAGCCTTGCCAAGCTTGCAGCCTTGTATAAATAACGGTGTATCGCATCATAATCTTCTTTAGTGTGCGCAATTGAATGCGCAAGTTCAGCCATCGATTTATTTACTTCTGCCTGCAAATCATAAATATGCGCATCAGAGAGTAATAACTCAGCTTGTTCATAGAATGTTTGTGCGCTAATTGGGTCTCGCTTACCTTGATAAAGCTGCCCCTTTAGCCACTTACCATAGGCGTAATAAAGCGGATGTTTTAACTCACTCTCGGCCAATAAAAGTTCGATATAGCCGCTAGCAGAATCAAATTTATCCGCTTGAATAAGTTGATGTGCTAATAATGGTAAAGCATGCAATGACTCCTCCATGGAATCATTCACTAAAGAAAGCTCAGCCGAAAGTAATGACTCACTTTTCAAAATAAAATAATCACTTTTAGCTATCTTATCTAAAAGTGTATTAGTCTGCTTCGCAAGATCAGACATAGACTGACCATACAAATAACTACTCCAACTACGCTCAGGGCCTTGTACTAGTAACTCAAGTAAATAAGGTGCCTGCTTACTCGTAGCTGAGTCGCCATTATTTTTTAAGATCCCTGTAAATACCAGCGCATTATTAACGTTCAATTTTTGATACTGCATAAATGGTGAGTTTATAAAATCTCTGGTATCTAACGCTTTGTTCTCATGCGCAAAATCAAGTTGAGCATGTAGGCTTGCTAATTCATCTTCAAAGTGTCTCGGGCTATCGGCTGTGAAAGGAATAAACTGCAAGTTACTGTGCTCGGCTTGGGTGTCACTTTCAACTCTCACTTCTTGTACTTTCAAGCCTATGCTGTTGATATAGATACCATGCTCTGAATGATAGTAAGCTGCGCCTGAAATAAAAAAAACAACCATCAAACAGGCCATAACAATACGCTTGTCGAATGTTTTCTTTGAGCTTGTTGGCTCGACAATACTTTCAAGAGGTGACTTTTTCTCTTCTAATTTTTGCTCTACTTGCTGACTGGTATTTGCTCTTTGAGAATAATTAGGCGTTTGCCGTTTCTCTGATGAGGCATCAATTACAATTAATTCTAGTTGCCATTGATAGCCTTTTTTTGGAAATGTTTTAATTGCATCTTCGCCTAAAATTGCACGTAATTGACTGATATTCTGAAAAACAACTTGCTCAGACACCACCTTTGAATGCCAGATTGCTGTGAGGATATCTTCTTTACTGAATATTTTTTGAGGGTTAGAAATAAACAGGGCCAGTAAATTAGATTGAGTACTATTAAGCGGAATAACCTCTCCAGCTTTATATAAGACAGACTGACTCTCATCAAACTCAAAATCTAGAAACTGGATCATACTGCACGCAACCTTTGCTTTTATAGCAACCCGCTTAACTAAGTGGTCTATTTTGAGGCAAAGAAACTTTGTTGGTAGCAAGGCAAAGATTTCTTATTTAGTTATTCTAAATGAGAAACCTTTAACACCGCTATCATCAGGTTTAATCCCTCAAAATGATTAAGTGTTATTGCGGATTGGTATTTTTATTTTGTCATTGTCGAAAACACGGCCCCGCTCAGTGTACGACAATCAGGGCCGAATTCAATATAAGGTGTTCTCAACTAGAGTTTTTTCACATCTAACCAATTAATTGAAAGACGTGTTCGCTCGCCAACAGGTTGAATTGTGAGTATATGCGTCCCTTTAGGTAAAGTCACAGGCACTGCACTGGCCGTTTGCCAACCGTTTTCGCCTGTTGTGGTGATGTCTTTCAACAACTTGCCATTTAATAACACTGAAAATGTCTGTTTGTCGCCACTGTGAAATACTCTTGGTTCTAGTGTGTACTTACCCGCTTTGGTTACCTTTACTTGGTAATCAGCGCTGGTATTAAGCATATTCGCAAACACCAAGTCGTGTTTTGGCTCTTGAGAAGAGTTTCGAACACTCACTTCAGTACCTTGACTGAATGCCTCAGCTTGAATACGAGCAGGGAGGGTATGGGTATATACGGCATTTGAATCCGCTGTATTTGACGCCAGTCCCTCTCGCTCCCCAATTTGAGCCATCACTTTGTATCTCGCCTTATGCTTACTTGGCTTAGTATCGACATATTTTAGTCCTGAGACGCCTTCTGCAATCACTTGCTCTTCATTTGAAACCAAGTCTAAACGAGTCACTTTATAAGTTATACCAAGCATATCTTGTTGATGTTGCCAGGTTAGAGTCACTCCTCGGCCTTTGTCTTTTAAAGAAAGCTTAGATACTTTACTTGGGTAATCCGCTATTTGCGCATGCACTATTTTGGCTTGCTTTTGTGCTTTCGCTAACCCGGTCATAAATTGATCACTACCGCTCTGAGCAGGTAAGGCTTTACCGTTTGTATCAAGTACCAAACGAAAACCTTCTATTGCCGCGATAAAATCATCAGCCATTTCACCTCTTCGGTCTAGATCAGGTACCTCCCAATGCCAACTACTGCCTTTAGCAATACGTGATGTACAGTTAGCTTGGGTAACAGGTCCTCCCCCTTGAGGGAATCGTTGTTTACCATCAACATAACAATCAGCAACCACCTCTTGAATGTTACCAAGCAAGTCATGCACCCCATATTTATCGGCTTTATATAAACCAACGGTAGAAGAAAGTATTTCTTTGTCGTTACAATCTTCAATGGTATAAGCAGATGAATATGGGGCTTGATACACTTTGCCTGTCATCGCATTTGCGTGTTGATCAGCTAAGTTGGCTATTTCACATACTTGATGACGCTTTTTACCATTTTCAGAAATATACTCGTCATACCCCCCGGTTCGCATCACATATAACCACTGCGCTTCTGACATAAGTCGATACTGCTTACCCGTTTTATCAGAAAGCCATTTGGCATACTCTTCCGCGCCCTTTGTCCCAATACATACCACTGGATGATATTCAGAAAGATTAAAAAAATTGTTATCCCACGAGCCATCTCGCTCACCCGCACCAAACCATCCTGGGCCAATTTCGTGCATACAATTTTTTGGTGCTTCGTAACCTGTATCTTCAATGAATTTTCTAAACTCTGCCACCGTGAGCTCATACTTTGCCATTTGAAACGGCTGCATAGACACTTTATATCGACCTTCCCCTGCATGATCTTTTGCCATAAAGCTACCAGCATGAATACTGGCTGTAGGCGGTTCGAAATATGTCACTGATTGGGATTTCGCGAATGCTTGAGTACAACTCAAAGCAATGACTATTGAAAGGATCTTTTTAACCATTGTGTGCTCCGTTTACACCTGTTTTGTTGTTGAGCAAACAATAGTGAGCACACTGTTTTTAGTCTTATTATTTTTCTAAAAAATTTTTCTCTCGTTATTTAACCTTTAAATACAATAACTTTAGATTTTTTATAGCTTCTACGATGCCATAAAACTAATATAGGCTTTTCATAAACTCGCTCCGAAATCTTAGTCGAATAATAAAAGTGCGTCGTACACTGTTGAGTTTTTCACACATTTACTGTCATGTTCTACACTTAAAGCATGCTTAACTGTCACTATATGTTGTGAAAACCTCTTTAAGGGTGCTATGAAATTAAAGACCGGATTTATCATTTCCCAAGCCAGTATTATTACCAGCTTAATCGTAACACTCGTTGGCGGGCTTTTTTTGTATCAACAGTCACAACATAGTAAACAGACTGACCAGCACCTACTCCAATATAAAAACGCATTCACCCGCTTTCTTTACTTACAACCTGCATTTAGTCTGTATCGCTCAAAAGACATTGAAAGTGAATTAAAAAAACTTAAAAACAATTACGCTTTAGCCATAATGTCTCTCAAACAACGCATTGAAGATGATGATATTGCTCTGCTACTACTTAGCCAAATTCAGGTAGGGGTTGGTGAATTTGAAAAAAATTTACTTGAACAAATAAAACTTCAAAGGCGGTTAGGGTTCAATGAGGACAGAGGGTTAAGAGGTTTTTTTCGTCATGCTGTCCACGAGCTACAAGCCAATACTGAAAAGTTAGAAGATGCAGAGTTTGAAATTCTAATTTTAGAACTGAGGCGCAGAGAAAAAGACTATCTACTACGTTGGGACATTAAATATCTCACGCAACACACTCAACTGATTGCACAGACACAGCAGTTGATTAATACCCGTTACCCCGAAAAAAGTGCAGATTTAAATTTAAGGCTCAATGAATATGCTCAAGGATTTAATCAATATATTTATCATTTAGAAACCCAGGGACAGCATGCTTCACAAGGCTTAAAAGGTAAAAATAACGCACTTTCTGTAGAGCTAGGTGAACGTTTTGACACATTATACCAGCACCTCAATGAGCAACAAGCTGCAACTTCGCAAGATTACCTTAGAAAGATTTTTTTACTTATTTTAGCAACCACCATTATCAGTCTTTCCGTTTCATTTGTGATTAACCGCAGAGTGACTTTTTCACTGATTGCTGTCACCACATTTATCAGAAAACTTTCTAAAAATGATGATTTTAGTGAGCGATTAGAACTTGGTGGTAATGACGAGCTATCTCAGTTTAGTGATGATCTAGGCATATTATTAAGCCATATTGAAACACTTATCGAGAGACTCTCACTAGCCCAAAATAGGCTTATCGAAGACGCAAAAATGGCCAGCTTAGGCGGTCTTGTAAAAGGTTTTGCACACGAATTAAACACCCCCTTAGGCGTAGCAATAACCAGTGAATCTTTCCTTAGGGAGAAGGTAGGCAAGCTTAAAGATGACTTCAAACAAGGCAAGATATCTAAAGCTAATCTACAAGTTTTGCTACAAGAGTTTGATGACTCGCTTAATTTAATAGAAAGTAACTTAACTCGCTCTGCAGAACTCATAAGCAGCTTTAAGCAGGTTGCGTCTCATCAAGAATATGATGAGCTCGTCGAGTTCGATATACACGAATTTCTAGACAATCTTGTCATCAGCCTAAGACACGAACTTGATAAACATGATGCATGTATCTCTCTCGATATTCCAAAAGGAATGATTATAAAAAGCTACCTTGGGGCTTTTGGGCAAATATTCACTATTTTTATCGTAAACAGCCTACGCCATGGTCAAGTTGTACATAAAAAGCTCAACATTGAAATTTCGTGCAAATTTGTTAGCGGCGCTATCCACTTCAGGTTTAGCGATGACGGTGCAGGTATAAAAGAAGAGCTACTTGAAAAGGTGTTTGAACCCTTCGTGACGACAAAACGAGGTGAAGGCGGAACTGGCCTAGGCCTAAGCATAGTGTATAACTTAGTCACCCAGCGCCTATGTGGCCATATTGAATTACAAAGTATTGAAGGTAGAGGCATATGTATTTATATGCACTTCAATGACATCCCATTTCGTCAACAATTTGAGTGAATTACCAAAAAATGATAATAGCTATGAAAAGGCCTTTATTAAACTTTGAAAGTAACCTTCAACAGAGTCTTGTTGCTTCGTATGTTGAACTAAACAGGTATGAACCTCTGAACGTATACGTTCAGCTTGTTGATGGTATTCGTAGCAGGTGTTTACTGGGTTTATGATGGTGCTAATGTCCGTATCGATTAAGATACAAGCCTGAGCAAGTACCACCTTACCACCACCATTTTTAAGTACCACTCGCTGTGCTGTTCCCACGACTTTTTTGCCTGAAATATTGAGATTGTAGTCACCATCACAGTAAGAAAAATCAGTGGCATGAACACCTACTTTCACATCATATAACGCAAAAAACCGAGATAGTTTGACACAAAAATCTTGATAGGCTTTTGGTATCGAATAAGGCGTTTGCTCATCCCACACATACATATGAGAGACATTAATCACACCAGGCAATTGTGGTACAGGCGCGCCACCGGTTTTGCGACTAAACAACTGCCAGCCCATTTGCATAAGCTGTTGATTCAGTCCTTCTGAACTTTGCCATTTATTACCTGACGGCAAAACCAATGTTGGCTTATCAGGTTGCCACAAAATCAAGGCTTCATTTAACTCCCCTCTTTGCAATTGACCTAAGACTTCGGTTTCTTTTGCAAATACATTTTCAACCTGAATACTTGGATACAATAAAAGTTTAGGTTTCATAGGCTAGTAACCTTGATTTTTGTTTATATATTAATTGTTGCATCAGCAATATATAACAAAATAAGGCTGAGTAAAGACAAGTTTGTTAATACAAAAAAGCGCCCAAATTGGGCGCTAAAATAAAGTGGGCCAGGGAAGCCCTTTTGATGCTCTAGTCAGACTAGGTCTGATTAGAAATCAAGCTTGAAGCTTGCAAATAGACGACGACCGATTGTGTCGTATGTACCTGGTGCCGTATTTGCGTTAAAGCCACTGTGATAACGCGGTGCATCTTCATCTAACAAGTTACTAATACCCACACTAAAGCGAGCATTATCCATGCTATAGCTTGCGCTTACGTCGTGATAAAGTACCGCATCAGCGATATGGTCATCAGTAATTGATGCTGGACGTAATGCATCAGTCGTTTCACTGATATAGCGAAGGTCATAGTTCGCATCCCAGTTATCACCACCAAAGATGAATGAGGTTGTGAACTTAAGCTCTGGGTAGATTTCGAACGGGTAAGCATTACCTACCATGTCACGCTCAAGGCCTAACTCAACCCATGTTTCAACACGCTCGATGTTATACGTACCACTTACACGTACACCAATGCGGTCAGTGAAACCCAAGTCAGCTTCTGTCGAGTAGTCTAATTCAAAGTCGATACCAGACGTGTCTAACTCACCTACGTTACCGAATGCAAACGTTGCATCATTAGGAAGACCAAAAGATGCGATTGGCATCGCTTTACCGTTATCATCTTTCGGGAAAGCCGAACATGAAGACGCTGAGTAATCTTTTGAATCCATACAACTATTGAAAAGTAACTGATATGGCGTTGAACCAATTAAGTCTTCAATACTGATGCTCCAATAATCAACACTGAATACTAGGTTATCGTCCATTGGCACTGTGTATACAAAGCCGATGTTTGTGGTTACCGATTCTTCAGGGATCAGGCTTTTCTCTGGTGCTTCTGTTGTATAAGCTGGTTGCCAAGCGTAACCTAACTCAGCCGTATCAGCATCCGCAATACAATTAGCTCTTTGCTGATCGGTGATATCATTACGAATGTCTTCAAACTCACAAATAAAGTCAACTGTTGGGAAACCAGTAGATTGGTTTTGATTCATCTCTGAAATATTTGGTGCTCTAAAACCTGTTGAAATACCACCACGTACTTTAAGTGAATCTAGTGGACGCCAATCAACTGACACCTTAAAGTTTGTCGAGTCGAAAGTTGCGCCTTTATTATTCTCATAGTCAGAATAACGAATTGCCGCTTCAATCGATAATGAATCTGCAACAGGGATGAAGGTCTCAAGATAAATTTCGTCAGCAGTAAAACTACCTAGTTGAGGATCACTCGCACCACTAGTTGTTAGACCTTCTGATGAGAATTCATCTGGAATTGATTCGCCTTTTTCTTTGCGGTTTTCAAAGCCTGCAGCCCAGCCGATGAAACCGCCACCAAAATCTGTTTCAATTTCACCTGATAAAGTCGCGATGATGTGACGAAGCTCACCATAGCTGAAATCTTTCAGTGAATTCGCACTTAGATATGCCATTTGCTCAGGCGTGATTGCACCAAAGTCAGCAAACGGGTCTAATACACCCGCAGCTTTACAGTCGGCGTTTGCCGCACAATTTACTGCATTTGTGATAGTCTGCCAACGGTCAAAACGGTGATAGTTTTTGGTGTTATCAAGTTGTTCATTATAACCATGAGTGAAAGACACATCGTAGAACATGCCATCACCGACTTCACCTTCAAGACCAGCTAAAATTCTGTAGGTATGCGCTTTTTGAGTGAAGATACGACCACCAGACTCTGTGAAACGACGGTTAATATGAATACCTTTCATAGGATCCGTTTGTGCTTCAGTTAAGTCAGATGCTGAGAAGTCTACACCCCAAGGGTTACGATCTGCAGCACCAAATGGGTTATTCGGGTTATCCCACACATACTGTAATTGTCCACGACCAAATGAAGCATCAGGCGCTAGACGTTGCAGAGATTCACGTTGCGTATAAAATGCGTCAACATAAGCATTGGTGCCATCAGCCACTTCGTATTTACCATTTAAAGCAATTTGAAAACGGTCATTTGGCGTGATTAACGCATTAACTGGCGCATAGTTATAAACATCTTTAGTGTTGTCATATGGTCTAACCTCACCAGTGTCTGCATCTACAACCCAGCTTGCTTTGTCAGGACCACCTGCGGCTGCGATTGCAGCCCTTTGGTCACCAGTTAAACGAATGGTTCTTGAGTTTGAACTACCACTGGCGACAGCTTCGAAACCTAAAACTTCATCTGTATTTTCATCACGGATCGCTGAAGGGTAAAGTGCATCATGTGCCCAATCACGCTCACCCTGCTTTAACTCTTCTTGAGAGTTGTACTCAAGTGCAACAGTGATTGAGCCTTTGTCACTGGCTGTACCCATTAAGACAGAGAAGGTTTTTTGCTTTGCATCCCATTCAGATGTACCTGCACCAGCGCTGCCCGAAACGCGTACACCCTCGAAATCATCTTGCAGAATAATATTTACAACACCTGCAATTGCATCAGTACCATAGATAGTTGAAGCGCCATCTTTTAAAACGTCAATACGCTTAACCATTGACATAGGCACTTGGTTTAAATCTACTGCGCCGTCAGAGTTTACGTCGCCGATTGAACGCTTACCATTGATAAGAATAAGAGTACGGTTAAAACCTAGGCCACGAAGATCGATCTTCTTCGCGCCATCGTTACCATTGTTAGTTGTCGCACCAAGCTGGAAGCCTGATGTCGCAGGAATGAACTTTAAGAATTCATCAACACTTGTCACACCTGATTTAGCAATATCCTCTGCATCGAAACTTGCAACTGGACTTGCCGATTCAAACTCAGCACGTTGAATACGTGAACCTGTTACTTCAATTCTTTCAACATCTTTACCTTCAGTGTCTTCATTTGCGATAGCAACACCGGTAGACAGTCCTGTAGAGATCACTGAGCAAGCGATCGCATATTTTACTGCTTTAGCTACTTTATTATTTTGCATTATTTCATCCATCTTAACTTATAGTTTTTATAAAACGCATACACCCACCCCTGAGGAAGAGAAGGATTAACAGAAGCGATACAAACCTGTTAACAAGCATAAAAATATGCATATAAACATGCACAGTCAAGACCGCAAAAAACAAGCTAACACTTATTTAAAATATTATTATTGCAGAAAATGCACAAAAACAAACCAAAACAAAAAACAATCAAACCACTTAAAATCAATAGCTTAAAAATTTAAAAAATTAACCAATTAAAAAACCCACCAAATAAAACGCTTAAAAACCTTATAAAACAAGATATATATTGCAATAAAGGGGACAGTTACAATTCTAAAAAATAATAAATATTTTTGATTTATATACTGTTAACGAGGAGGAATTTAAAAAAACAAAGAAAGACAGATTAAAGAAATATTAAATATAATCACCACATTATTGAAATAGATCATTTCCAAAACCGGAACAATCTATGTATTTTGGTTATATAAAGAAAGTTTTACACTTTGATTTTGTATAAATACTAGGCTACCACTTAGTGTTGCATCTTTTATTGGTATATTTTAGGAAGCTAAGCATGGACACAGCACCCCCCTCTTTTGGCATTTTCAGCACACTCAAAGCAAAACTCATTTCTGCCTTTACTTTAATATTGTGTATTCTTGCGGCAATCGGATTGACCGCGTATTTGGCATTGACATCAGCAGATGAAGGATTCAAAAGCTATCGAGAGCTAGCAAGAGACTCTAACCTTGCGAGCACCTTACAATCGAATATGTTAATGGTGCGCATGAATGTAAAAGACTTTCTTCTCACAGGTAGTGAGAAAGACCTTCGCGAATACAACCAGTACTTTGAACAAGTTGATAAGCTCATTCTCGACGCCAAACAAGAAATTAATAAGCCCGAACGAGCACAGATGGTGACTAAACTCATTCAAGAAATTGAGCAGTACAATGCAACGTTCGAAGTTATTAAAGCGTATCGGGTTGAGCGCAATGAGTTGGTGTTAAACCAATTAGATGTTATTGGTCCTAGAATGGAGCGTGAGCTAACGCAAGTCATGCAAAGTGCCGCCCAATCAAATAATACGCAATTGGCTTATGTTGCAGGTGAAGCAATGCGCAACTTATTGCTTGGCCGCTTATATGTTGTTAAATACCTAGAAAGTAATCAACTATCAGCGTCTGAACGAGTCAATCAAGAGTTCTCTAGCTTCGAAGACCAACTCATTAATATGAGCACTTTTAGTTTGAGTACAGAAAATCAAGCTAGGCTAAACAACATCAATAGCATGTTCCTTGATTACACAAACGCCTTTAATCAAGTTCAAAACCTTATTGTTGATAGAAATGACAAAGTAACCAATGTATTAGATGTGATAGGTCCGCGTTTTGCTGCTTTAGTCAGAGATTTAAGTACTTCGGTTAAGTCAGACCAAGATATTCTTGGCCCTCAATTAAAATCTGCTAACGAACAGGCCGTATCACAAATTTTTATTATGTTTATGACAGCGCTTGTAATTAGTGCAGCTATTATATTTTTCTTACTTAGAATGGTGATGAAACAACTTGGTAAAGATCCAAGTGAGCTAGACAATATTGCAACCGCCATTTCAAAAGGTGACTTAGACCAAGAATATGATGAACGAGCACCGCAAGGCGTCTTCAAATCTATGTTAGAAATGCGAGAAAGCTTAAAACTCATCCGTGAAAAAGAAGAGCAAGAGCGTCGCGTGGCAAGGGTTAATGCCCGTATTAAAAGTGCATTAGATAACGCCAATTCTAATGTCATGATCACCAATACTGATCATCAAGTCATTTATCTAAATCGTTCAATTCAACACATGTTTGAAGGGGTTGAAACACAGCTACAAGCTGAGTTGCCTAACTTTAGTGCTCATCATATTTTAAATGCGCAAATCAATGGTTTAATGCCTTACTTTGAGCAACACCTCGCACAGATTGACAGCCTAACCACCAGCCTTGAAGAGCAATTTGTTATTGCAGGCAGAACTTTTAAATTAGTTGCAAGCCCAGTCATTGTTGAAGCGCAACGCGTTGGTACGGTATTCGAGTGGCAAGATAGAACCGAAGAGCTTGCCGCAGCACAAGAGAAAGCACGTATAGCCTCTGAAAACGCACGGGTAAAATATGCTTTAGATGGCTCTTCTGGTCAGGTGATGATTGCAGATAAAGACCTAAATGTAATTTACATGAATAACGCCATTCATCACATGTTTACAGTTGCCAACCAAGATATTAAACAAGCCATTCCACACTTTAATCAAGAAGCCATTATTGGTAATCAAGTTGATGCATTTTTTGAGCATTTCAGCAATAAAGTAGAAGAATTCAAAACTCAAACAGCAAGCATTGAAACTGAGTTTGTGATTTCTGGTAGAACCTTCACTGTAATCGTGAGCCCGGTCAGTGTAGAGGATGAACGTGTTGGTACAGTATTAGAGTGGCAAGATAGAACAGACTGGTTAGCTCAAGAACTTGAAAAGACACGTATTGCAGCAGAAAATGCCAGAGTGAGATATGCACTTGATAGCGTTTCGGGCAACGTCATGATTGCAGACAAAAACCTTAATATCATCTATGCAAACCAAGCCCTAAAGAGCACCATAGAAAGTGCTGAGCGCGATATTCAAGCCCACATAGGCCAGTTCGATGCCAACAACCTAATTGGCTTCCCTGTTGATCAATTTTATTTAGAACCAGAACAACAGCGTGTCTTGTTTAATAACTTGTCTCATGCCCACAACAGCACTGAATATATTGGTGAACGCGTCTTCTCTGTGACCTCTAACCCTATCTTCGTTAATAACGAACGTATTGGCACTGTGCTCGAGTGGACCGACAAAACCGCAGAAGTAAATATTGAAAAAGAAATAGACAACTTGGTGCAATCTGCCGCACAAGGTGACTTAAGTCAGCAGCTATCTTTACAAGGTAAAACAGGCTTCTTTGAAAAACTCAGCACAGGCTTAAATGACCTAGTGTCTACCGTGGAAGTGGCACTTGATGACGTTACAAAAGTGCTGAGTGCATTAGCTCAGGGCGATTTGAGCAAACGTATCACCAACGATTACGAGGGCTCTTTTGGTCAACTAAAACAAGATACCAATAGCACAGCTGATAAGCTGACCGAAGTCATTGAAAACATCACCCATGCCTCTGGCAGTATTTCACAAGGAGCGAATGAAATCGCTCAAGGAAATGCAGATTTGAGTCAACGTACTGAAGAGCAAGCCAGTAGCCTAGAGGAAACCTCGGCTAGTATGGATGAAGTAACCGAGATTGTTCGTCAAAGCTCTGAAAAAGCCGAAGATGCAAATGCGCTTTCAATGACGGCTGAAGACAAAGCCAGCCATGGCGGTGAGGTCGTGAAATTAGCTGTAAGCGCAATGCGCGAAATCAATCAGTCGAGTAAACAGATAACTGAGATTATCAGTGTAATTGATGATATTGCATTCCAAACTAACTTACTTGCCTTGAATGCGGCTGTAGAGGCTGCCCGTGCAGGTGAACAAGGTCGAGGGTTTGCTGTTGTTGCCGGTGAAGTACGTAACCTAGCCCAGCGCTCATCAAATGCAGCAAAAGAAATCAAAGATCTGATCAGAGACAGTCAATCTAAAGTTGAAGAAGGCACCGACTTAGTAAACCGCTCTGGCGATACCTTAAGTGAAATCGTTGAAGCCACTAGCAAGGTACGCGTCATGATGGCTGAGATTGCTCAATCAGCAAGACACCAGTCTGAAAGCATTATGCAAATAAATACTGCGATTACTCAGATGGATCAGATGACCCAGCAAAATGCAGCACTGGTTGAGGAAGCAGCCGCCGCTGGTGAAGCTATGGCTGAGCAAGCGCAAATGATGAACCAAACGGTCGAGTTTTTCTCCCTAACCGAGGGTAGTGCTTCATCTGTGGCTTTAGAGCAAACCTATCTACCCGATGAGCGTTACTTGCCAAATTTGGCGTAATAATTAACAAGAATTAAGGGCTGCTTTTGCAGCCCCAAATTTATCTACATCTTCTAGGGTCAACATCACAAGGGTTATTCGGTCTATATACCAAAGAAATTGTGCGCATTGTTGATGCTGTATAACCATCATTATCTGTGACTTTAGCTCTGACTTCGAACTCAGTTCCTGCTGGGCCTCTTAAAGATGTATTGTTTGAGTTACGTTTAACCCCATTAACCCATAACTCAGCCTTGGTTATGTGTCCGTCTTGGTCCGAGCCTTCAATCCAAACTTTCGTTTCTGTAGAATCTTCCATTCTAAACATTCGGATTTGTAACTCAGGTTTATACTTACACTGCTTAACAGAGACATTTTCATATCCCCAAAAATCGACATTTGCGAAACATGAGCTCAACACATTATTATTATCGTAACCAGTAATGAGTACAACCTGTTGAGATGACGGCTGAACAAACTGCTCGATAAGAGATCCGTTATGAGTTCTACAGTCTGACCAGCCGCCATATACTGCTTTTTTTACAACATCATAAGTACAGTCGACTTCTGTAGAGGCTTGACTATATGCAGACCCAAAAACTAAACACGCTGTTAGCAATACTTTTTTCATAAAATTATCCTTATTTAAATAAAAGCACAAAAACCAACCAAAAACTAATACAAACACAACATTTTTGCAACGCAAATAAATTTACTCAGAAACATTTAGAAATACTTTTTCCATATTGCTAGCAGACAGTTAGGCGTACAATAACCTCAAGTTGTGCAAGGTTATAACGACCTGAACACCATGTAAGTAAATCTGATATTTACAAAGGATTGTGCTCAGCTCTTTATAACTTTTTAAAGGGCACAACTATGATTAACACGCATCCCAATATTGTCATCATCGGCGGCGGCGCTGGCGGCCTAGAACTGGCAAGTAAATTAGGGAATAAACTCGGGAAATCTCGTCGCGCAAATATTACTTTAATCGATAAAAACCGTACCCACATCTGGAAACCGCTCCTGCATGAAGTGGCGACAGGCTCGCTCGACACTAGCCTAGACGGTGTCGTTTACTCTGCCCATGCGGCTCGGCATGGATTTCAGTTTATTCTCGGTGAATTCATTAACTTAGACGCAGAAAAACAAGCGATATACCTAAAAGAGCAATACGATTCAGACGGTGAATTGATCTTGCCACAACGCACCGTTCATTATGATGAGTTAATCATCGCCATTGGTAGTGTCAGCAATGATTTTAATACGCCTGGTGTCAGTAAACATTGTTATTTCTTAGACTCTCACCAGCAAGCCGAGCGCTTTCAACATGCGCTACTTAACTGCTTTACACGTGTACACCAAGCTGCTAGCCAATTACCTGAAGAACAAAATCGTCTTTCAATCGCTATTGTCGGTGGTGGGGCAACAGGTGTTGAACTCAGCGCCGAACTTGTTCATGTCGCTCAACTTCTAAAGCACTATGGTATGAGTGCGTTTACCAGCACCAAGCTCACCATTCATTTAATCGAAGCCGGGCCAACTATACTACCTGCCCTACCGACTCGAATAAGTAACTCTGCGCGAGACGAGTTGCGTCATTTGGGTGTAAATATCTTAGAGGGCACTAAAGTGAGCAAAGCAACTTCTGAGGGCTTTATCACCGATGACAATACCTTGATCCAAGCTGATTTAATGCTTTGGGCGGCGGGCGTAAAGGTGGCTGACTTTATTAAAAACCTCGATTGCTTTGAATTCACTCGCAACAATCAAATTAAAGTAGACGAATATTTACAAGCAAAAGGCACTTCACACATCCATGTATTGGGTGATGCTTGTGCCTGCGAGCAAGAAGATGGCACTTTCGTGCCACCTCGCGCGCAAGCTGCACATCAGATGGCGAGTAATGTCGCGCACAATATTTTAGTGAAATTCACAGGCAAAGCGCCAAGACCTTTTGTTTATAAAGATCATGGGTCACTGGTGAACCTTTCTCGATTTAGCGCTGTGGGTAGCTTGATGGGTAACCTGACGAACAACACCATGTTTATCGAAGGTAATCTAGCGCGGGTGATGTATTTATCGCTTTATCGTATGCATCAAAACGCAATACACGGACCGATCAAAACTGCGGCACTTTGGTTATCAGAAAAACTGCTGCGCATTGTGCGCCCTAAGATGAAATTGCATTAATCATATCTCTAAACAGCCTGAACGTTTATTAAAGTTCAGGCTACAATTTTTTCACTTCTTTTTATTGAGCTTCGGCCAGTGCCAAAACATCATTCAATGCTGAGACAGAAAACCCTCTGTCGTAGAAGTAGATAATTTTGCCGTTTTTATCCAGTAGCATCACTCTGGCGTTATTCGGGTTTTCATTACCTGTAAACGCTTGGATTTTTTCACCGTCTTCATAAATGGTGATCACCCCACCCCATAGCTCTTTAGGAATTCCACGACGCATGCCCTCATCGATTTGTGTGCTAAACATTCTCGGGAACATGCCAGCAATGGTTGGTAACTCATACGCTTTAATATCAGCATCTTTCATATCCAGACCAATCAACCAGCGGTCAATGTCGAACTGACTGTCCTGCTTGTAGCCAACTAAAAATAGTGCAACTTCACCTTTAACAAAATCAGGTAGGTTAATACGCTCCTTTTCTAGGCTTCCACCTGAAACACTAGGAAAAGCTTTTCCTGTGACATCTTGGTTTGGGTATTGGGCTGCACACCCAGTTAATAGAACTAATACAAATATGAGTAAAAAATGTTTCATCAATTTAATGTTCCTTTTTTGGTTTTACTGAAACTGCTTAGCAATCACATCCAGCTTTTTCAAAAATTCTTCTTTTAATTTACTGTGCTCGTATTCAAGGTCATATTTGTTATGAAACCCAAAACGGAGCAGCACCCCATTACCCTGCAAATAGATGGTATAGCCATCGATGTCAGAGAACGCCGTGATCCCTTCTAAATGCTTGCCCTGTTCGTATGGCTCACCATGTTGTTGAATATGCTCATATACACGCAAAATATGTTTTGACTCTAAATTATTCTTCATATGCCAACCTTATTGCATTCATTACTCATTTTTACGTCTTACACAGACATTAAGTTTAGTCTTATTTTGCTTTCACATTGTTTTCACACCTGACTTGCGACCATCAAGTAAAATTAAGGAGCAAAGCCATGCGAACTATCTTTCAACTTTTACTACTTATTTGGTTGTTATTTTTAAGCAATCAAACCAATGCAGCACAATTTGAAGCGTCACACTTAAAGTCTGTCATTCAGAATGCAATCCAGAGAATTAAAGACATCGACAAAACAAATTGGGCGTTTGAGCTACACAGCTTTGAGAACGAAGAAGGAGAAATCACAGACTATACAGCTGCATTTAATGGTGCACTTCCCGAAGGTCAAAAGTGGCAACTGCTCACCAAAGATAAAAAGCCTGCGACCGACAAACAAAAACGCGCTTTTATAAAACAACGAAATAAAGACAAGAAAACCTTTAGTGTTAAACTTGAGCAGCTCATTACTTTAGATTCATTACAATTACTCGATTCAGCAAACGAGGCACTCACGGCAAGTTTTGATGTCAACATTCCAAAACTCGGTGATGACGCCATTGGTAAGCTAAAAGGCACATTAGTCGTCTCGCCAAAAAATCACTTACTTAAGCAAATCACCATAACGAATTTAGCAGAGTTCAGCCCTATGGCAATGACAAACATAGAGCAATTTAAGATGGTGTTAACCTTCACCGAAGTGTCAGAACAAGTTCTGCCGATAAGTGCAGAAATGACGATGCGTGGCACCTTCGCCGGCTTTATGGAGCTCAATGAAACCTCAAAGGATAGCTACACAAACTATCAACGTCTTGAATGATAAAACCAAAGTTTAGGCTAAATAATAAAAAAGCAGCCTAGTGCGATAGGCTAGGCTGCCGCGGTACCAATCCTCATTAATATTAATTTAGAGGATTGGTATAAATTCGTGTGCCAACAAATACGCTTCAATAGATCAGCAACATGAGCAATTACGTTTATGCTTTTCCATCTTACCCACCCCAGGGTTAAAGCGATTGGTCGGGTCGAGCGTTCGATAAAATGCTTTTACATCTTCTTTGGCTTCATAAAGATGACCGACATTGTGCTCAGCAGGGTACTTAGCGCCACGAGAATCAAGTAGTGCCAACATTTGCGCTTTCACTTTCTTTGCATCAGCACCCTTTTTCAGTACATAGTCTTGGTGAAATACATGGCAGAAAAAATGCCCATAATAAAGGCGCTTATCGACCTGACAGGCAATATCTTTTGGCAACTGCTCAACCCAGTCAAAGTCATTTCTACGTAGGGCAATATCGAGCGCTAAAATGTCTCCAACTTTACCTTCATGCAATGCTTGATAACGAATAGCAGCACCTGCCGCTGCAAAACGTTGTAAATATGCTTTACTGGCTTCATCAGGCGTACATTCAAAATACCCGCCCGCTTGAGGATTTTGAGTAAAGTATAACTTTAGAAATTGTTTGGCTTCGGCAATACCAGCATCACTCATTTTTAAGATTAAGTGATGCTCATATTTGTCTCTAAATTCAATCATGCGCTTAGGTAAATGCTGAGGGAATAAGTAGCTTGCCAACTGCATCACCTTGTCGGTGAAATTGTTTGGCATAAAGCGCCACTTTTTAAAAGTCGCATCTAACCGCCCTTTTAAGGCAAACAACTTAGGTAATCTATCTGTGCCTAAGTGCTGAATACTTAAGAAAGTATCTTTGCCATATTTTTCTGCGATATCGAAGATTTCGCGGTGCAAGTACTCCCCCACCTCTGGCAAATTTTGAAATTCAGATAATATGTGACGTCGTAAATCGCTTAAAGTTTTAGGGTCATTAGTACCAATATAGAATGTCTGTTCTTGATTCGGTACTTCAAAGGTATCTAGGCGCACTGCAAATACAGCTATTTTTCCTGCACAACCACTGGCCTCATAAAGTTTTGAGGTATCGGCATTAAATCGGCTCGGCGTATCAGCGTCTACATCGCGTAATAAGCCTTCATAATCGGTCGCACTGGCTGATTTATCGGTAACCAGGTTGTTGTGAGCGAAGTTACCCGACATCAGGTTCTTTAAGATCTCTTCAGGGGTTTCACCCAATTCAATGCCTAAGTGATTCACTAAATGCAATTGGCCTTTTTCATCTACGCGGGCAAAGAGTGACAACTCAGTGTAAGCAGGTCCACGCTTTACCAATGCGCCACCTGAGTTGTTTGCCACCCCACCAATAATCGATGCCCCTAAACAAGAAGAGCCAATCACCGAGTGCGGCGCTCTTGCCAAAGGCTTCAAGGTTTTTTCTAACTTATGTAACGTAGTACCCGGAAAGCTCAACACTTGTTTACCCTGCTCTAGCACCACTAAGTCATCCATCGCCAAAGTGTTAAAGATCACGATGTCTCTGTCATAGCCGTCACTCGAAGGCGTTGACCCTTCGGTTAAACCGGTATTCGCCGCTTGCATTATCATTATGCAGTCAGCTTCGACACAGAGTTCTAGCGCATGCCAAAATGCCAATAAGTTTTGCGGAAATAGAACAGCCAGCGCACTACCGCCCCCCGAGCGCCAGCCCGTTCTATAGTGCTCGGTTTTATTGGCTTGAGTTTGCACATTCTCATTGCCTAAGACTTTGCTTAAGGCGGCCAGTAGCTGCTGATTGTTCATATTCTTCTCCATTTTAATGACTTAACGGTCCTGCAATATTCAAAACATATAAGGCAGTCATCACTAAAGCGCCTGACGCCAAAACATAATATAAGGTTGGCACGATTGTGCGTCTGAGTGTGGCCCCTTCTTGACCTAATAAGCCAACTGTTGCACTTGCCGCGACCACATTATGAATCGCAATCATGTTACCTGCTGCACCCACAGCTTGTGCTGCGATGATTAATGCAGGCGATAGCCCTAAACTCATTGCCGCTTCAAACTGAAATTGGCTAAACATCATATTTGATACGGTATTGGAGCCCGCAATAAATGCACCTAGCGCACCAATGGTTGGACTTACAAGGGGAAAAGCCTCACCAAACCACGTGGCAAACATCTGGGCACTGGCCATTGGCATACTAGGTAAATCGGATAGGTTCACACCTGAATTAATAAATAGACGAACCATTGGCACAGTAAACATTAAAACAAAGCCAGCACTGATCACGGTTTTAGTCGATTCACCAAATGCATTTCGCACGATTTGACCTTTTTGACCCGACTGACCTTGTAAAATGAGCGCAACCAAAGCAGCAATCACCATTAATCCACCTGGCAAATATAAAGGGGCAAAAGAAGCGCTTACCCCAGTTTCACCGAGAATATTACTGAAGCTGATACTCAAACCAGTTAAAAGCCCTTTAAATTCTGTAAATACACGAGAACAAACTAATAGAGCCGCAACGATTAAGTAAGGCACCCAAGCCACGACAATAGACATTGAACGACTACCGTTGATGTTTTCAGCTTTAATCTCTAGGTTGCCTAACCACTGTTTAGGCCAAGTCTCTTTATTCGCAAAATCCCATTGTGTTTTAGGCACTAAAAGCCCTTTTTTCGCGGCGGTAACAACAATGGCAATACTCACTAAACCGCCAAGGAGCGATGGAAATTCAGGACCGAGAAAAATACCCGTTAATGCGTAGGGTACGGTAAACGCTAAACCTGCAAAAATTGCAAACGGTAACACCTCTAGACCTTCTTTCCAGCTTTTCTTTTGTCCAAAAAAGCGTGTCAGCATCATCACCATAAACAACGGCATGGCTGTGCCTACAATGGCATGAATAATTGAAACATTGGTGGTAATGAGCTGCAGATATTGCTCCCACGTCCAGCCTTGAGTCGCAAGCTGTTCAGAAATTGCTATGGTATCTAACCCTTTATTTACACCAATGATAATAGGTGTGCCCACAGCACCAAAAGAGACTGGCGTACTTTGGATCATCATACCCATTAACACCGCTGCTAAAGCTGGAAAGCCGATTGCAACCAATAATGGCGCTGCAATTGCCGCTGGCGTACCAAAGCCAGAGGCGCCTTCTATAAACGTGCCGAAGCACCATGCAATCACAATGGCTTGAACACGTCTATCGGATGAGACGTGCATAAAGCCTTCACGGATAACGCCAATGGCCCCGGTATGCTTTAGCATATTCAATAAAAAAATTGCGCCAAAAACTATCCACAAGATAGAGAAGGTGATCCCCAAACCTTGTAGAATTGACGCAAACACGCGATTAGTTGACATATCCCATACAAAGAGCGCCAGTGCGGCAGTCGTTGCCAGCACCACAGGCATGGCTTTTTTCGCAGGCCCACCAGCAGCAGAGCTGCTAATGCTATTGGCAATAAAGCCAATGCACCTAGTGTTAATTCGTTCATATTACTTTCTCTTGTTGTCCAGTTTTTATTGTTTTACTTACCCACAACGTGCTTATTTGTGATTTATTTAATTATTGATACATAACCATCGAGTAAACAAAATTTATAGAAATGTACAACTCTGTTAACTGTTAATATATATTCATTAAAGAGAATGTTTTTTTCCTTTTTTGACATAATCAATATTGTTGAAAGAGGCTGTTAGGTGTATTTATGGTTAAATCAGATGATATTTTCTTGTTTGTTCAAGTCGTTGATGAAGGCTCGTTTTCAAAACTCGCTGAAAAACTTGAGATGACCAATTCTGTGGTAAGCAAACGGATCAGCCGTTTAGAAAAAGCCTTAAATGTACAATTATTGTATCGTACAACGCGCAAACTCAGCTTAACTGATGCAGGACAAGCCCTCTACGGTAAAGAGCGTTTGGCTAAACAAGCACTGCAAGATGCACAAGACACAGTGACAGGCTATGGTGATGCCGTGCGCGGTAAAATACGCGTGACCGTGCCCTCTGTCTCTGCCAATCTATTACTGAGTAAAGCCATTGCTGAATTTTGCCAACTCTACCCTGATGTTGAGGTTGAACTTCATGTCAGCAATCGATTGGTCAATATTCTTGATGAAGGCTTTGATTTAGCCATAAGAACTGCTTTTCTTGAAGACTCTTCTTTGGTGGCAAGAAGACTGATAGATTCGCAATGGATTGTATGTGCCAGCCCAAGTTACTTAAATCAGCATGGTATTCCTCATAAACCCAATGACCTACTGGATCATGAGTGTTTGATTTACAAATATGAAGGCGTTGGCCCTGACAACTGGCTCTTCCAACAAGATGGTGTAGAAGCTAACGTGCAAGTACAAGGTCGCTTTTATACCAATAGCCTTGCGGCCATTCGCGATGCTGCCGCAACCAATTTTGGTATTGCTTATTTGCCTCGCGCACTGGTTCATGATGATTTGATGTCAGGTAGATTAGTATCTTTGCTAGCTGATTACACAGCAAAGAAGCTTGGGGTCTATGCGGTTTATCCAAAATCGCGACAGCCAGATAAAAAGCTTAATCTACTCGTAGAGCATCTTCGTGACGCGTATTTAGCAAAAAAAGAGTATCTTTATTAAATGAAGATACTCTTTTTACTTTAAACTAACTTATAGAACTTTTTGCTTAAAAAGCGCGCTTATAAATTACGCTTAGAACTTTTGATTAAAACCTTTAGTTAAAATTTTAGCTTGGCACTGAATTGTAAGTAATTTGAATCAATGCTCTGCATGCGTTCGTCGTCAACACTAAAATTACCTACCTCAACTCCTAAATCTAAATATTCGTTGTAGCTGGTAATCAAGTTCGCACCAAAATGACTGCGCTTACGCTCAAGCACATCTGTTGAGGCACTGCCATAAAACACCGATGAACGCAATTTTGGTGTCCAGAAGTGTCTATATGCAATCGCATAGGCCACCGTACTTTCAACTTCGGCTGTTTGCTTACCCTCTGCGGTGACTATATCTGGAGTAATGCCCGCTGCAACATAGCGCCCAGCATCTCCGCTGGTTACCTGAAAACGTAAATCATCTTTGCCAACAGTGTTAATTCTTGCTGCGATGTTAAATGCAGTCGCCGTTTTATCTAAACCGCCTTGATCAACTTGGCGTAACAGGCCAGCCACAGATACCATGCCCCAATCCGCTTTATGGTTATAACGGGCAATAAAATCTGGTAGCGATTCATCTTTATCTGCCTGAGCACCCGTCACGCCCACACCACTGACACTACTGCCGACATCTCCGTCACCATTGGTCTCTGGGTTTTCAATGGCAAACTGCCAAGCTCCATGGGTGTATCTCAGTTGAGTTTGACGAATAAAAACCTCACCGGCATGTGGGCCACCGAAATCAAGTGATTCTGGCAGTGCATGCAATGGCATAAAGGTGGTCCAGTTTTGACCTGCCATCCAGTTTTTATACTGAATATATAAATGCCTTAAGCGTGGGTTTGATGAATTACTTACTACTTCGTTACCACCGCCACCATAAAAATCCATCTCAACAAAGCCTCTAATGTCGCCATGCTGCACAGTTAAATTCACTCGAGACTCTTTAACATTAAATGCCGTATGCGAGGTATCTTGTGCAGCACCTCCAGGAAAGTTTGCTAACCAATAATCTTGATAAGCCACATCACCAGAGACATGACGAATATCGACCTTACCGTAACCGCCAATTGACACCTTAGTTTGTTTTTCACCCTGTTTAACGTTCAGTATTTCTACAGCTTGCGCTTGTGATGTTAGGCTCAGTGCACATGCACCTAACCCTAAAACGACTTTACTTGATAAATGTTTTACCACGCACTCCTCAGTTTAGGTTTATTGTTATACCCAAACCACCTCAAGATACGAGGTTCAGCGAGAATTGATTGGCTGTCAGGCAAGGCATCGATTTGAAGATCTAGTGGTTCTAAATCGAAAATTGATAACGCTGTATGAAAGCCAATCAAACTCGCCCAAGGGAGCGTGCTTTCTGTCCTATTTCATCGTCAAAGAACTTGGAAAGGACTCGTCATTACGCTGCGTTCTTTTCCTTGAGCTAGAACAGAAGGCGGCGCTCTGAATCATGCATCTTGAGGAAGTTTGGGTATATGTTTGTTGTCGGGAGAAAATTTACGGGCAGCTAACCTTTCGATAAATGGACATAAAGCTAAAGACTTTTTCCAAAAAGAACAAAATAGAGAAATCTCCTGATGAGTTGGTATAGCAAATCATTAACATTAAACCGAGTCTTTATCGAAGATTAAGCAAGCGTCGCGCGCTCTGTTCAGCTGTTTGTTAAACCATTTAACATGGATAGATTGCCAATTTGGCAAAGATGCTTTTCTATTATTGCTATTAACGCTTTGTGGTTTTCAGCCATACACTTCGCAAAACACAGCAGTGCTCATACTTCTGATAACACTTAGGACACCGTTATGCGCCTTAATCAATGCTACAACTTTCAAGACTTTAGAAAACTGGCAAAGCAACGCTTGCCCGGCCCAATCTTTAACTACATCGATGGTGGCGCTGACGATGAGAGCACTTATCGTCGCAATACAGAGGCGTTTGAAGAGTGTGATTTACTACCGAGCGTACTGACTGGAGTCGAAGATATTGATTTATCTGTTACTGTCATGGGCCAAAAGCTCGAGATGCCAGTGTATTGCTCACCCACCGCATTACAAAGACTGTTTCATCATCAAGGTGAGCGCGCAACTGTGGGGGCCGCTGAAAAATACGGCACCATGTTTGGTGTGTCTTCTCTTGGTACCGTCAGTTTAGAAGAGATTGCCCAGCAAATTTCGACCCCACAGGTTTATCAATTCTATTTTCATGAAGATCGAGGGCTAAACCGCGCCATGATGGAGCGTGCCAAAGCGGCAAGTGTCGAAGTGATGATGCTAACTGTTGATTCAATCACAGGGGGCAACCGTGAACGCGATTTGCGCACAGGGTTTTCAATTCCGTTTCGTTTAACACTCGCGGGCCTGATCCAGTTCGCCATTCAACCGATGTGGGGGTTGAACTACGTATTCCACGAAAAATTCAGCCTGCCGCAACTTGATGCCCACATAAAAATGGGGAGCAGCACCAGCTCGATTGGTGACTACTTCACAAATATGCTCGACCCAACCATGAACTGGGACGACGTAGCTGAAATGGTGAAGTTTTGGGATGGCCAGTTTTGCCTGAAAGGCATTATGACTGTTGAAGATGCCAAACGCGCTGTTGATATTGGCTGTACAGGGATTGTGATCTCCAACCATGGCGGTCGTCAACTAGATGGCGCTCGCAGTTCATTCGATCAGTTAGCTGAAATAGTCGATGCCGTCGGAGATAAAATTGATGTACTTTTCGACAGCGGTATTCAACGCGGTACCCATGTTTTAAAAGCGCTTTCACTTGGCGCAAAAGCCGTGGGCATTGGTCGTATGTATTTATACCCGCTTGCCGCAGCTGGCCAACCAGGTGTTGAACGCGCACTCGGACTTATGCAAGAAGAGCTCATTCGAGATATGCGCCTAATGGGGTGTAAGTCTATTTCTGAGCTTTCCCGCAAAAATTTAAGATTTAGGTAGTTTCAAAAATTCATAACACGTTGTCATACTTGCATTATGAAACTCAAGCCAACCTTTTAGGTTTGCTTGAGTTTCTAAATATCTGAATTAATACAAAAAACGAAATAATCGACTTTCTTTGCTGTATTCAGAATCAAAATAAGTATAATGTATACAAAAATCACATTAAGCATTTGGATACTTGAAGCAATGAAAGCAAAAATAATAACCGCGGTCCTATCGCTTGCCGTGCTTGCAGGCTGTCAAACCACTGAGCAACCAGCCGCTGTCGTAGATTACAGTAAAATAAAGCTGGCATATGGCAATGTCGTTAAAGAAGGTGAAGTGTATGTTCCAGCTTGGAAACGCAATGAAGCGAAAATCAACCAAGTGCTTGCAAATCAGCATTACTGCGCCGACAATTTGGTTTTACGCTTCCAAGCCATGTCGCAGCAAAATATCGAAGATTCTTGTAAATTACTGCTAGAAACAGAACAGCGTTTTCACACTCTATTCAATACGCGTGGTAAGCCGCTGCTTCATGACAACAATGATGTGTTACGCGCCAATATTTACGCCAGCCGTGAAGACTACGTAAAGTATGTCACCGATCATTTTGACGTCCCCTCTAACAATGGCGGCATGTACCTCGAAGGATTACCGCATTTAACAGACAACAGCGCCGAGTACGTGGCGTACTTGAAAAAAGGCACCGTATGGAACTTAAACCATGAGTTCGTGCACTATTTAGATGGTCGTTTTAATACTTATGGTGATTACTGCGCGCCGCCTCATGATAACCATTATGGTCCGGAATACTGTCCAGAACCCGCTGCTGAGCCACCTTATTTGATTTGGTGGGGCGAAGGGCTAGGTGAATATGTTGCACACATGAACAATAACCCGCGAGCACTAGCATTGGCCGGCGAAAAGACCTATCAACTGAGCGAATTGTTTTATAACAACAGCGCAAACTGGAATACCAACCGCATCTATCGCTGGGGTTATTTAGCTGTGCGTTACATGATGGAAAAACAACGCGATAAAGTTGAAGAGATGCTATTTCATGTGCGTCGCGGCGATTACCCGCGCTATCAAAAAATCGTAAAAAATTGGGGTACCAGCATGGACGCTGACTTTCATGCTTGGTTAGATACGGTCGCAACCAAATAAGCAAACGCAGTTACCTGCTTAAGCTTGGTTAACATCTTTTGATCCAAGTAACACTTTTAAGTGTCGATCCAATAAGGTGCAGTATGCCTAGGTCTATACTCTGCACCTTATTTTTCTAATCCACATCAGCCTCCACAACACCTTGCCTTTTCATTCTTTGTTTACATTTCATCACATTCCAAATTATCTACATTCTTTCACAAAACATTCGAAAGTGAGATAATTTATTCAATAAAAAAAAATAAAAGACAAATAATGAAAAAATATCTACTCACTCCTCTTGCAGCAGCATTAACACTTACTTTAACGGCGTGTGGTGGCGGTTCATCTGGTGATGATAAACCATCTCAAGGCACAGGTAGTGGTGGTGTTACTGAACCACTTCAAAAAATATCATTAGAGGCCTACACATACTCTTGCCAAACAGAAACGCCATATGCAACCGACATCGTTTTTCATAACGAAGCGGGTAAGCCTGTAGGCACAGCCAAAACCAATGCTGAAGGTGTGTTTTCAGGTGAAGTACCAAAAGACACAAAACACGTTTCTGTATTAGGTGATGTAGTTGAGTTGGATGATGGTGAGTATAAGAAAATTCGCACCGTTTTAGATATCGAAAACAGAAGTGATTTAGGAGCGTTCTATTTCACCCGATATAAATCTGATTGCAGCTGTGAAGACTACACTTTAGACACCAGTGAGCTTTCATATACACAATCTGGCTACTCTCTTTATGGTGGCTACTATTTTCCTGTTACTGACACGGTTAGTGTATGTGGAGATGAAAACATCTACTTTTCTGTTGTTGCAAATGACCTAAATGAAGCAAAAGCAACAATAACCGCTGTTCCAACTAATACAAAAACAATCAAGCTCACTGATGCTGACTTTACCCATCAAGGCATTGCAGTTGACCACCAAGTCAGTGCTGGTACTGAAACTATAACAACGTCTGGATATTTTGAAACAATTGAGAGTTTTAGATTCTACCAATTTAGAACTGTTGACCAACTCACTCCTACGTTTATTTTCCCAACACTAACAGAGCATAACTTTTACAGACAATACTTTAACGAGCGAAGTTCTGTAGGCGAAGTGAGCGTTCGTATGGCAAGTCAAGCTCGTAGTAGAGTAAATAATGATGGCACATTTGATCTTACTGAGCTACCTGTCATATCACCAGATCTTAGCGCCGATATTATAGCCTTTGCTAGTGCCAGCGACTTGAGCTACGACTTTAGCTCTGTTGATGATCGCCTAACAAATGTTGAAATTGATTTCAGCTTCTTAGTTGATGATGCAGCAGAGACACGATTTGATATGAATATTAGGGGCTATATCAGTGGTAAAGTACCAGACTTATCATTTGGCTCTGTATTCCCTGAACCTGAAGGCAACGCGACTCTTGAGCAGCTTGATATCTTTTTATCAGGCTATGCTGGCAACCCTACTGATAAGAAAAGTGTTGATGCTTTATTGGAGGAAAGGCTTCAAGGTAATCACATTGCAAAAGATAAATTCAGTAATTACGTATATATAGATTTAGAAGCAGCACTAGACTAAGCATTTAAAAAAGGCCACATTCGTGGCCTTTTACTTCTCTCCTTTCAAGTAATACACTGCTCAGAGCTTTTATTCTTCAAATAACAATAAATCATGAGCAAATATTACGACCCTATCAGTGCACAAGACTGCCAAAACCAAGCCTTCGCACCAAGCTATTGGGCCAGTACCCAAGCATTGCCTGACCTACTCCCTGCTATCACGTCTGACACAAATTGCGATGTCGTTATCATTGGTGGCGGTTTTAGCGGTTTACTTAGTGCCTATTACTTAGCAACAGAGCATCAGCAAGAATGTATTGTGCTTGAAGCAAATCAAGTTGGCTTTGGTGCCAGTGCACGGAATGCAGGCTTTGTGCTTAAAGGCTCGGGACGTTTGAGTTACCCGCAAATGGCAAGTAAATGGGGCATGGATGTTTGCCAAGGCATTTATGGCGAATTTACAGAAGCGGTGCAACGAGTAGAAGATCTCATTCAAAGCCAACAGATCGAGTGTGACCCGCAACCAAAAGGCTATCTAAAAATAGCGCATAACCAGCAGGCATTTGCAGGTCTTAAAGCACAAGCTGAATTCTTACAAAAACACCTTTCGAGTGATGCTGAATTTTTGTCTACTGATGAATTAGAAGCGAACTATATGCACAACAAACAAGCCTATGGGGCGATGCGTTTACCCGATGGCTTTGGTATTCACCCGCTTAAGCTTTTGCTGGGTTATAAAAAAATGGCCATGGAGGCTGGCGTTAAAATATATGAGCATACACTGGCAAGTGATATTAACGACACAGGTAGCCATGTGACCCTTAAAGCCAATGGCTTTAATATCAAAGCCAATAAATTGGTGATCTCAGGGAACGCCTATAACAGTAAGGTGACTTCGCCTGTTATTAATAATCGTTATCTCCCTATCCTCAGTAGCATTATGGTAACCAAGCCACTCACTCAAGCCCAGCTCGAAAGCTCAGGGCTAAAAACCCACCAAGTGACGATGGATACGCGCACCTTAAAATACTATTACCGTTTATTGCCCGATAACCGGTTGTTGTTTGGCGGCCGTGGCGCAATTTTTGCCAAAGATCAAAATAAACTAACCTATTTAAATAATCTAAAGAAAGGCCTCGCTGATTGCTTCCCAACCCTCAGTAATATCAGTCACGACTATTATTGGCATGGTTATATTGCGGCTGCGCTCGATGATATGCCTCACGTCACTGTGCAAGGCAATATTGGCTATACGCTTGGGTATTGCGGTGCAGGCGTCTCTTTTAGTGCACAGGCCGCATACCGACTAGCGCAACAAATCGCGGGAGTCACAGTGCCAAACTTACCTTTATATCGAACACCACTGCCTTATTTGCCATTTCCTAGCCTCAGACGATTTGGGCAATGGGGATATTATCAATACGCTCAATTAAAAGATAAACTTGGTTAGCATATAAATTCTTGTGTCAGTCTATGGCTTTGCAAAAGACTGACACTTTGTGCACATTTGCTGCACAATTGAGACCTACAGTTAATTCATAATCGAAACGACACTTTACCTATAGGAGTGATTGTGATGAAACTGACCAATCTCATAACACCTAAGTATCTTCTTCTATTCGCAACTACTTTTACATTATTTGGTTGCGGTAGTTCTGACAGCAATAATGAAATCATAGCTGACACTTCATCAGCTAGTGACGACACGAGTAGTAACTCTACACAAGGTGACTCTAATAGCTCTACAGGCTCTGATAACAGCACTTCTTCCAATAACGACACAGACAATGGTACTGCGTCTATAAATGGCTCTACCGACGGCGTACTATGTGATTATTATTACAATGAATACAACAATTCAGACTCAGTCCAAGCCACCAGCAACTCGCAGTGGTCATGTGATGGCAGTAATCGAACCTTAACGGCCAATGGCCTACCGGATCATGCTACCGGGCAATTCCCCAATGCTAATAACCCCAATGATATCAGCGAGCAAAACGTCTCAATCGCTTACACACTGACCCCCAGTGAAAGCACATCGGCAAGTACTTTAGGTGGCCCTAGCGGTGCGACTGGCTATGTGTTAAATGGTGTAAAGATTGACGCCAATACTGCTGGCACCTGTGATGATTCTGGTAATAACTGTAGCCTAATTGGCAATGAGGGGAATTGGCATATCGAAGCCCTGGGACAAACCAGTTTCAACTTCGGCACTGACGACAATAACGCCCATGTGCAACCAGGTGGTACCTATCATTATCATGGTATGCCGGAAGGATTTATAACGCTCAGAGGTGGCAATAATACAACTATGACTTTAATTGGCTGGGCGGCTGACGGCTTTCCTATCTACGCACGATATGGTTATAGCGAAGCTGGCAATGCTAATTCGCCAATAAAAGTAATCACAGGCAGCTATCAGTTGATTGAAAATATCAGTGCCAATCGCCCACCTGTTGAAGTGTATCCACTGGGCACCTTTGCCGAAGATTGGCAATATGTAGCAGGATCTGGAGATTTAGACGAATGCAATGGCCGCTTTGGTGTAACACCTGAATTCCCTGAAGGTATTTATCATTACTACGCCACCGATACCTACCCGTATTTTCAGCGCTGTGTAAAAGGCGAACTATAAAAGAGGCTAAATATGACTATGAAACTCAGATTGTGCTTTGCACTCATTGGAATTTTACTGGGCGCTTTTAGTAATAACATCCAAGCTCATTTGATGGCACCTAACAAAGGCACGTTAAATTTCGAGCCATCTGGAGGGTATTTAGTTTTGTCTTTGCCTGTATCAGCTTTCACTCACTTTGATAAGAACGGTGACAAAGCACTTACCTTTAAAGAAATTAAGTCTCAGCAAAAAGCAATGATTCAATACATTACAGACTCAGTATATATAAAGGGTAATAACCAAAAAACGTTTTTAAGCGGTGTGATGTTAGCCCCTCAGCGAAGTCATAGTGTGAATAACAATCAAATTGAGCAAATTGTTGTGATTGGTAAGTTTTTGACCTCTTTTAAGAATGGCGTTTCTTTACATACATCACTGTTAAATAACTTAACTCAAAATGAAAAGTTAACCATCACCACAACAGTGAAAGGTAGCAACTCAAAGCAAATATTCACGCTCAATAATTCATATTCTTCACACACATTAGGAGAGTAAAAAACTAAAAAGCAACTCTTTATTTACATTTTTATACTCGAGTGACGTAGTAAAGAAGCTTGATTAATACAAGGAGACTAAGATGAAAATTAAGTTACAAAAGAAAACTATAAAACAGCTAAGTAAAGATGCAAAAACAATCGCGCACAACCAAACCCCTCAAGTTGCAGGTGGTACTGCAACACAAGGTGCCTGTTACTCTGTAGGTTGTGATACAGCAGCATTCTTGGGTTGCCCAACTGGGAATAACTGTTATTCTGCAATAGATAAGATCTGCTTGCCTAATTACTAAGTAGTAAGGGAAGCTAGTGGCTTCCCTCTTTGTAACTCTGAAGAATTTTTATTTAGAATTCAACGCATCTTGTTCTGTAAATATTGGATAACCTTCAGGTTTAAAACGGTTTAAGTTATATAAAAAACGACTGTCTTTTACAGGCAAAGTTGCTGAACCATAGTCATACTGATTCAGCCTATCTCGAAGTCCCTGATTATCAATCCCGTCACCCTGCATTTCGTACCAACTAATAATTGGTGGCGTTACAAAGCGATTGTATGCCGTTTCAGCAGTTTCGTTGCTTTTGGCAAATCGAAGCGCATGAGTCAAAATACCATCCTTGTGATAAACAATTTTTAAATGGCTATTTTCCATAGGTAGCTCAAACACAGGCTTAGTAAATAAGTCTCCATGCGCACTGTAACTTCCGTGCGTCACTAATCCATTTTTGGTCCATACAGCTGCGTACTCCCAATCATGACGATGCCCTCCTCCAAAATATGAAAACACCTGATCTTTTTTAAAATAAAGTGCATAAAAATGCGCGCAATAATCCCCATTTTGGGTATCTTTGCACGCATAACGGTGTACGGTATTAGAGGTATTTAGGAACCAAGTGTCTCGGCAGTTTCCGCCTAAACTACCTGATGTTTTCAACCCGGCATTTTGTTGCCCGGTTCGGCTTATACCTGCGCTCGGCAAGCAACCGTCACCATCAAAATCGAAGATAGGTTCTGTACCATTGATAACGTACGAAGCGGGTAATGCTTTATCTAAAGCGGCAAAGTCATTCGCCATGAGATTGGTCGAACTTAACGCATAAGTCACAATGAGGCTTACACTGTGTAACAGAAGTGTCTTTGGTGTTGTCATATTGATTATCCTTAAAAAACCCAAAATAAAAATACAACAATTTTGTTACACTTAAAATTTATTTCCTCAATCTAGAAATCGATACTAAAACCCTATTTCTATTAGGGAATTTTTCTACCCCATTATTCCTAAAACAGCACAATGTAAAATAAATGTTATAAATAAATTGACGATGTAAAGTTGTTACTCTATTTTATCGTTACACCTCGATGGGTGTTGTGAACAACATAGACACGGATTATTTCAAGGAAATCTTATGAATCACTTAATTAAAACAGCCTTAATGGGCTCATTATTGGCAAGCTTTTCCAGCTTTTCAGCAGACCTAGTTAAAACCACAAATGCGCTCTCTCCGCATCCTGAGCTCGACATAATTGACCAGTTTAATCATAGTACCATGCAGGTCACTGACATAAAGCGCGTACTGGCGAGCAATGTCGCAAGAGACTTAAAATCACAAAATAAGCATTGGTTAAACATGCTTAATAAAAACCACACTGCTAAGTTAAGCAAACTGCATTTAACCCAAAATAATCAGCAGTTGATGCAAAGCGCCAACGCTCGTACGCGCTCTCTAAAAGGCTTGGAGCAAGAAAACTCTAACTTGTACCAGCTTAGACTTGCCTCTGAAAAGATGCTTGAACAATGGCAAGACGGTCAACAACCCCTTATTGCGTTTGCACCAAAAGGCGATGACAAAGATTGGATATACATTGAAGCATTTGACGCTCAAGGCAATGTACATCTGCTCGATGCGCATACTATGCCCTCTCAACCTGTTCTGATCTTAGAATTAGACGGCCAGCAAGTTAAAAAAGAAGGCCTTGCTGTTATGCAGTCTATTTTTGAGCAAGCACGCAATCAGCCTGCATCGGAATTTATGGCACAGCAAACAATGCAAGCGTCATCTATCTCTACATCAAAGCTCGATAGAATTCGCTTGAATGATGATGAAGAGCCTTGGATCTCTGGTAAAGCAGAAGTCTATGCGGTGGTGACTGGCGTAAGTCCATCTCGTGATGAGCCAATCTTAGACATCGTCGATATGCCATACCTAGATCATGATGGCACTGACTATACGCCAAACCAAATTCTGATCCATTGGGAGCGCTACCGCTGGCAGGCTGCCGATGTCTTGTTGATGGAGCAAGATGACAATACTAACTATCAAGACTTGGCGACGACATTTTTAGATATTGTTACTCAGGTGATGCGCGCAATACCAGACCCGAATGTACAAGGCTATGCAATTATTCCGCAATTAACTAACCAGTTAATTAAAGCCATGCCAAGTCACTGGTTTAGTAATGATGATGATTACCTAGATGTGTTCTACACACTATTTGAGGGTCAAACCTACAGCAATCATATGGGCGCCAGCAATAACGCAAGAATCACCTTAACACCGCTGACAATTAATCCTAGAAATTAATAAACAATGGTTTGAAAACATAAACTTTAAAACTAGCAGCTAGACTCCCTGCTCTAACTGTAAAAGGCCTTAATTTAATGTTTAAGGCCTTTTCTTATTGTACAAATGCGTTTCTATTTAGCCATGTTGGTAACATCTATAAGGCTTTGCTGTCTTGCGATTAATAATTTGTACTTGATCGTGTTCTAAGCCTTCGAGACTGGGTTTTATTGCTCGCTCAAAACGCATTGACGCCGCTTCAATTCTTCTCGCTTCTTTTTCGATTGCACGAATATCGGCTTCATGATGTCTCACTATTTGCTCTATTTTACGTGCTAGCTGCTTTTGCTCTCGTAACTTCTGCTTATCGATTTTTAGCACATTGTCATCTTCATAAGTGACAGCATCAGCTAGCTCTTCTAACTGCTCTTGATACACTTCTAGCTCTTCATCCATATCGCGTACGGGCTTTTCAAGCCTTGTCATTGTATCTTCGATATTTTGCAATGCCTGATAGGCAGAAATCTGTGATTCTGACATAGGCATATCTTTTACTTTTTCACAGTCTTTAAATACTTGGATGCGGTAATCTGAGTCTGCTTGTTTCTCAGGTGCAGCATTGGCAGCAACACATGCTGTTAAAATTGCGCTGCTTAATACGGTTATGAGGGCTTGAATTTTCATGGCAGTCACCTTTCCTGTTAATGTCATTGTTAATTAGTGTTTGAAAGGTTAGTCGCAGCGCTTTTGAAAAAAGTTTGAATAGATAAAATTTAAGCAATAAAAAAGCACAGGGCGTGTCTTTGCTCACTGTGCTTTTAGCTTTTAGCTTTCAGACTATTACTTCTTAACCCACTTGCCATTTACTTTTACAAAGTGGCCTTTGGCTGTTTTTTGCAATGCTTTTTTGCCAGCTTGTTGTTCGACCTGCGCTAAGGTAATGCCATGTTTTTTAGCTAACTGCTCATACTTTGCTTTACGCTTGGCATTGATTGAATCAACTAGGCTTTTTGCATCTGCACTGTTTTTAACTGTAGCTAAATAACCCGATGCAGTTTCACCTACCAGCCCTTGAGATTTAGCCGCAGTTAAATCTAATGCGAATGCTGAAAAGGCAAAACTTAAGGCTAAAACTGGCAATAAAAATACACTCTTTTTCATAACATTCTCCTTAGAATAACTCACTGTCATCGCTAAATAAGTCATCTAGCTCTTTATCTACTTTCACGCGGATCTCATGATCTACTTTTACATTCAAATTAATGGTGATTGGTTCTTTGGTTTCTACTTGTACCTTGTGCGTACATCCCATAAGCACTAAGGCACTGAATAAAGCCGCTATCCACTTCATGGTGTTCCCCTATTGAGTTAAAGCTTTCTCTACTTGTTGACTAATTTCATCATTTAATCGTAACGCCTTAAATAAGGTGTAAATGTTTTCATGATGCGTGTAATTAAAATTCACAGGCTGTGCTTGGCTTTTGTTTTCGCCTTTAATATTCACACCCAATGTTAACCAACCGTCTTCTGTTAATGCCACATCACTATGCAGCGTATCTATATCTAAATTATCCAGTAAACCAATCACCGTCTTCAGTTGCGGCTGTTGAGCTTTGAGTGCATTTACTGATGCATTTTCTGACACACTCAACATGCCCATACCTAAATTGTAAAGTTTACCTTCAGTGATACTCACTTTGCCATCGCGCACTTCAATAGGCAACTCGCCCGATACACGCCCAGTAAGCGTTACGCCGGCTTCACGACCCGCTTTAGCTAAAATAGCCAAATCTAAGTTTTCAGCTTTTGCTTCAATGCGTTGTGGCGCTTGTGTGAGTCGAACCTTATTCGCTGTAAGTAAACCATCAAACGCCTCTGCGGTAATACTACTCAACCAGGTCTTATTAGCTTGAGCCTGCAGTTCTGCGGTAATATTTGTTAGCACAGCACCTGAACGAAATTCGTCAATTGTCACTGTAGTTTTTGGAATATTAATCACACCTGAATTGACCTGCCCTGTAATCTGCCCTGACGCATTACGGATATAATGCATATCAAACAAGGCTGATGCACCAAATTGCACATCAAAATCAACATTCTGTGACACCAAATCACCACTTGCCACAACGCTGGTGCTACCCGTTTCTATTTTTAATTTAGGCGCTATTTGCTCCAAAACTGGCTGCAAACCGGTAAGGTCTTGCTCAATCATGACAAGCTGAAAAGGCTGCGCTTTATTCGTTAATTCATGGCGAAACGATAGATTCATGTCGAACACATCAATATCATGCTCAAAGCGTATACTTTCACTAAAATTAACTTGAGAAGTAATATTCATATCTTCTACGAGCAGTTCTGGGGTTGCAATCACATCAAGGTGTGTTGTCACCGCAAGCACACTGGTATTCATAAAATCTTGTATACTGCCTTTTAAGTTCAAACTTTGTTGTATGCCTTGAACTTGGTTATCTGCTTGCTTAATGCCTTTTAACTGCCAGTCAGCGTCAAATTGAATCGCATCATCGATGAGCCTTGATTGCCACTTTGCTTTGAGGTCTCGTCCCTGTACCAAAGGATGATTGAACGATACAAGTGATAGCTCCCCATCTGCTATCGCATTTATATGCTCTGAAAGGTCACCCTCTACATCAAGATTAAGTGTTAACTTGGGCAGTTTAAATGCTTGTCCTTGGACATCGATAAATTCTACTTTTAGAAGTTCTAGCTGGTTACTTGCTTTAAATGAGATGCCACCGCCAAACCTACCTTTCACATCAAGCCTTGAATCAAACTTGATATTCGCTTGTTCTATAGGTGAGTTATCGATAAAAAATGCAGGCGTGTTAGGTTGAATTAAATTAACAGATATTTGGCTTTGAAACGCTTCACCACTGATACCAATAGGCCCATCTAGCTGTAATGTGCCAATTAATGCTGTTTGATGCTTTAAACTAAACTGAGACGTAAAATCCAGTGTAAGCAATTCAGCCTCTACATTATCTAATTGAATCTGGGTTAGCGCACCATTTGAAAGTATGACTTGATCTGTCGATAAGACATTATCACGTACTGACAACACGCTAGGTAATTGTAAAGTAACCTGCTCGGCCATTAAGTCAGCAGCTTGAATACCCTGTGGCAAGTGTGTTTGCAATACCTCAATGCATGCTAAGGCCTTTACCGTGTTGGTAAGCTGGCTCAAATCAGCAACTGCCGCTCGATTTAACAAATCGACTTCACCGCTAATATTACCGAATGAATTTGCTGACACCGCGCACTCAGGTAAATGGTGCTCAGCCAGCACTTCAATATCACCATCAAATTTCAACTGTTGACCGTCAAATGCTGCATTCATCGAACCTTCTAAGAGCTTGACTTGCTCAGGCTTATAGGCTTGTATTGCGTTACTTGCTAATGAAACTTGGTTTAGCGTTAGCTTATTTTTAGATATGTTAACTTGGCCAATGAGATCACCATTAATTTTAAAGCGATTGAGGCTTGGTTCATTAAGGCTCATTGATACAGGCTCTATTAATGGAGCGCCTGACAGACTAATTTTTTTGACATTTAGCAGTGGACGCTCGTCAGGTAATACAAGATTAAGAGGTTTAAATTGAGGTGTTTCAGCGCTTGTCTCTTTTGCTGGCTTTAGCGCTATATTCAACTTTGCTAAAACAATATTTGACGGGTTAATGTCTGCTTTTATTAATTCAATAGACGCAGCAGAATGTTCAATGCATACCCTTTCAACCCTGATAGAGCGCAATCCGGTGAGCGACCAATCTATACAAGTGAGCTCTAAATTGGCATCAACCAAATAGGGCGAAGCTACTTTGGCAACCAAAGTATTTCTAAATCCATAAAGACAAATTAGGGCTGTGAATAAAAGTACACTTACCCAAAGCAATCCCTTTTTAAACATAGCACCCTGACTAATAAGAATTATACGCCGCTATTTTACCTACTTTTGTGATGTTTGTATCAGCAAAAATGTAATCAGATGTAGGCGTTATAAAAAATTTCTCGCTCGTATTATTTCATTCATTTTTAGGCAACAAAAAAGGCCACCTCAGTGAACTCTTTTCATCTAACTAAACAATTAGCCGAAGTTCTTTCTAGCATTGCGGAACATTCTCATCCATGGGCTGTGCTCTTTCCATTCTTCTTTTGGGTATCGCTGCCAAGAGTTAGCTTTCTTAAAACAATAAAAAAGGCCGCTTTCGCGACCTTTCAATTAAATCAAGTTGAGGCAGTGCAGACTAATTCGTCCTGAAGCTGCGGCCCAGCTCGTCATCCATGACTCGCGTAAAACACGCTGCGAAACTTCGTTTCGGTCGTGTTTTACCCCACGTTCTTTCTAGCATTGCGGAACATGCGCATCCATGGGCTGTCCTCTTTCCACTCATCTGGGTGCCAAGAGTTAGCTACAGCACGGAATACACGCTCTGGGTGTGGCATCATTACTGTTGCACGACCATCCGTTGATGTAATACCTGTAATACCTTCTGGTGAACCATTCGGGTTGTTCGGGTATTGCGTAGTTGGGTTACCAAAGTTATCAACATACTGAACTGCAACTGTGCCAGACTCAAGCGCTGCTTTCACTGCTGCGTCATTTGCAAACTCAGCATGACCTTCACCGTGAGATACCGCGATAGGCATACGAGAGCCAGCCATGCCTTGGAAGAATACTGACGGGCTTTCTTGCACTTCAACAAGGCTGAAACGTGCTTCAAAACGCTCTGACTTGTTAGTTACAAAACGTGGCCAGTGCTCAGTGCCTGGGATAAGCTCTTTCAGAGTTGATAGCATCTGACAGCCGTTACACACACCTAAGCTGAACGTGTCTTGACGCTCAAAGAACGTTTGGAACTGATCGCGTGCCATGTCATTAAATAGGATTGACTTAGCCCAACCTTCACCAGCACCTAGTACGTCACCGTATGAGAAACCACCACATGCGACAAGACCTTTGAACTCTTCTAGCGTTAGGCGACCTTCAAGGATGTCACTCATGTGTACGTCTACTGCTGCAAAGCCTGCACGGTTAAACGCGGCTGCCATTTCAACGTGTGAGTTAACACCTTGCTCACGTAGGATTGCCATCTTAGGCTTAGCACCTGTTGCAATGTAAGGTGCAGCTACGTCTTCGTTTAGGTCGAAGCTTAGTTTTACGTTAAGACCTGGATCTTTTTCGTCAAATTTCGCATCAAACTCTTGCTTAGCACACTCAGGGTTATCACGAAGTGCTTGCATCTTGTAAGTTGTTTCAGCCCAAATAGTACGTAGTTCAGTTCGAGTATTTGCTAGAACTGCTTCACCACCACGGTTGAAGATAACTTTGTCTTCTGCGTTTAGCGTACCGATAGTATGGCTGATTGCCGCAAGACCGTTATCAGCTAACACAGCTTCAACTGCTGCAAGGTCGTCATTGCGAACCTGAATCACTGCACCTAGCTCTTCGTTATAAAGTGCTTCGATGTCTGAACCTGTTAGGCTATCAAGGTTTACTGTCACACCTGTGCGACCAGCAAATGCCATTTCAGCTACCGTTGTGAATAAACCACCGTCTGAACGGTCATGGTAAGCAAGTAGCTTCTCATCAGCTACAAGTGATTGCATCGCTTCATAGAAGCCTTTTAATAGTTCTGGGCTATCTACGTCAGGCGTCTTATCACCAAGCTGCTTGTAAACCTGTGCAAGGCTTGATGCACCCATACGATTTTGACCGGCACCTAAGTCAACTAGGATTAGGCTTGAATCACCTTTATCTGTACGAAGCTGAGGCGTTACTGTTTTACGAATGTCTTCTACACGGCCAAATGCAGTGATTACTAGAGAAAGTGGTGCTGTAACCGCTTTGTCTTCACCCTCGTCTTGCCATGTTGTCTTCATTGACATTGAGTCTTTACCAACTGGGATAGTTAAACCAAGTGCTGGACATAACTCTTCACCTACAGCTTTTACTGCTTCATAAAGACCTGCGTCTTCACCTGGGTGACCTGCTGCTGCCATCCAGTTTGCTGATAGCTTGATGTTCTCAAGACCACCGATGTTTGCGCCAGCAATGTTCGTTAATGCTTCTGCTACTGCTAAACGTGCTGATGCACCATAGTTTAGAAGTGCTGCAGGTGTACGTTCACCCATTGACATCGCTTCACCGTGGAAAGTGTCAAATGCAGCTGCCGTTACAGCACAGTTTGCTACTGGTACCTGCCAAGGGCCTACCATTTGGTCACGTGCCACTAAGCCTGTTACCGTACGGTCACCAATGGTAATAAGGAATGTTTTCTCAGCAATCGTTGGTAGACGCAGTAAACGCTTAGCGGCTTCCTCTATATCGATGCTATCTGTTTTAAGCGCTTCACCAGAGACTTGCTTTGACTCAACGTCACGGTGCATCTTAGGTGCTTTACCAAGTAGTACTTCAAGTGGAAGATCTACTGGGTTGTTATCAAAGTGGCTATCTGCAACGGTTAAGTGACGCTCTTCAGTTGCTTCACCTATTACAGCGTACTGTGCGCGCTCACGCTTACAGATCTCTTCAAAACGTGTGAAGTCTTCTGCCGCTACAGCAAGAACGTAACGCTCTTGAGATTCGTTACACCAAATTTCATGTGGTGCCATGCCCGGCTCATCGTTCGGGATATTACGTAGTTGGAATTTACCACCACGGCCACCGTCGTCTACAAGCTCTGGGAATGCGTTTGAAAGACCACCTGCGCCCACATCGTGGATAAACGCGATTGGGTTTTCGTCACCTAGCTGCCAACATTTGTCGATCACTTCCTGACAACGACGCTCCATCTCTGGGTTTTCACGCTGTACAGACGCAAAGTCTAAGTCTTCGTTTGACTGACCAGACGCCATTGATGATGCAGCACCACCACCCAGACCGATGTTCATCGCTGGGCCACCAAGGGCAACTAGCTTAGCACCTACTGGAATTTCACCCTTTTGAACATGCTCAGTACGGATGTTACCAAGACCACCTGCAAGCATAATTGGCTTGTGGTAACCACGTACCTCTTCACCATTGTGGCTGTTAACTTTTTCTTCGTAAGTACGGAAATAACCAAGTAGGTTAGGACGACCAAATTCGTTGTTGAACGCTGCGCCACCAAGAGGGCCATCGATCATGATGTCTAGTGCATCAACGATACGACCAGGCTTGCCGAAGTTTGTTTCCCACGGCTGTTCAAAACCAGGAATACGAAGGTTAGATACAGTAAAACCAACTAGACCTGCTTTTGGCTTAGAACCACGGCCAGTTGCACCTTCGTCACGAATTTCACCACCTGAGCCTGTTGATGCGCCTGAGAATGGTGCAATCGCAGTTGGGTGGTTGTGGGTTTCAACCTTCATCAAGATTTCAATGTTTTCTTGATTATAGCTGTACTCACCATCGACATTCGGGAAGAAACGACCCGCTTTAGAACCCTTCATTACCGCTGCGTTATCTTTATAAGCAGACAGTACGTTTTCTGGGTGCGTTTCGTAAGTATTCTTAATCATTTTGAACAGCGATTTAGGCTGCGCCTCACCGTCGATTGTCCAATCAGCGTTGAAAATTTTGTGACGACAGTGCTCTGAGTTCGCCTGTGCGAACATAAATAGCTCGATGTCGTTCGGGTTACGACCTAGTTTTGTGAAGTTTTCAACTAGGTAGTCAATTTCGTCATCCGCTAGTGCAAAACCTTGCTCTACGTTTGCAGTCACAAGTGCTTCTCGGCCACCACCAAGAATGTCTACAGATGACATTGGGCGCGGCTCTTCAACGCGGAATAACTGACCTGCATCTTCAAGGCTGTTGTGCACAGACTCTGTCATACGGTCATGTACTAGCTTAGCAACGTCATTTAATTGCTCTGCAGATAAATCACCTTCAACGTAGTAAGCAATACCACGCTCAACACGGTGAACTTTGCCTAAACCACAGTTGTTAGCAATATCAGTTGCTTTTGATGCCCACGGAGAAATGGTACCAATACGCGGCGTCACTAGAATAAGTGCACCTTGAGGCTCGTGTTCGGCAATAGTTGGGCCGTACTTAAGCAATTTATTTAGCTTGTCTAATTCAGAGTCACTTAGCTCTGCAGTTAAGTCTGCAAAATGCATAAACTCAGCGTAAATACCTGTTACTGGTAAGTTCGCATCAGCGCAAGTTTTAAGGATTTTTTGTACTTTGAAATCAGAAAGTGCTGGCGCACCACGTAAAATCAACATAGGTAATTTCATCCGGGGGTTAAGGATTGAACGATATTTAGGGCCGCTATTATAGTCGAATTCATGGCTAGTTTTAACTGTAAAATTATAAAACTGCCAAAAATCGTGTTAGGTTCTTTAATAGAGCTAAAAAACACTTTTACTTCATAGTGTTAGATTTCTCATTTTGCATCTACTCAGAACTTTGATAGTTTAGTTTTATTAATAATCTCACGCTTGGTCTTCATGCAGTTAAAACCATTGCTTACACTCATCATTTTTATGTGGGTTTTAGTCGGATGTGATAAACCGCCTATGACACAGCTTGAGCGCGTGCAACAAAAGCGTGAATTAAAAGTAGGTACTCTGGCAGGACCTGCTAATTTTTATCAGGCACAGCAAGGCGAGCAAGGGTTTGAATATGAGTTAACACAAGCGTTTGCAGACTCTCTTAGCGTCAAACTCAATATCGTGCCGTTTTACAGCCTACCTGAACTTTTTCAACGCTTAGACAGTGGTGATTTAGATTTTATTGCCGCCGGACTCAGTTACCACCCACAACGTGGCGAGCATTATCGCTTTGGCCCAAGCTACCGGGCTATCAGTCAAAAGCTAGTTTATAAACAGGGTCCAAGGCGACCTAGAAGCTTTGCTGAGCTTGAAGGCCCTATCACAGTTTTAGCAGGGTCTAATCACTTAATTAGCTTACATGAAGCGAAAAAAATATATCCTAATATAGAAATACACGTTGTTGATGATGTGGATGAAGAAGAGTTACTACAAAACATCATTGACGAAAAAATCAGCTACACGATTGCTGACTCGCACTCTCTTGCCCTTTTTCGCCGCTACCACCCAGAAGTGAGTATTGCTTTTTCGGTCACAAAACAAGACTCAATCAGTTGGATAATGCGCAAAGACCCCGATGACTCACTTTACGCACTACTGATGCCTTTCTTTGACAAAGTAAATCATAATGGAAAATTAGCAGAGCTTGAAGAAAAGTACTTTGGTCATGTGGAAACATTTAACTATGTAAACACCCTCGCCTTTGTCGAAGCTACAAAAAAGGTACTGCCAAAATACCAAGTATGGTTTGAAAAGTATTCGGAACAAAACAAATTAGACTGGCGATTATTAGCTGCGTTGAGCTATCAAGAATCCATGTGGAAACCACGTGCCAAATCCCCAACTGGAGTGCGTGGCATCATGATGCTCACGCAGCCAACAGCAAAACAAGTCGGTGTAAAAAACCGCCTTAAACCTGAGCAAAATATCAAAGGGGGTGCTATTTATCTGCGCAAACTGATCAAACGTGTCCCCAAGTCCGTACTATATCCTGATAATGTTTGGTTCGCGATGGCGTCTTATAATGTGGGTTGGGGTCATGTTAATGACGCGCGGAAAATTACAGAGCAACAAGGTGGCGATCCAAGCCGATGGGCTGATGTAAAAAAACGGCTACCACTGTTGATAAAAAAGCGCTACTATCGGAAAACACGATATGGATATGCACGCGGGGATGTGGCTGTTCAATACGTTGATAACATCCGCCGATATTATGATGCGTTAGTTTGGTTAGATGAAAATGGCGCACTCGCTTCTAAAAGTAAATAAAATGGCCTTGAAGGTCTATTTGTCACATATTTGCAATCATTCCCTGTAATTCTGCCAATCGTAGTATCAATCAGTGTAATTAGCGAATTATATTGATTGATGTAAGTACCAAATATACTGGTATGGTTTAATCTCTCACAACTAGGAGGTGTCGATGCTTAAAAGACGTCGTACTCACCAATTTAAACGTAACACAGCGCAAACTTCTCCAAATCGCAGACGTGTTATGACTAAAATTTCGCACAAGAAGGTGCTAAATCGAAGAAAGTCGTTCGCCATTATGCAAATGGACGAAATGGCAGAAAAAAAAGAATCAGCAGCTCAGTCTTCTTGAGCTGCTTGTTTTGCCAACCTTTTCGCTTCTTTAATTTCTTTTCTGCGTCGACGAAAAAACGTTGATAATCTTTCTGCACACTGCTCAGCCATCACGCCCGAAGTCACCTCTAACTGATGATTCAATTTAGGCTCTTTGACAATATTCATAATAGAACCAGCAGAACCTGTTTTTGCATCCGCTGCGCCATACACTAGGCGCTTGATTCGACTGTGAACAAGTAAACCAGCACACATAGGACAAGGCTCAAGGGTGACATATAAAGTGCAATCAATCAGACGATAATTCTCGATTTTCTTACCAGCTTCCCGCACTGCCATCATCTCAGCATGCGCTGAGGGGTCATGATTACAAATTGACTGATTCCAACCAGCGCCTACTAGCTCTCCGTCTTTAACTAATACGGCTCCAACAGGTATTTCATTCTGCTGCTCAGCTTTATCAGCATACTCAAGCGCTTTTTGCATCCAGTATTGATCTTGCTCGAATTCTGTCATTAGTGTCTGTTACTGCTACTATTTAGAAAGTTTAGGCGCAAATATACCACATTTAATTGCAATATTTGTCGATTTGGCATGGCTCAAGCTCCCGCATTTAGGCTATAATTCGCCGCTTTTTTTATTTCTTGAGCTATTATACCCGAACAATCTCAAGATAAATGACTCAGAGCATGGCGTTCTGTTTTCAGTTCAAAGAAAAGGACGATGTGTAATGACTGGTCCTTTGCAAGTTCTTTGCCGAAGAAATATGGCTGAAGACGCGCTCCAAAGGCGAGCTTGAGTAAGTTTGGGTATACACACACACGGGTAAAACATGAAATTTCCGGGACGCCGCAGGCATAAACATTATTTTCCGGTGGAAGATAAAGACCCACTACTAGACCAAATCAGTAGTGAAGATGGGCTTAAGCGCAGTTACATTTGCGGCATAGACCAAATCGTTGTCGATATCGAAGCCAAAGTTGATCAAGCATTCCTTGATGAATTTGGCCTACAACGAGGCATGTCACAAGTCATCGAAAGTGAGGTGACAAACGCGTTATATGACCGTCTTAAACGCGAAAATATGATCGATTATGAATTTGCAGGTGGCACCATAGGTAATACCATGCACAATTACTCGGTGTTAGCCGACGATCGCTCAGTACTACTTGGTGTAATGAGTGAAAACATAAAGATTGGTAGCTACGCATACAAGTTTTTATGTAATACCTCTAGCCGAGTCGATCTGGATTATTTGCAACCAGTTGACGGCCCTATTGGTCGCTGCTTCACATTAATTGACGATACCGGGGAGCGTACATTCGCGATCAGCCCAGGCTTAATGAATCACTTAAAGCCAGAGTCAATTCCAGAGCAACTTATTGCAAATGCTTCAGCACTGGTGATTAGCGCCTACCTAATGCGCACATCTGGTGATGAGACGATGACAGAGGCAACACTTCAAGCGGTTAAATACGCCAATGAGGCCAACGTTCCGGTTGTTTTGTCACTCGGCACCAAATTTTTAATCGAGCAAGACCCTAAATGGTGGGCTGAGTTTGTTGAAAAGCATGTCGACATTTTAGCGATGAACGAAGAAGAAGGTGAGGCAATCACAGGCTTCAGCGATCCGCTATTGGCTGCTGACAAAGCGCTTGATTGGGTTGATCTTGTTATCTGTACCGCAGGCCCGAAAGGCCTCGTCATGGCCGGTTACGTTGATGATGAATTCAAACGTGAAACAGAATACCCGCTATTGCCTGGTGCAATCGCTGAATTCAACCAATATGAATTTTCGCGATCTATGCGTAAAGACACATGTGTTAACCCAATTAAAGTTTATGCACATACGGCACCTTATATGGGTGGCCCTGATTCAATTAAAAATACCAATGGCGCGGGCGATTGTGCGTTAGCTGCGGTATTGCACGATTTATCAGCCAACGAATACCATAAAATGAATGTGCCAAATTCAGCAAAACACGAGCATACAGCGATTACTTACTCATCATTAGCTCAGATCAGTAAGTATGCGAACCGTGCAAGCTATGAAGTATTAGTACAGCACTCTCCTCGTTTATCAAGAGGGTTACCAGAACGCGAAGATTCATTAGAACAGGCGTATTGGGAACAATAATCAAAGTTGCATCAAAACAATTAAAACTTATAAAGCCGACTAATTTGTCGGCTTTATTGTATATATCATTGCGTATTAATTATTAAGTAAATTCTAATGGTTAACATGCTCAGCAAGATATTCCAATGCAGCAATACCTGCGACCGAATTGCCAAAACTGTCTAGGCCAGGAGACCATACAGCAGCTGTAAACTGCCCCGGTAACACGGCAATAATAGTGCCTGACACGCCTGATTTCCCCGGCATACCAACACGATAAGCAAAGTCGCCGGCTGCGTCATAAAGACCACTGGTAAATAATAAAGAATTGAGTTGTTTCGTTTGCTTAGCCGATAACACTTGCTCACCACTTTGCAAACAAACACCTTTATTACTCAAATAAGAAAACGTCTTAGCAAGTTCAACCACGTTCACCTCTACGGCGCAGTAATTAAAGTAGCTCCAAAGCACTTTTTCGACGTCATTATCAAAGTTCCCGAAAGACTTCATTAAATAAGCCATAGCAGCATTGCGATACCTATGCTGATATTCAGAATTAGCCACAATACGATTGATCACAACATTACTGTTACCTGATTGTGCTCTAAACTTCTCTAGAACAGCATGAATAGGCGCGCTCAAACGAGAATAAAGTGCGTCTGCTGTAACGATTGCACCGGCATTAATAAAAGGGTTTCTTGGTTTACCTTGCTCGAACTCAAGCTGAGTTAGTGAGTTAAAAGCGGTTCCAGATGGTTCTTTACCAACACGCTGCCACAACTCATCCCCATAACGCTGTAATGCCATAGTTAAAGTGAGCGCCTTTGACACTGATTGCACAGTAAATTTATTACTGACACCTCCTGCCGAATATACTTTTCCATCAGTGGTTTGCAACGCAATTGCAAACTGACCTTTCTTTTGCTCGGCAAGCGCAGGAATATAGGTCGCGACTTCCCCCTGGTGAGAGAATGGCTCAACATACAGGCATGTTTTTTCTAATAAAGTTTGATAATCAAGCACTAAATAAAGACCATAATTTTTTTCACAATATAGCCGAAGTTAAGCCGCCAAAAAACCAGTCGATATTCGTAACTAACAATATTAATCAAATACAAAAAACTGATTTTACTTATAAACGGAACAAGCCCGATAAATCGGGCTTGTTCCGTAGTACTTGCAATAAACTTATTGGCTTAAATTCATCTCTTGAATAATTTCGTGGGCGATAGGTGGTGTGGTACTCACTGGTTTTTCATGCCTATCTGCTTTTAATTGACCTTTTCTATGCTTTAGGGCTGCATCTAGTTTTTTCGCGGCATTTGCAATTGCCGGATACATAACTTCACCTTCTCCTTTTACCGCTACGCGTGCGCCTTCATAGTTAGTGCTAATTTCAGTATAAAACTGGTTGTGCTCTTTGCTAATGATGATGTCTAAGGCTATCAATGAAGGAAAATGCGTTGCGATTTTGGCAAACTTTTCTTGGACATGCTGTTTTACTGCGTCGGTTACATCTACGTGATGACCAGAAAGATTTATTTTCATAGGGTATCCTTTTTTTGTTTACCTCAACTACAGTATTGAGGGCAAAATTGGATTTCACAAGCAAAAAAATAGAAATTTTATTTTAATAAGAATGCCATTTGATTCAGATCAGCGCCACATTGCAAGTGCCTAAAAAGAAAACATCTTTCTATGGTTTTGAGTTGACTGAGGTTTATTTTGCTAGAAATGAAAAAGCCTCGCTACTGCGAGGCTTTTCAATTATGGTGCCCAGAGGCGGAATCGAACCACCGACACGAGGATTTTCAATCCTCTGCTCTACCGACTGAGCTATCTGGGCTAAATATTTGCTAGTTTTACTTCTTAGCGAGAAAATGGTGCCGACTATCCGAGTCGAACGGATGACCTACTGATTACAAGTCAGTTGCTCTACCAACTGAGCTAAGTCGGCAACACCGAAAATAAGTGGTGCCCAGAGGCGGAATCGAACCACCGACACGAGGATTTTCAATCCTCTGCTCTACCGACTGAGCTATCTGGGCAATTTGCTTAGTTTTAATTCCTAGCATAAGGAATGGTGCCGACTATCCGAGTCGAACGGATGACCTACTGATTACAAGTCAGTTGCTCTACCAACTGAGCTAAGTCGGCAACACCTAAAATAAGTGGTGCCCAGAGGCGGAATCGAACCACCGACACGAGGATTTTCAATCCTCTGCTCTACCGACTGAGCTATCTGGGCAAACACACTACCTAAACGATTAAACTTGGTAACCGTCTGGGCGTGCGGCGTATTAAACGAGTTTTGCCCCTTCAAGTCAACCCTTTTTTTAAAAGCAACGTTTGCTTGCTTAGTTTTCAACCACCAATAGCAAAGTTTGTACAAACAGTGCCTTAATTGCTCAAAAGTACGTCACTAAAAAGAAATAACCATACTTAAAGGCTGAATGGAAAATGCTTAAAAACGGCGAGCTTTAATAACAAGACAATGTTACGATTGGATACTAAATAAACCAATAATAATCAAATTCTAGAGCAGTTAAATCGGACCTTATCAATGCCAAACTCTGAGAATATAAAACTATCAGGCTTTTTACCTCTGGTGCTAACAAGTATATTAACTGTTGGCTCTATTTGTGCTGCAGCCGCGTACTTTCTTCCTAAATCACAACAAGCACCACAAATTGATTTTGCCAATCAAGCACAACAGCTTTCTGAACCACTTGCAAATACTATGATGAAACAAGGGTTCAGTCAGGTTAAGAAGTTACTGGCTGGTATTTCAGAGGCAGATCCTAATACCCAATATTATTTATATAGTATGACGGGTATGGCAGAGCCCTCTCTCATCTTCCAAAGTAACGAAACTGCAATTGCACCAATTTCACAAGTGAAGCAATTTAAAGTTGGCAACACGCTAACTGTTCATCAACCTTTAAAGCTTGATGGGCAGTATGTTGGCGAATTGGTTATCCAGCACAAAGTAAAAACTAGCAGCAACACAAGCAATATCGCATATGGCTTATTTGCACTGGCTGTATTATTAGCGTTCGGTTTTGCACTTTTTGCACAGCGCCGCCTCGCTCAACAACTTGCGACTGACAAGCAAAAGCTGAAATCAGAGCTTAAGAAAGTATCAGAAGAGCAAGATTATAAAAGGTTCATTGATAGCAACTTAGGATTTGGTTTTGACGAAGTAGCTCAATCTATTAATGATTTACTACAACAAGTGCAGACTTCGATAGACAATAATCAAACTTCTGAAAAAGAGCTCAAGCAACTTCAAACTAGCTTAGAAACTGAAGTACAAGCTCGAACACTGGCACTCGAAAAGGCAACTATGAACGCCGAACGCGCCAACGAAGCCAAAACGACCTTCTTAGCTACCATGAGTCATGAAATTAGAACACCGATGAATGGTGTTATTGGTACAATTGATTTGTTACGCCAAACAGACTTAGATGGTGCACAACACCGCCTCAGTACCATCATTCGTGATTCAGCTTTCTCTTTGCTGGGTATTTTGGACGATATTCTAGACTTCTCTAAAATTGAAGCCGGCAAGCTACAAATAGATAACACCGCTTTTTCTGTTACCGATACCATTGAAGAAGTGGCACGCGTTTTATCTTCTGTGGCTAAAAAACGTAAACTCGACTTACAACTGGCAATCGCCCCAGATATTCCTAGAAACTTAATTGGCGACAATATTCGTGTTCGTCAGGTTTTATATAACCTGTGTAGTAATGCCATAAAATTCACAACCACAGACGAAAACCGACAAGGCTTTGTAAAAGTCGCAGTAGAAGTTGCACAAAATACGTCTGAGCATTACACCTTAAGGTTCTCTGTGACAGATAACGGTAAAGGCATGACGCAACTGCAGTTGCGTGAAATTTTTAATCCGTTTATTCAAGCTGAAAACTCGATCACCCGTGAATATGGTGGTACCGGATTAGGCCTTTCCATTTGTAAAAGCCTTATTGAGCTCATGCTGGGCTCAATTAATGTCACCAGTGATTTGGGGATGGGCAGTGAATTCGTGGTCGAATTACCATTTAGTACCGACGGCAAAGTTGAATATGCAAATAAAGCCGTGCTAGCGCAAAGACCTGTTGTTGTGCTCACTGATAACCCCGCTCGTAAAGCAATTCTGTGTCGTTACCTTTCATTTATGGGTGCGAATACTTACGCCATTGACTCAATTGATGAGGCTGAAGAATTCCAGCACACACCAAATTTAATTTGGGTGCTTGATGGTTTAGATGGCATGGCGCCTGTAAATGACCAATTACGCTCTCTGCTTTATTCTCTAGAGCAAAATAAGCAGCAAGTTATTGTATTAAGCACCATGGACGAGTCTGCTCTAAATCATGCCAATATTTTCTATTTGAATGCGGCACCATTATGTAAAAGCAGCTTTATGACATCTGTAATGGTTGCTGCTGGTTTACATAAGCCGAAGCAATTAAAGAAAGCGACCTCTTTCAATAACTTCTTAAATGTCGATAAAGCTCGCGCTGAGAATAAGCTTGTACTATTAGCTGAAGATAATGTGTTAAACCAACAAGTATTGACTGACCAACTCCACTTACTTGGCTATGGCGTTGAAGTCGCTGAAAATGGGGAAGAAGGGTTAGCAATGTGGAAGAAAAACCACTATCCGATCATCCTGACCGATTTACATATGCCGAAGATGTCAGGGTATGACATGGTTAAAGCAATACGCGGAGAGGCAGAGAAATGCGATGATATAAAAGCTCAACCTTACATTATCGCTGTCACAGCTAACGCTTTAAAAGGTGAGAAAGAGCGTTGTATTGCAACGGGTATGAATGACTACATTACCAAACCTATTGAATTAAATGTGTTAGAGGCGACACTTGCAAAGTGGCAGCCTGAAAAACATATTCAGATGTCAGCTTCGCAAGAAAGTAGCGATGATGACTCAACTTCACCTGTTGAAAATAAAGAAACATCAAACGAACTTTCTACTTCTAGCACTCAACATGCAAAGAATGAAACCACGCAAGTTGAAAACGTAGTTGATCATGAGCCAAAAGCTGAGACATCTAAAACAGATATACCTGATGTAAGTACAGCTTTTGACTCTGATTTAAACAAGTCTGAAGAACAAACTAAGCAATCGCAAGCTGCAATAGATGATGATGTTCATACTATAGATATCGATGCTTTAACCGAAACAGATAATGATGACTTATCGTGGCAAGGGCCTGAGATAGAAGAGACAAAATCTACAACTACTTATGAAGATAGTTATGATCTTGATTTATCATTACAGTCCCAAGAAGCCGATAATCTAGAATGGCAAGAAGAAACATCATCTACACCTTCTTCATACACTCCACCTGAAGAGACTTTAAACCTGAGCCAATTTGCTGAAAGTGACAGTGATTTAGAGTGGAAAGATCATGCCAGCAACGCACAAGTTGATGAATTTGAGCATGAGATCAATATCGATAATATTGAAGTAGACAACCAAGACAATATTGATTGGCAAAATCTCAATGATATTGATGAAACTGCTTCAGCCTCTTCTGAAGATAAAACAGAAACTGCGATAACAGATACTTTAACTGAAGAAACTGAAGAAACTGAAGAAACTGAAGAAACTGAAGAAACTGAAGAAACTGAAGAAACTGAACAGGTTGGTTCTGCAATTCCTTCTCAGGCAAGCGCTTTAACCGGCTCTCTAAGTGCTATTTCTTTAGAATCTACTTGGGAAGCAAAACCTGCAGCTCAGGTTTCAGATAATACTATTCCAACACCAAGCTTTGGTTTAGCACCAGAAGGGACTTCGCAAGATGCACTTAACCCAGCAAGTACTCAAGAGCATGCGGTGCCTGAAATTAAAGTGCTAATTGAAGATACGATAGAGGTTGACACTTCTAATGAAGTAAAAGCTATAGAGCCAGAATCTAGCGAAGTTAAGACTGTGATTGAGGCTACTACCGAAGATGATTTACTTACTGAAGAAAGTATTGAAGAGTCGCAAGTCGATATTTCAACACTCGCTGTTGTCGATATTGATATGTTCGATAAATACGTCAATCACGATGAAGCGAAAAAACTGCGTTTCTTCAGAATGTACCTTGAACAAAGTAGTGAGTTAATCCGTGATATTTTTGCCAATGTCATGACGCGCGAACAAGACAAGATCATCTCAGACTGTCACCAGCTCAAATCAATTTCAAAGACCGTGGGGGCAATGCAAGTGGCTGAAATCGCGATTCAATTCGAGCAGGCATGTAAAGACCGCGAATTAAACATTGATGAGCTAATTAGTTTCAGAGATAGATTAGACGATTACTACACCGATGCGATGATGTTCATGCAAGACTTCATCAAGCAACGATCAGAGTAAGACGCTAGGTATAAAAAAGCCCGCTAGTTTTAAACTGCGGGCTTTTTTGTGGCTGTTTTATTGTAATTAGCTTTAACTGAGCAAAATTTAGGTTAACTTCCATGCCAAAGCATATAAACCAATTTGATCACCAAAGACACCATCACTAAAGGCAAAATATACTTACTATATTTTTGCATCTTGTGTAGCCCTAAACTCTCCTGATAACGCTCTAACAGTGGGATCAAAATCAATAAGCTGATAACTAAACTGCCAATTATAATCAGTACATTCATAAAAACTCCTGTTTTACTTCGTTAGGCTATCTTCTTCTGCGTTGACGCTGCCCAAGTACACGTTTTTTATCTCTGTCTTTACGTGCTTTATTGGTATTCTTACGGTTATCTTTGACCTCTCGGGTCAAGTCAGGTTCAAAACCACTTAGCCATTGTGGGGTTAGTCGCTCATCTAATAACACTTCAAGTTCTTCAAGTAGCCACTGTTCATCTTGGCTGACTAAGCTAATAGCCTTACCCGAGCGCCCTGCTCGACCCGTGCGTCCAATTCGGTGAATATAATCTTCTGCCACATAAGGTAGCTGTGCATTAATCACGTAATCTAATGTGCTGATGTCGATACCACGCGCCGCAACGTCAGTGGCAACAAGCACACGTACCTTGCCCTCTTTAAACTGAGTTAACCCTTTATCTCGAGCGCCTTGTGATTTATCGCCATGAATTGCACTGCTCGGCAAACCATCTTTGATTAGCTCCTTCACAAGACTGTCAGCTTGCGCTTTAGTGCGAGTAAACACCAGTACTTGCTGCCAGTTATTCTTACCAATTAAATAAGCAATGACAGCAGCTTTCTTCTCTTCATCAATGGCATAAAAAATTTGCTCAATCGCCTCAACGGTTGTGTTTTGCTGCTCTATGCCTACACGCTTAGGATCGGATAACCAACGGCTAGCCAGCTTCTCAACACTTTCATCTAAGGTTGCAGAAAAGAGCATGGTTTGTCGTGAGTCTGGTACATGACGCATAATGCGTTTTATCTCACCAATAAAGCCCATATCTAGCATTCTATCGGCTTCATCAAATACCAAATGTTCAAGTTGGCTGAGTGACAAAGTGCCTTTAATTAAATGATCGAGTAAACGCCCAGGCGTTGCGATAATAATATCCACGCCTGCCTTCAATCGTTTCTCTTGAGGACCTATATTTGCTCCACCATACAGACACACCACTTTTAAATCAGTATTGGCTGCATATTGCTGAGTATTCTCTGCAACTTGTTGCGCAAGCTCTCGCGTTGGCGCCAAAACCAGTGACCTAACTTGACCAAGCTGTGTGTCATCGCGCAACAGATTGTTCAGGATCGGTAACATAAATGCCGCCGTTTTTCCTGTACCAGTCTGTGCAGTCGCGATGATGTCTTTGCCAGTAAGTGCAAGTGGAATAGTCTGCGATTGAATATCAGTTGGGGCTTCGAACCCGAGTGTTTCAAGAGCAGAATGAATGGCCGGTGCCAAAGAAAAGGAGGAGAAAGACATAAGTATCACTGCGAATAAATAAACTGTGTGCAGTATAACAAAAACGCACCTGAGGCGCGCTTTGTGGTGGTATTGTTTATTATATTATTACTTTAAAGCGTTGCTTTGCGCTCATTGTAATATGCAATCAAGTCGTCGATTGCCTGTTGGTCATAGGCTTTAATACCAGACACTAGCATATGCTTTTCACCACGACCGACTTTTTTTCCTTCACTGATGAAGTTAAATTTAAGAATGATTTTACCGCGTTTACCTTCGTATTCGAACTCAGGTGTATCTGTTTCTAGTTCCACCGACTTTACATTGATATCATCAAAATGAATCGCCATTGACTCGTAAATTACCATAGGGCGTGCAGGATTGATCATCACCTCTTTTTCACCCATCACAGGCACTATCATATGCGGGAAAGTTGTGCCTGAGAAAGCCACGTAATTTTTCGTTAAGCTTTCAATTAACGTTGGGCATTGGCTTGTTTCACCTTCACGTTTAACCGATAACATCACTTTCTCGTTTGATGTTACTGCAAACTCATCTGCCGCTTCAGGAAACTGAAGTTGTGACGTTTCGTCAACCATGCCTTCAAATTTGAAGTACATGTTCTCACTTACACCATAGCGCGATAATACCAGTGAAAATAATAAATCACCTGGCACACAAAACTTCTTCGCATCAGCATCATGCAATGGGTTAAAGTCATCTGCTATTTTTTTAGCGAATTGGCTACCCTGCTCACGTGTGATCGTGACAAATTCAGCATCTTGTTGGTAGTAAGGCGTTAACATACATCTAGTTCCACAACTTTAAGGACGGGCTATAGTAGCAGAATAAAATGTTAGAGAGGTCGTATCTGTTGTGAAATTGATAAAAAAGCACCAATAAAAAAGCCACTTTGAAATAAAGTGGCCTTTAAGTTTTTATAAATCAGAATACTAGGGCGTGTTTATCTTTGAGATATGAATTTTGTTCAAATCAAAGGCTTTCAATACGCGAAATGAGCTGCGCAGCATAACTAGTTATGTAAGTGGCGAATGACAAAGTAGTGGAAGCCTTTAGTTGAACTCTTCGAGCAGCGCGAGTTGGACATTTATTCAGCGTTATCGGCTAACTTACATAGAACAACTATGCTTCGTAGCTTCTTGCCTTGCCTAAACATCCAACTCACTGCTGCAAAAACACACAGCAAAGGTCAACACGCCCTCACTTACGCTTTTGGATAGTCGCGATATGCTTTTTCTAATTTCTTAGCTTGCTTTTTAGACACACCAATGTGCTCAAGTGCCACACGTAAACGTGCACGAGACAGGTCAGAACCTAAAATTTCCATTGCATCTACAACCGACGTTGAAGATGTTTTACCTGTGATAGCTACAAAGATTGGCTCTAAGAAGTCTTTGATTTTTAATTCGTGGTGCGTTGCTACTGCTTTTGCAATTGCGAAGATCTCATCTTTTGTCCAGCTACGTAGCGCTTCAAGTTCCCAGATAAAGAACTGTAATGCCTGACGCACAACGTCTTCGTCTGCTTTACCCGCAGTTAATAGCGTAGGGTCGTATTCTGGAATACCACCCACAAAGTGACCTGCTAGGTCAACTAAATCTGACAGCTTGTTAATACGCGTTTTAGCTTGAGGTAAAATACGAGATAACGTCTCACCGTTGAACTTCCAATCAACAAAGCGCTGAATAAGCTCTTCATCAGATAAGTTTTCGCGGATCCAAAGACCGTTTAACCAGTTTAGTTTGTCGATATCAAAAATTGGACCGCCAAGCGATACACGCTTCATGTCGAAGTGTTCGATCATTTCAGCAAGGGTGAACTTTTCACGCTCATCTGGCATTGACCACCCCATACGGCCTAAGTAGTTAAGCAGTGCTTCTGGTAGGAAGCCCATTTCTTTATAGTAGTTAATTGACGTCGGATTCTTACGCTTTGACAGCTTAGATTTATCAGGGTTACGAAGTAGTGGTAAGTGACCTAGTACAGGTGCTTCCCAACCGAAGTCTTCATATAACTTTAATAGTTTAGGCGCTGAGTTGATCCACTCTTCACCACGGAAAATATGACTGATCTGCATATGGTGATCGTCAACAACATTCGCTAAGAAATAAGTTGGGAAACCATCTGCTTTTAAAAGCACTTGCATGTCTACGTTTTCCCACGGGATCTCAATCTCACCACGTAAGTAATCGTTAAACTTGAAGCTACCTTCTGTTGGGATCTTCATACGGATAACGTAAGGTTTACCCGCTTCAAGGTTTGCTTTGATCTCGTCTTCGCTTAACAACAAACCGCGACCATCGTATTTAGGACGAAGACCTTCGGCCATTTGTTGTTCACGCATTTCATCAAGTTCTTCAGCGGTCGCGAAACAATAAAACGCTTTACCTTCGTCAACTAATTGCTGCGCAAATTGCTTGTATAAATCGCTGCGCTCAGACTGGCGGTATGGGCCGAACTCACCGCCCACATCAGGACCGTGATCCCAGTTTAGGCCTAACCAACGCAGGCTATCCATGATCGCTTGCTCTGATTCAGGCGTGCTACGCACTTGGTCTGTATCTTCAATACGAAGAACAAACTCACCGCCTTGTTGCTTAGCAAAACAGTAATTGAAAAGGGCAATATAAGCTGTGCCTAAGTGCGGATCACCGGTTGGTGAGGGAGCTACAGGAGTAGGAATAGTTGTGTGATTTCTATAAATTGATAAGAAAATAAAATAATGGGGGGTATGCTAGCACACCCGCCATTATTCGACAAAAAATTACCTAGTATTTTGAGTTTTTTAAGCAGCTTTATCTAAGCCTTGCAAAAACGCAACTATGTCACTTGATTCATACATCCAAGTCACCTTGCCCTGCTCTTCAATACGCAAACATGGCACTTTCACTTTACCACCCTGCTCAGCAAGCTCTTGACGATAAGTTTCGTTATTTTTTGCATCGCGAGTTTCCACTTTTAAGCCTTCTCGTTTGATAGCACGACGTACTTTTACGCAGAAAGGACATGCTTCAAATTGATAAAGCTTAAAGCTCTTCGTTTTTGCATCAAGCTGTTGCTGCGCCTGTGCTTCACGTTTTTTACTTCTAGGCGTGAAAATAAAGTTTAAAAGAAGAATGATACGGCCTAAAAACCAACGGACAAATTTCATAATAACTCCAACGCTTAAAAATTCCGCGGAGTGTATCACAAATTAAAACAATTCAATATCGCAGTCAGTAATCACTTGTGGTTCCAAATTGAGTTGTTGATAATTAGTGACTTGGTTTCGACCATTTTCTTTTGAATAATAAAGTGCTTTGTCGGCCTTATTCACTAATTCAGATAACTGAAAATCATCCCCTACCTGAATAAAACCAGCACTCATAGTGACATGGTTCACTTGTGGAAAGCGAGTATTTGCCACTAACTCTCTTGCTCTATCTAGAACTTTCCATGCTAACTCAGCATGTTCTGTTGAAAATAAAATCGCAAACTCTTCGCCGCCATAACGGAAAAGTAGATCATCAAACCGAAAGTGCGATTTGAGTAATTGCGATACCAACACAATCACTTCATCTCCAATTACATGCCCATAGGTGTCATTGACCTTTTTAAAGTGGTCAATATCTAACATGGCTAAAAACCAACTATTCTCTGGGTCAGTTTTCTTGGTTTGCATACAGTTCTCAATGTGCATAATGTCAGTAAGTTGTTGTTCAAAGCTCTGCCTATTAAGTAATTGAGATAATGGATCTATCGCACTATTATGAAGCAACTTCAGTTGCAAAAAGTACACATCCAATAAATGGAGTATCAACCCTTCCTCTTTATCAGAGAGAATAACACTACCGGGGTTATTGACTTTATTGGTGACAATCAACCCACCCAAAGGTTGAATGTCAGTTTTCGCGAAGAAGAAAGTTCTTGAAGGCTGCTTTAATAACTTGATGTGTTCGGGTAAATCTTGCAGCACACTCTTAAATAAATTTAATAGTGTATTGCACTCTTCCTGACGGATCACACCTGACGCATGGACGGTAAACTGAAATTCAATCTGCGCCTTAACGTGACAACACTTTTTACTAAAAAAATAAGCATCAAATCTATCACTAAGCAGCTCTTGTAAGATCAGACTAAAGCAAAGCTTTAAGTCCGATTCTTTTTTTTGAGAGACCAGTTGTTTTACTAATCCGTAGCCACAGTTTGATGTTTGCATGAAAATATTGAATTTAGGTGCTTTTTTAGAGTGTAGATTGCCTAGCTAAAAACACCCAAAAAATTTATAAAATCACTAGATCATCTCTATGGATCACAACATTAGACAGTGCAAAACCCAATTGCTCTGCAATATTTTGACTGTGCAGCCCTTTAATCTTCTCAAGCTCTTGGTTATCGAACGCACATAACCCTTTTGCAAACACGTTGCCATGGTCATCACTTAAAGAGACTAAATCACCTCGAGTAAAATCACCTTTTATTGAAGTAATTCCCTTGGCTAATAAACTTGCCCCTTGGCACGTTAATGCCTCTACCGCACCTAAATCACAGATAATCGTACCTGTGGACTTTGGACCACTGAGCAGCCATTTTTTACGACCTTCAAGTGGTGCATCGAACTTTAATACTCGCGTGCTGGGCGCTTCGCTATTTAACACATCGACTAAGATATTCGTCTCCGAGCCTTTTGCAATAATGGTCTCAATACCTGCACGCTGCGCAATTTGCGCGGCTTGTAACTTTGTCGCCATACCGCCAGTACCGAGTGAGGTACCAGAGTCACCCGCTAAAGATTTGACGTTATCGTCAATTTCACTGATTTGTGTGATCAACTCGGCGTCTGGGTTAGAGCGCGGATCTGCGGTAAATAACCCAACTTGGTCGGTGAGTAAAATAAGCTTGTCGGCATTGGCTAAAATCGCCACCAACGCTGATAAATTATCGTTATCGCCAACTTTAATTTCTGCCGTTGCCACTGCATCGTTCTCATTAAAAATAGGAACGACAGCATGCTTTAAAATCTGCGTTAAGGTATCTTTCGCGGTCAGGTATCGTTCTCTGTGTTCAACATCGGCGCGCGTTAATAGCATTTGTGCAACGGGCACATCATATAGAGCAAACAGCGACTGCCACTGATTAATAAGTTGACCTTGACCAATTGCAGCGAGCATTTGCTTTTCACTGACTGAGCTGCCTATGGGTGTGGGAAGTTGGCTGCGCCCAGCGGCAACAGCACCGCTCGATACGATAACCACTTTATAGCCGTTTTCTCTTAGCTCAATACACTGTCGCACAATATCAACCATTCTTGGTTTATTTAAATGCAACTTGCCTGCTGTCAACACACTTGTTCCCAGCTTTACCACAACCAATTTTTTGTTCATAACTCCCCCAATGAATGCCTCTTTGGTTATATCAGAGCCAGTTTTTTGCACAAGTTAAATTTATTCATTTCACAGTCAATGCTAATATGCGCATAGCTTATACCAATCCTCTTAATTAAGTGTTCTATTTTGAGGCGAGGAAAACTTGTCGGAAGCGAGGCGAAAATATCGCTATTTAGTTGTTCTAAGTAAGAAATTTTCAACGAAGCTAACGTCAGTTTTAGTCCCTCAAAATGATTAAGTATTATTGAGTATTGGTATTAAAAACCGCAGGTAATTACCGCTTTTTATTTAACCTTTATTTTTAAGATCAAAGCGACTTTTTTAAGTACTTGCACAATAGCCAAACAGCGCAAAGCGATTGAATTCAAGTGAAATAGTAAATATGAAGAAACATTCAAAGAAAAAAGAACTAATGATGCTGCCACTGCTTTTTATCAGCATTTTGCTTTGTGTTGGCGGTCATTTTATTTTGCAACCCAACTATCAAGATAGCCATGTCATTGAATATAGTTTAGCTGCACTGCCATTTGTGATGTTTGCGGTTGTGATCATAGCCATCAGAATGGCTTTTAAAGCAGAAGAAAAAGAGCAAGACGACTAACTTGGAATTGCTTGCTCTACGAGATTATTTATAAAACATGATAACCAAACCAATCAGGTGAGAGCTGTTGGGTTTTCTCGCTTGGGGTAAGATGAATATTGTAACCCGTATCGAATAAGTCAACTGCAAAGCAATCATCAACATCGTACAAGTCATCTTTATGTCGGTGCGACATGCCCTGTAACAGTTTAGATTTCGCTTTTTGTTTTGCCTCTTCAGAACTTACAGCCACACACAGCATAAACTCATGTTGCTCGGCTAAACTATCTGCTCGATACGCGCCCATATTCACAAAGAATAACTTTTCTCTTTGTAATGACGGCGTTTCACTGAGGGTGATTTCATGGCCATCGACATATTTTACTGCCAGATAGCTGTCCATATGCACTTTGTTTTTATCACCCACCCACTGTGCTTTTAACTTATCAAAACACGCTTCTATATTTTCACCTATCACAAAGCGTATATCGTGCATTTCAATATGACAGCCCGCTATTCGGCCACCCAAATAAACCATAAATAGATGCATTACGTTCCTTAAAAACTATGTACATATAATTATAGTGACAAGAGAAGCCGCTTACCGCAATAATGATGTAAGACTTTAATACGCTTGATATAACGAACACGATGGAATTAAATATTCTTCGCTATTACTCAAAAACTGAAATCAACATATAAGAAGAAAGATAATGATAAAACCTCTCACGCTCATCATAGGTATGTGCTTTAGTGCTGTCAGCACAGCACACACAACCTTAATTCATAACGTTAACGGCTACACACCGACACTTGATGGTAAAATTGAACGCTTTTCTACCCTCGTATTTAAAGATGGTAAAGTCGTTAAATATGGTGACAAAGATACAATCAAACAATTTCCTCAAGCTAAGGCTATTGATGGAGAAGGTAAAACCTTACTGCCAGGATTGATTGACGCTCATGGACACATAATAGGTCTGGGTAACAATCTTCAAAGGCTCGATTTAAGGGGTATTCCTTCTGCAGAAGCTGCAGGAAAAAAGCTGCAAACCTATGCTAAAAGCAATCCAGATAAGTGGTTAGTTGGCCGAGGCTGGGATCAAACCTTGTGGGATAACAAAACCTTTCCAACTGCTGCCGATTTAGATAAGTATGTTAGCGACAGACCGGTTGTGCTCACTCGCGTTGACGGCCACGCTATTTGGGTCAACAGTAAAGCCATGCAACTAGCTGGGATTTCCCAAGCAACGCAATCACCTGATGGCGGTGAAATAATTCAAGTTGCAGGTAAACCTTCAGGTATCTTCATCGACAAAGCAGAAAACTTAGTTTTAAAACATATTCCAAAACAATCGATTGAACAAAAGCAACGCGCCCTATTTGCCGCATCAAAGCACCTAGTTAGTTTAGGTATTACCTCAGCACACGACGCAGGCATTGACTTCGATACTTGGCGCTTGTATCAAGATTTAGCAGAGCAAAACAAACTACCATTTCGTATTTATGCCATGCTGTCGGCAAGCAGCCCAAAACTTGATGACATGCTAGATGCCGGAGTCATCAAAAAACAAAATGATTTTTTAAGTATTCGCAGCGTAAAAATTTATGCCGATGGCGCACTTGGAAGCCGCGGTGCCGCACTCATCAAAGATTATAGAGACAGAAAAAACCACAAAGGCCTTATGCTTGAAAATAAACCTGAACTCGAAGCCTTAATGAGCAAAACCTTTAAACATGGTTATAGCGCGCACACCCATGCCATTGGTGACAGAGCAAACCGCATTGTTTTAGACAGCTATGAAAGCCAGTTTAAGACTGTCGGCGGTAAGTTGCTACGTAACCGTATTGAGCATGCACAAATTGTACACCCTGATGATATTCCTCGCTTTAAGCAACTCGATATTATTCCATCTATGCAGCCTGTGCATGCTACCTCTGATATGCATATGGCAGAAAAGCGCCTAAGCTCCGAGCAATTACAAGGTGCTTACGCTTGGCAAACTTTCCTCAAGCAAGGTAGTAAAGTTGCCTCTGGTTCTGACTTCCCAGTTGAACTTGCAAACCCGTTCGACGGACTTTATTCCGCTGTAACGCGGATGTCGAAGCAGCAAACACCTGAAAATGGCTGGCGCAATGTTGAAAAACTCTCACGAGAGCAAGCATTAACTTCGTTCACACTGGATGCTGCATATGCTGCATTTCAAGAATATAAGCTAGGTAGTTTAGAAAAAGGCAAATGGGCAGACTTTATTTTAATCGACAGAGATTATTTTACAGTGCCTGAAAATGAAATATTCAAGATTGGCGTAGAGCAGACTTGGATAGCAGGTGAAAAACGTTTTGAGAAGAAGTAATTAGCGCGGCATTTTAATAATGGCCTTAGCATGTTTTGTTGACGCTAAGGCCTCTCAGCTTTGTAATAGGGTTTATTTCTTGCGCTCTTTTACTAACTTAATTAAGTGATAAATATTCACTATCGCTAATAAAGCATTCGTAAATGCCACAGGCCAAGCTTGGATCATCACGCCATAAATGGTGAAGCAAATACACCCAGTTAAATTTAACCAACGTAATTTAGTTACGTTAGTCATCATTAAAGACAAAACTAAAAAAACCGACGCCAAATACCCTAAATATTCCCAACTCATCGTTCACTCCAACAAATTTCATTCTTAGTCAAAAAGTGCCACATCAAATTTTATTGAAATGCCTCGGCTGCAAAAATTAAGGTAAAAACTCAATAACCACTTAGCATAAGGCATAAGTCATGCTATCTTCGCAACATGTGATTAACTAGGACAATTGTCCTAAGAGCCTTTTAGATGTTCCAATACCACTTTTCTGCCAATCTCGTTGAACAATTACTGCAATTTGCGGGTAATACTTTTGTACACACAAAGAAAGATGTACTGATTCACCAAGATGAACCATTAAGCAAATTAATTCTGGTCAGAAGCGGCACAGTGTCTTTTAGTTACGATGTAGGTAATGGTAGACGATTATTACTCGGTCAGCTTGACTGTAATAATACCTTAATTGGCGAAATTGAAGCGCTCAACAATCACCCTTGTACATACACAGTTACCTGTTTAAATGAAGTGCAATACAATCTCATTGAGCTTAAACATTGGCGACAACTATTACTCGACCAACCAGAGCTCAGCTTATACACCGCACAAACCATCGCGGCAAAGTTCATTGAAAACCAAAAAGTGAACTTAGATAAGCTGTTACTTCCGCTTAGCTACAACATTGCTAAAGACTGCTTAATGCGCGCAGAAAACAGCAACCCAACCCTTCTAAGAGCTTACAGCACAGTAAACGCTGAAGCAGAACGATTCGCTACCACAGAGCGCGCTTATCGCCGTGTTGTAACCGAATTAGTAGATAAAGGTCTAATAATCAGAACCCCTGATGGATTAAAGCCTGTAGACATTGATGCCTTAGACGACTTTGTCGACAGCTTTGCTTGCTGAAAAACTGTTAAAAACATCAAATTTACTTAGTAAATTAATTGTTATACAGCTTTATGCTAGCCCTAAAAAAAGGGACTGATTTTAATAAAAAAATTAAGCGTCTAAATTTGTATATGAACTTTTAATAAAGTATCATTCAGCAGCTTGACGAATAAATAATGAGCTATTATTCTCTACTTACTAATTTGCATTGCGGGGCAAGGTTATCTTATATCTGCAACATAATTAGTGCACTCTCAGTTTACTTGAAATTAAAGGAAAAGGTAAAAATCATGGGAAACAAAAAGTTTAATCTAACCAAACTTGCCCTTGCAATGGGTGTTACTCTAGGCCTAGCAGGCTGCTTCAGTGACAATGACAACAACATTGATATCAAACCACCAGTACCAGAAGAGCCAGATACGATTGTAGTTGGTGAGCTTCCTGATGGTGCGGTTGCTGAAAAACAAGCAGCTGCTTTCACTGTTTCAGTTGAAGATTTAAGTGGTGCAGCACTTGGTACGGCTGAAGCACCTGTAACGGTAAGAATAACTAAAGGTGCTGATAAAGTTGTATCTTTAGATGGTAGCGAGCTTGCAGCTGAAGAGTTAACACTTAATGCCGGTACTGGTATTTTCTCTGCAGCAGTTGCTGACGTTTCAGAAGAAGTTACAGTTACTGTTAACTTCATTGCGGATGGCTTCATCAATAACAGTACAACGTTTACTCTTTCATCAGACAATACTGACGAATCTGCAACAGTAAGATTAGTTCCTAGAACTTCTTCTGCAGACACTCCTGTGAAAGTTGCAGCTGAATCAAAAGCAGTTGAAGAATTAGTAAAAGAAGGCGAAACACTAGCGTTTGATGAAGAAACTGGTGCTATTACAGTAACAGATGAAAACGGTGACCCTCAACCAATTACACTGACAAAAGAAATCGAAGCTGCTACGGAAAAAGACGACAAAGGTGGTGTTGAAGTTGTTATCCCTAGTGGTAGCCAGATGCTTTACCGTGATTCAGAAGGTGAACTGAAGCCATTAACAGGTGCGCCTGAATTAACAGTTGCTTACTTCAATAATGAAGCAAGTACAGCAACAGAAGCAAACAACAATGGTGATGCAGCTTCTCAAGCTCGCGAAAGCTCAACGCTTGACGTTTTCCCAGGTGGTTTAGACCTAGAAGTAGCAGTACCTGCTAGCGATGCAACTGACGCAACTGAAGCTCCTCAAGCCGGTGCATTCACTACAGCAGGCTTCGTTGCTATCGAATTAACAGATGCTGAAGGTAACAAAGTTAAGAACTTTGGTGAAACTGATGGTAAGGAAAACAGTATCGAAGTGAAAATGACTGTAGACGCAAACACTGCGAATGCTTGTCCAATGAACTATGGTACAACTGACCTTGACCAAGAAACAGTTAGAAATTTTGCTACTGACTCAACCAAAGCAACTGACTCTGCATACTTCAGAAAAGGTGCTTGTGTAACTGTTGAAGGCGGTACTGTTGCTTCACGTACAGTTAAAGAAGGCGATATTATCCCAGTTTGGAGTTATGACGCAGATGAAGCTCAGTGGAGCTTTGAAAGCTACGGTGTAGCCCAAAAAGTTGAAGGTAATGACAGTATTTTCAACGTTGCAGTACAAGTAACTCACTTATCTTACTGGAACCTTGATTTCTTCAACTGGCGTGAGCCTAACCGTGGTCAATGTGGTACTAACGGCCGCGTTGAATTTGATATCGTATACGGTGGCGAAAATGAAGTACAAAACAGCACACCGTTCTCTCTACTAGTTGAGTCTCAAACTAACGGTTATCGTAAGCTAAAACGTGCTCGTGACTCGTTCTTCTTCGACAAATCAACAATTCTTAACCCACCTTCATTCCCTGTGTTCTTACAGTTCCTAGAAAATGGTGCAAACATCATTGATGGTGTGAAGGGTGATGAAAATAACCCAGTTGACGGCACTGCAACACGCCTAAAACTTGATGATGTTTGTGAGCTAGATGGCAAGACAGTTGTTCTTGTTAACGACGAGCCTGTAGAAACATTTGCACAACCATTCAAAACTGAACTTGTTTGTAATGTTGAAGGCGCAGATCAACAAGGTCGCGCAGCATCTGCTACAACTGTTTATTTATTCCAAGACGGTTCTCGTGTAGGTTCAATTCGTACAGGAAATGACGGTAAGGCTGTATACAATAACCTAGTTGCTGGCGATTACACTGCACGTGCTGCAAACACGACTGCCAACAATGCACTAACAGAAGCGGTTTCATTCACTGCAAGCGCTACTGAAGTTGCACTAGAAATCCCTGTTGCTAACTGTGTAGCTACAGAGAAACCAGTAACTGGTACTGGTGGTTCTTAATTTATAAAGTAAACTGAACTTAAAGCCGTGCTATGCACGGCTTTTTTATTTGTCGAGTAAGCGAGTATAAGCTTATAGGTACATGAATGTATTACAAGCTTTTAATAAATTAAACCTAGTAAAGACACTCCTTCCCTTACAGCACGCCTACCCCTAAATCTGGTTTTACATGCTCAATCACCATATAAGTATGATTTGTACCAACGCCTGGAATCTCTACAATTTGCCCTAGCACTTCACGATAAACCGTCATATCAGGTACTCGAATTTTCACTAAATAATCAAAGCCACCGGCAACCATGTCACAGCTCACTACATGAGGGATCCGAATAATATGCTGTTTGAAGGTTTCAAAAACCGATTCAGTAGAGCTTTTTAGACGTATTTCTACGTGGGCCACCAAATGCTGCCCTAATTTTTCAGGGTTTAATCGGGCACTATACCCTTCTATATACCCTTCACTTTCAAGCTTTTTTACCCTATCTAAACACGGGCTAGGGCTTAAGTTTACTGCCTTAGCGAGATTTACATTCGAAATTCTGCCGTTTTTGTGTAAAGCGTCTAAAATAGCTAAATCAATGCGATCAAGCACACGTGTTTTGATTGAAGTTGTCATACAGAATTTTATGCTGAATTATTTAGAATTTGAGCCGTAAATTACCGTAAATCGCCAAATTAAACCAGCATATTCTGCTGCGATTTGTATACAATGCACAAAAATTCTATCACCTAATAATTTTAGAGGGTTCACATTATGCTATTTAAAGGCGACTTAACGACCCAGTGTCCGATCCGTCAAAAGATCAGAGACTTTTATCGCATCGACGAAGAACAAGTCATCGATCAGATTTTGCCTTTAGCAGAAGTTGGTGTTTCTGCTCGAAGCCGTGCTTGGGAGCGCGCGCGTCAAATGGTATTAAACATTCGTAGAGACCAAAAAGGTAAAGGCGGTGTTGATGCGCTATTAGAAGAGTACTCTTTATCTTCTGAAGAGGGCGTGGTGTTAATGTGTTTAGCAGAAGCTTTGCTTCGTGTGCCAGACAAAGAAACACAAGACGAACTAATTCGTGACAAGCTAAGTCAAGGTGACTGGAGCGCTCACTTAGGTAACAGTGACTCTCTATTTGTTAATGCATCAAGCTGGGGCTTATTGCTTACTGGCAAGATGGTTGACTATGCAGACAAATCAAAAGAAGAACAGTTTGGTCTACTAAAACGCACTATGGGTCGCATTGGCGAGCCAGCTATCCGCAAATCTGTGCAATATGCAATGAAGATTATGGGTCAGCAGTTTGTAATGGGCACCACTATTGAAGCAGCTCTTGAACGTGCGAAAGAAAAAGAAGCACAAGGCTATGCCTATTCTTATGACATGCTAGGTGAAGGTGCGCGCACCATGGCCGACGCTGACCGTTACTTTAACAGCTACATGACAGCAATTCATGTCATTGGTAAAGCAGCTAATGGCCGTGGTCCAATCAAGAGCCCTGGTATTTCTGTAAAGCTTTCTGCGATTCACCCTCGTTATGAATTCACACATCGTGAACGCGTAATGGAAGAGCTAGTTCCTAAACTAAAAGAGCTTGCACTTGCAGCAAAACAATATGACATCAACTTCACTGTTGATGCAGAAGAAGCAGACCGTTTAGATATTTCTTTAGACATCATCGAAGCGGTATTCTCTGATGAAGCATTAGGTGACTGGAACGGCTTCGGTCTTGCAATGCAAGCATACCAAAAACGTGCTATCTGGGTTGTTGACTGGTTAGAAGCCCTATGTCGTCGCGTAGGCCGTAAGATGATGGTTCGTCTTGTTAAAGGCGCTTACTGGGATACTGAAGTAAAACTAACTCAAGCTGATGGCCTTGAAGGTTTCCCGGTATTCACACGTAAAGCGAGCACAGACGTATCTTACAAAGCCTGTGCGATTAAACTAATGAACGCACGTGATGTGATCTTCCCTCAGTTCGCAACGCACAACGCATACTCTGCAGCGACAATCCTTGAGCTAGCAAACGGCGAATACAACAACTTCGAATTCCAGTGTCTACATGGCATGGGTGACTCACTATACAACCAAGTTGTCACCGAAGACAAAGTACAGTGTCGTGTATACGCGCCAGTAGGTCAGCACGAAGACCTACTTGCTTACCTAGTTCGTCGTCTATTAGAAAACGGTGCAAACTCTTCATTCGTTAATGCGATTGTTGATGAGAGCAAGCCGGTTGAAAGCCTGTTAGAAGATCCGGTAGAAAAAATTCAGCGCCTACGCAACAAGCGCAATACGCAAATTACGATGCCTATCGACATGTTTGGTGCAGAGCGTAACAACTCTAAAGGCTTAGACTTAACCAACATTAACCACATCACGCCAATGCGTGACAATTTGAATGCTTGGGTAGAGAAAAACTTAATTACGCACAACGATGTACCTGAAGGTCATGAAGCCGTAATCAACCCTGCAAACCACGATGAAGTACTTGGTTCAATTCGTCACCAAGACGAAACTGAAATGAAGCAACTAGTAACGAACGCTGAACAAGCATTCGAAGCTTGGTCAAAGGTACCAATCAACGAGCGCGCTGATATTCTTCGTCGCACAGGTGATATCTTAGAAGATCACCGTGATGAGCTAATCGCACTATGTATCAAAGAAGCTGGTAAAGTTGCACAAGATGGTATCGACGAAGTACGTGAAGCGGTTGATTTCTGTCGATACTACGCAGCAAAAGCTGAAGAACTTGCGCTAGATGAGCGTTTCTCTCCACGTGGAGTGATTTTATGTATCAGCCCTTGGAACTTCCCACTGGCGATTTTCTTAGGCCAAGTTGCAGCGGCAATCGTGACAGGTAACACAGTTATTGCAAAGCCTGCAGAGCAGACATCACTGGTTGCACTTCGCACTATTGACCTAATGAAGCAAGTTGGTTTACCTGAAAACGTAGTTCAGCCTGTTATCGCACGCGGTAGCAAAGTTGGTCAGGTGATTGTTCCTGACGAGCGTATTCAAGCCGTTATGTTCACAGGTTCTACTGAAACGGGTACACGCATTTCACAAACCCTTGCTGAGCGCGGTGGCGACCAAGTACCTCTGATTGCTGAAACCGGTGGTCAAAACTGTATGATCGTTGATTCAACGGCGCTGCCTGAGCAAGTTGTTGACGATGTGATCTCTTCTGGCTTCCAGTCAGCAGGTCAGCGTTGTTCTGCTCTTCGTGTACTATTTGTACAAGAAGAAATCGCAGACAAAGTGATCAGTATGATCAAAGGTGCAATGAAAGAGCTTCATGTTGGTGATCCAGCTTACCTTTCAACGGATGTTGGCCCGGTAATCGACCAAAAAGCGCATAGCGCACTTACTGAACACGTAGAGTACTTAAAAGGCAATGCAACACTGCATTTTGAGTGTCCATTACCTGATATGAGTGACACTGGTCATTTCTTCTTTGCACCTCGTTTATATGAGATCAAAGACCTATCTGTACTTAAGAAAGAAGTATTCGGCCCGTGTGTACACGTGATCCGCTTTAAGGGCACTGAAATCGATAAAGTCATCGACCAAGTAAACAGCACAGGCTTTGGCTTAACTATGGGTATTCATTCGCGTATTGAAGAGCGTGCAAACTACCTAGCTAAGCAATCACGCGCAGGTAACGTTTACATCAACCGTAACATGATCGGTGCGGTAGTAGGTGTTCAGCCGTTCGGTGGACGTGGTCTTTCTGGTACTGGTCCTAAAGCCGGTGGGCCTAACTACTTATCTCGCCTAGTAAAAGAGAATAAGACACCAGATAACCGTCAATCTACTAACGTTGCAGTTGATACTGAAGCGCTTCAGGCATTCCAAGGTGCGCAAGAGCAAGTTAGCCAGCTAATGCAAAACTCAATACGTGATGAAAAAGCATGGCGTGCAATGCCGCTAAATAACCGCGTATCTGTGGTACGTCAGTTATTAGCGAAACTTGCTAATGTTGAAATTATGGATCAACTTGCTGATGACCTAGCGCACACCTTAGCTGATGCTCGTGAGCAGATCATTCGTCTTGAAAAGCGCTTAAGCAAGGTTGTACAGTTGCCTGGTCCTACAGGTGAATCAAATACGATTCGTTACGAGCCGCGTGGCTGTGTTGTATGTTTTGCTGATAAAGACACCTCATTCAACTTCTGGGTAATGTCTATCATTACTTCTCTAGCTGCTGGTAATACAGTGATCACTGTAGTTTCTGATTTATTCCACGAAGAAGCATTAGCTTTCAGAGATAAGTTAATCAGCTGCGGCGTAGCTGAAGGCGTTATGCAGGTTGCTAAGCTTAATCAACTCCCTGCGGTATTGGCTCATGATCACCTTGCTGCGGCAGTAGTTGGTAGTGGCTGTGCACGTAAAGGTTACTTCAGTACGCAACTAGCTGCACGTAAGGGCGCTATCTTGCCTGTGATCAGTGCTGAGTACTACGACACGCTGCTTAACCGTCTAGTAACAGAAAAGACCATTAGTATCGACACTACGGCATCTGGTGGTAACACGTCACTAATGACATTAGTTGAAGACGACGAATAATCTATTTTACTCTTTGACTTTGAAAAGCCTGTACTTTTAATTAAGTACAGGCTTTTTTAATTTTCATGATCTCCTTCAACTGTTTTTTTAGGTATCTTTTGCTAGGCTTAAATAACTGGCACTAAAAAAGAAAGTACTGTGAAGAGCATAAGCATAGAAGAGTTACAACCCGGTATGTTTGTCGTCAGTGTGTTAGAGCAAACTGGCAGTGTACAAGTCAAAACGCAAGGCTGGGTTAAGACACAAACTAGTATTAACAAACTCGCTTCTGCGGGTATTTTAAGAGTTGAAGTTGACCCTGATAAAATGCTCGACTTGAGCAATAACAAACATGGTATTACTGCGCCTGACTCTGATATTCAAAATGCGCCTGAGCAAGAAAAGGACCCTTGGCATAAATCTACTGCCATTAGCGCTGAAATAAATCAGGCCATGAAACTTGTTGAAGAAGCCAAATCACTTCAAGCCAAAGCCTTTGCAGATTTAAAAGCGGGTAACCCCATTGATGTCGACGCTTTTAAAGAGGTAGCAACGAGCTTTATAGATTCAATTTTTCGCAATCAAGATGCTCTATCTTGCATTGCCATGATCAAACAAAAAGACGCTTATCTACTCGAACACTCTATTAATGTTGCCACACTCATCACTATTTTTGCTAAACATTTACGTTTAGATAGAGAGATTATCGAACAGCTCGCTACCGGCGCTTTACTCCATGATATCGGTAAAATAAAAGTCGATGATGCGGTCCTCAACAAGCCAGGTAAACTCAGTGACAGCGAATTCGAGCAAATGAAACAACATGCCCAATTCAGTTATGAGATTGTCACTGAAGCAGGCTTATCTAAAATAAGTTGTGAAGTAGCAGGGTTCCACCATGAAAGACTTGACGGTTCAGGTTACCCGCAAGGCTTAAGTAATGGTGAAATATCAGATTATGTCAGAATGGCCTCTATTGTTGATGTATTTGATGCATTAACGGCTGAACGGGTCTATAAAAAAGCGCTTACGCCAATTCAAGCTTTTAAAATGCTCAGAGAAAGCAGTCCACACCACTTTGACGAAAAGCTCCTTAATGAATTCATCAACTGTATTGGGGTGTACCCTGTTGGCTCTTTGGTTAAGTTGAAGTCTCAAAGAATAGGCATGGTTGCAAGCTCAAATCCAGAGCAGCCCTTAAAGCCTATTGTTAAAGTATTTTACAGTGCAAAATCAATGTATCACATCGCTATCAAAGACATAGATTTGGCAGAAAAACGCTGTGCGGATGAATTAGAAGCGGCAATAAAACCTGAAGAGTTTGGTTTAGATCTGATTAAGTTTTTCAAGCACTCAGTTTTACCATAACGTGCTTTCATTAAATTCGCCTCCGCATGCCTTAATAGGCGCTGACATAAAAAAGCCTAAACAACATAAGTGATTTAGGCTTTAATTTATATCTAAATTACGAGCGAGGGTTATTAATAAGGCTGCCAATCTTGCATGGCTTTCACTGCAAAGTCATACCCTTGGAATCTAAAAACACTTGCCTCTGGCGCGATTTCCAGTAACCGCATACCATTAATTTTGTCTCCCTCGTACAGTTCAACGCCATTGATTTTTATCCAACGCTTGTGCTCTGAGGTGGCATAAATATGAGCTTGATACGTCAACTTTCCTATTGCAGCCTGTGTTTTTGCAGGTAGAAATTCAATAGATAAGCGCTCTTTTTCTGGCGTAGTTTCAGCTGGCTCTGCCTCAGTAAAATCTTTATCTGCCGTTTCTGCAACCGCAAGCTCAAATGCCGCTTTTAACCTTTCCGCAGCCTCATCAGTTGCTTCTTCAACTGCGTTTTCTGGTATTTGATTCTCTGTATTGCTCTGAGAGTCATAGTTATTTAACAACTCTGTTTGTATCTCAGGCTCGGACTCTAGTGGCTTTCCTAATACGCGATACTGGCTTAGATCTTCTTGCGATGGTGTCGTTTGTAAAGAAGTACCTACTTGGCTATTCAACTGCGTATCATCCAGTGGTTTCCCTAATACACGATATTGGCTTAAGTCTTCTTCCGGTTGTTCTGGTAAAGCGGTATTGCTGACAACAGAAGACTCAGCTGGCACAGTATTGACCTGAGCAACAGCCGAAAGCGGTACCAATTGCTGTTTAAAAATAGGTGCCCCTTGCTCGTTTACCCCAACTTGCACTGACATCCATTGATATTGCTCACCGGATTGTACAGCCCCTTGATTAATAGAAGTTTCTGAAGTCGGTTTAGCCTGAGTTGGCTGCAAGCGCGATACATTGTCTTGCTGCGCTAATGTTTCAGTTACCTCTTCAACTTGCTCTTGCTGGTTTTGTAAGGTGGCAATTGATTGAGATTGACTCTGAAGGTATTGGCCGCTGTAAAAACCAGCCAATGCAAAAGTGACACTCAAACCAACACCCGCAAGACCAATCGATAGCTTTCTATAAAAAGCCAATTGTTTTGTTTGTTGATAAGCTAAGTGCGCTTGCTCAGTATTGTTTGCGGTTTGTGATTGTTTAAATGCGGCATCAATAATAGACATAATTGAACTTCTTAAAAAATATAAGCAGCAGCAAAACCAACAATATAGCTTGCTACAATAAGAGACAAGACAGGCGCAAACTTCTTCAGCTTACTTTCAGAAGCTGTTTCACTATTTACGCTGACCATAGGTAGGGCTTCTTTTGCAGCCTGTTCAACAACCGCTTTATCTATAACTCTTTTCTGCGCAGAAAAAGCACCAAGCAAACATCTGTCTGCCAGCAGATTGATTAAACGCGGGATCCCCTGAGTACGTTTATAAATATGCGATACAGCTTCATGGCTAAATAAAGCAGTATCACAGCCCGCGGTTTGCAGGCGATGCTGAATATACGCAAACACTTGAGATTCTGTCAGTGCCAGTAAATGATATCGAGAAGTAATACGCTGAGCTAATTGCCTCAGCTCATTACGCTGTAGTAGGGTTTGCAATTCTGGCTGACCAATCAGCGCTATTTGCACCAACTTTTTATCGTCTGTTTCAAGGTTGGTCAATAAACGCAGTTGCTCAAGCACACTCGGTGATAAATGCTGTGCTTCATCAATCACAAGTAAAGTGTGACCGCCCGCTTTATAATTCTCTGTAAATCGCGCTTTTAAGGCGTCAGTTAAGCTTTTAAGAGTCGCGGTTTCTGGATCATACGATATTGTTAACTCATCACAGATACTTGCTAGTAGTTCTAGTTCAGAAAGCGCAGGGTTTAATACAAAAGCTACTTCGGTATTTTCAGGTAATGATTTCAGCATTGAACGCGTAATGGTGGTTTTACCAGTTCCAACTTCACCCGTCAGTAATACAAACCCACCTGTGTCACCTAATCCATAATTTAAGTGTAACAGCGCCTCTTTGTGGCGCTCACTCATATATAAATACTCAGGATTAGGCGCAATTGAGAACGGCTTCTCTTTCAACCCAAAATAGCTTAAATACACGATAAAACTCTTTATTGTTATGATAGGCCCTATAATGGCAAAAAAGTGCGCAAGATAAAACCTTGAAACCAAGTGCACCCGTTGAAACATTGGAATACACATGAAAGTTTATTTAGTTGGAGGCGCTGTTCGTGACGCGCTTTTAAATTACCCAGTTGTAGAACACGATTATGTCGTCGTCGGTAGCACCCCTGAAGAAATGCAGTCTTTGGGCTATAAACAGGTTGGGAAAGATTTCCCTGTATTTTTACACCCACAAAGTAAAGACGAATATGCCCTAGCACGCAAAGAGCGTAAAAACGGTCAAGGTTATACCGGCTTTATATGTGACTTTGACCCAACAGTTACTTTAGAAGAAGACTTATACCGCCGTGATTTAACCATCAACGCCATTGCACAAGATGAAAATGGACAGCTGATTGACCCATACCAGGGCCAAGCAGATATAAAAAGCCGCTTACTTAGGCATATTGGCCCAGCCTTTAGTGAAGACCCACTCCGCATTTTACGCGTTGCGCGATTTGCTGCGCGTTACCATCATTTAGGCTTTACCATTGCGCCTGAAACGCTTTTGCTTATGAAAGATATGGTTGCCAGTGGTGAACTTAAAACATTAACCAAAGAGCGTATCTGGTTAGAGATAGAAAAATGTCTAAAAACCAACACCCTTCATTTATTCTTAGAAGTAATAAATGGCATTAATGCTTTAGCTGATGTCCTTCCTATTCTGCCAAGCTGGTCCAACTTAGAAACCCAAAAAATAACAAGTGCTAATCAATTTGTAGCCACAAGAGAGATTCTCATTGATTCTGACACACTGCAAGTTTGTCATTTTTGTTTATGTCTTGAAACCAGCTCACCTGATGACCTTAAACATATAGAACAGACGTTAAAGATCCCCAGCACTTTTGCAAACAGCTTGAGAGACTTTAAGTTATTAAATAACTTTTTAAATGAAAAAGACTTAAGTCCTGAAAATATTTTAAAGTTCTTTAACCTTATAGATCTTTGGCGTCGCCCAGAGCGTTTTAACTTGTTACTAGAGATACTAAAATATACACAGTGTCAGCAAGATATTGCACAAACGCTACAAAATTGTGCGATGGCATCTCAAACTGTTACTGCACAACAGGTCATCTCATTAGGATATCACGGTGCAGCGATTAAACTGGGATTACAAACAGCTCGAATTGCTGCAATAGAAAAAACACTCAGTTAACAGCTCGCTCTTTTTACATACATTTAGAGGTGTTTTTTTATTCAACATCTCTAAAGCTCCCATTATTTTTTATTTTTTTTCTTAAATGCTCATTATTGAAACAGCCCAATTAACATTAACAAGAACAACAAAGTTACATTTACGAACACTAAAAAAGCAGTATCTTTAACGAAAGTTTGCACACACTAACAAGGAGTTAAAACAAACGTTAACAAACCAAACAGCAACCCTCACCTGTAAATTTAAGATTACAAAAACACAAGCCCTAAACTGCTGTAATTAAATAACAAAAACAATTAAAACCCAAAATAAATACACAATTCACAAAAAGGGAACATTTAACACAAACAGGGCAAAGAATTAAGTAACAATTACTTATGCTAAAAACAGTACCTGACCTATGGCACATGCAACGCATGTGAGATTCAAAACAAATAGAGAAAGGTTATATGTTGAAGAAGTTAAACCTATTAACAGCAAGCATTCAGGCTGCTGTACTAGCAGGTACTGCAGCAGGCACTGTTGCGGTAGCAAATACAGATACTGAAGCGCAAAAAGTAGAGCGCATTCAGGTTACTGGTTCTAAAATTAAGCGTTTTAACCTAACGTCTCCAACTCCGGTTACTGTGATCGGTGGTGTTGAACTAGAAAACCAAGGTATTACTAACGTAAACGACCTACTTGCAGAAATGCCTCAAGCAACTGCAGGCCTTACCCCTGAAACTACAACTAACTTGATCTTTGCTTCTGGTTTAAATACCACTGACCTTCGAGGTTTAGGTTCAGAGCGTACTTTAGTGCTTGTTAACGGTCGCCGCTTCGTACCAGGCTCAGTAGGTGACACTGCTGTTGACTTAAACAACATCCCTACATCAATGATTGAGCGTATTGAAATTGCAACTGGTGGTGCTGCAGCTGTTTATGGTGCAGATGCTGTTGCTGGTGTTGTGAACATCATTACTAAAAAATCTATGGACGGTATCGAAGTTGACGTTTCAACAGTTCGTCCAGAGCAAAGCGGTGCCGAGTCGAATTTCTTCTCAATCACAGGTGGTATGGAAGCAGATAAATTGTCTTTCATCGCATCTTTAAACTACACAGAAAACGAAAGCTACACGAAACTGAGCCGTGATTTCTTCGCAAATCCAGTAAACTCATATGGCAACCCAGCAAATACAAATGGTGAAGACAACATTCCTGGTCGTGTTATTCTTGGCCAGCCAACTGCACTTGCGTATTACTCTGAAGGTGGTGATTTCTTCACGAAAAACGCATTCACTACTGATGGTTACTTAAACCACCACTACACGTTTGATGAAAACGGCAACATCCGTGCATTCGATAATGGCTTAGGTATGGTACCTAACCCAGGTGTTGGCCGTGATGCAAATCGTTACTTTATTGATGCAAACAACATGGGTGATGGCATCTTTAGCCATGGCTACAAGTCTTACTTCCAGACTCCACTTGAGCGTGTAATTGCGTCAGCTTACGGTACTTATCAGCTAGATGATGAGCACGCTTTGACATTTGACTTCACTTATTCAAACACCGATTCAACAACTGAGAGTTCGCCTGCTTTCTTCCGTCATACAATTCGTCGCGACAACGCATTCATCAAAGATGATATGGCGAAACTAATGGACGACAATGAGCTTACTTCTGTAACGCTTCGTCAAGCAAACGAGCACCTTTGGGGTGACCGTATGTACAACCAAGAGCGTGAAGTATTCCGTACTTCTTTTGGCGCTGAAGGTTACTTAACTGATGACTGGGGTTACAGCACTTATGTTCAGTTTGGTCGTATCGAGCAAGATACGCTTTGGACTGGTGAAGTACTAACACAAAACCTTGCAAACGCGATTGATGCTGTAGAGTATAACGGTCAGATCGTATGTGCAGATCGCGATGCTGAAGGCAATGTGGTTGGTGCTATTGAAGGTTGTACACCGTTCAATACTATGGGTGCAACATCTGCTACAGCGGCACAGCAAGATTATATCGCAACGACGGCAAGCCGTTTTGCTAAGCACGATCAAGTTGTATTTGCATTAACTGTAGATGGTTCTTTATATGAGCTTCCAGCGGGTTACGTAGCTGCGGCATTCACAGCGGAGCACCGTCGTGAATCAGCAACAACGACTCCATCAGAAAACATGGAAAAAGGCCTGATCTTTGGTAACTCTAGCCTTCCGATGGACGGAGAAATTGAAGTTGATGAACTGTCAGCTGAAATCTCAATCCCACTTCTTGAAGATGCTTTCCTAGCGACTGATCTAACACTAGAAACTGCATTCCGATACATGGATTACTCTGTAACGGGTTCTGATAACGCGTGGAAACTAGCGCTTAACTGGGGTGTTACAGACGATTTACGTGTACGTTTAAACCGTTCTAAATCAGTACGTGCGCCAAACCTAGGTGATTTATTCACACCAAACTCAAAAACGTTTAGCTCAGGTCGTGCGGACGTATGTCGTGCTGACTCAATTGCAAGTTCTGGTAGCAAGTACAAAGACAATGTTATCAAGAACTGTCAAGCAGATGGCCTAGCTGCTGGTTGGATGCCGACTGACGAGTGGATCGGTGGCGGTAGTCTACCTGGTTATATACAAGGTAACCAAAACCTTGAAAATGAAGTATCAAACGACTACACAATTGGTGTGATTTACACGCCTTCATTTATTGAAGGCTTAGACTTTACTATGGACTACTGGTCGTTTGAAGTTGATGGAGCGATTGAATATTTCGGTCGTAACAGTGTTGCACTATGTTATGAGTCATCTTCTTTAGATAACCCATTCTGTGGCAACTTTGAGCGTGACGAGAAGACGGGTGATATTACTCACTTCTACACACGTCCAATCAATGCTGCACAACTAACAAAAACGGGCATGGACTTTGAGTCAGCTTACCGTACAGACGTATTCAACGGTAGCCTAGCTCTTAAGTTAACTGCAACGTACCTGATTGATGACAACCAAAACTCAACTGGCCGTGAAGAAGACTTCCGTAACTACGTTGGTGAAACTGCGTCTCCACGCTGGAAAGGCCGTTTAAGTGCTGTTTACTCTCAAGATGATTCATCTTACGTGTTAACGGCAAACTACCGTCATTCAACAGTAAATGACAACGACTGGACTGCAGAAGACAACAACTATAACAATATCCCGTCTTACACGACGTTTGATTTCATGTACAAGACGTACCTAATGGATGAGTTACAGTTACGTGTAGGTATTAACAACCTACTAGACCGCGAACCACCACGTAACCCGTTCACTTATGATGATGGTGAATTCTTTGATGTAAAAGGTCGCCGTCTATCAATCGGTGCTAAATACACTTTCTAATCTAATTAGAAGTTAGTATTTCAAAACGCCTCTTCGGAGGCGTTTTTTATTGCTTCAAACTGACTGACACCTGAGCATGAAAATTTTAAAGCCAAGCTATTATTACTAGAGCTAATGAAAATTGAGGATATTTGCCTCTTGTCTCTCATCTCTCGTCTCTCGTCTCTCGTCTCTCGTCTCTCGTCTCTCGTCTCTCGTCTCTCGTCTCTCGTCTCTCGTCTCTCGTCTCTCGTCTCTCGTCTCTCGTCTCTCAAGAGATTATTTGCTATTTTATTTAAGACATAAAAAAACAGCGCCGAAGCGCTGTCATTTTAGTCATGCTAAAAAACTTAAATAACGTTTACCACATTAAGAAAGCAAATAGCCCTAGACCTAAAAGCAAACGGTAAACAACAAATGGGAACATGCCCATCTTCTCAATCACTTTTAAGAAAAAGTAAATACACGCATAAGCCGCGATAAACGATAACACCGCACCTAAAATAATCGCGTTCCAATCAATCAGTTCATCGCCTGTCGAAAGCTTGTAGATGTAGTATGACCCCGCTGCTGCGATAACCGGAATAGACATTAAGAAAGAAAAACGCGCAGCACTTTGCTTATTCAAGCCAAGTAATAGACCCGTTGTCATAGTGATACCAGAACGAGACGTGCCCGGGAATAACATAGCAACCACTTGCGACAAACCAATCAAAAGCGCCATTACCCAGTTAATTTGATAAATGGTTTTGATTTGCTTCGCTTTTGCATCGGCATACCAAAGTAATAAACCAAATACGATGGTCGTTGTGGCTATGATCCACGCATTACGAGAATATACTTCTACGAAGTCCTTTAATAAATAACCAATAATCAATGAAGGTAAGGTTGCCAAAATGATCCACCAACCAAGCTGACTGTCATCCGTTTTTTTGCCTTGTGCACCAAATGAGTTAAACCACGCGCTTAAAATATCTACGACTTCTTTTCTGAAATAGATAATCACCGCCAACAATGTACCTACGTGAACAGCAACATCAAAGGCCGTGCCTTGATCTTGCCAGCCCAATACTTGTGACGGCAGAATTAAGTGTGCTGAACTCGAAATAGGTAAAAACTCTGTCAGACCTTGTACAAGGGCCAACACAATAATTTCAATAATACTCATGGATTAAAACTCCACTTTCCATAGCTTTTGGTTTAGGTTGTTATAATTTTGCCAAAGTTCACCTATCGTTTGCTCTGCAACAGGATGATAAAAATCTGCGGCTAACTCAGCGAGCGGCTGCAGAACAAAGGCATTCTTGGTTATTTCATCACGAGGTAATTGTGCAGGTGAGTCACAAATTACATCATCATAAAACAATAAGTCTAGATCGAGCGTACGTGGGCTAAATTTTTTATCTGACGGTGTGCGACCATTGTCTGTTTCGATTTGCTTAAGCAAAGCACACACCTGCTCAAGCGGCATATCTGTTTGTGCCGCAAAGACTGAATTAAAAAAGTTATTGCCATTGAAACCTACAGCTTCACTTTCAAATACACTAGAGTGCTGATATTCAGGAAATTGAGAAATCAAGGCATTTAGGCCCGCACGTAAATGCTTCTCTCTGTCTACGTTGGAGCCTAAGCTAATAAAAATCTGCGCCATACTAGATGTCTTTAACTCGAGTGATCTCAACACCAACGGTTTGCGCTGCAGGCACTGCCGCAGGCTTACTCACCTTAATTGTCACTTGTGTGACGTTATATTTTTCTAAAATCAACGCTGCGAGTTGCTCAACTAAGGTTTCAAGTAACTCAACTGGTTTGGCTGTGGCATGCGTAATTATGTCTTCGCTAACTTTTGCGTAATCTACTGCTAAGTTAATGTCATCACTCTGCGCCGCAGCTCGAATATCAGTCAGCATTTCCACATCAAAGTACAAACTTTGTTTACTCTCTTTCTCAAAATCGTACACGCCAATAATGGTTTCAACATGTAGCTGAGAAATATAGACCTTATCCATTCACGCCCCACTTTGGTATTTTGTCTGTGACAAATAGATTAGTAACTTATATAGTTACATTCGAATCGGGAAATGATAGCCGAAATACGCTGAAGACAAAATAAGGAAACCTGTGTTAATTACGTTAATCTGCATATGTGCCTATTTAATTGGCTCTGTATCGTCTGCAGTGCTCGTGTGTCAGTTATTCAAGTTACCAGACCCTCGTTTTTCTGGTTCAAACAATCCGGGCGCGACCAATGTGCTTCGTTTAGGTGGTAAACTCCCCGCCGCTTTAGTTCTCACTTTCGACATCTTGAAAGGTACAATACCGGTTTGGGGCGCATACTTTTTAGGCGTAGAGCCAAACTGGTTAGGCGCGATTGCTGTCGCCGCTTGCCTTGGACACATCTACCCAGTGTTCTTTCACTTTAATGGAGGCAAGGCCGTTGCGACGGCGTTTGGCGCTTTGTTACCTATTGGGTTAAGTTTAGGTGGACTGTTGATTGTAACGTGGGCCATTGTGGTTTGGCTCACTCGATATTCATCGCTAGGCGCGATTGTTACCGTTGCTCTGGCTCCGTTTTATACTTGGCTGATCAAACCGCTTTATACTGTGCCAGTGAGCTTTTTAACTGTGCTGATTATCTTTCGTCATCGCGCCAATATAAAAAGGCTCCTTCAAGGGAAAGAGCCAAAAATAGGTAAGAAGAAAACTTAGTTTTAAAATCTTATAGCGCTGGTAAGCTTTCAATCGGCCAACGCGGCTGAGTTTTCATGTCTAACGTTGCGTATTGCTTAGCTTTTAATCTCTGCATACCTGCAAAAGCAATCATCGCGCCATTATCAGTACAAAACTCAGTACGTGGATAAAACACCTGCCCTTTCATACCTTGCATCATGCGCTCAAGCTTTTGGCGCAGTTCAGTGTTTGCACTCACACCGCCTGCAATGACTAAACGTTTAATACCCGTTTCTTTGAGGGCGCGTTTGCACTTAATCGCTAGTGTATCGATTACAGCAGTTTGGAATGCATGAGCAATATCAGCTTTGGTTTGTTCGTCATCACCTTCGCTACGAATGGTGTTGGCTGCTGCCGTTTTTAAACCACTAAAACTAAAATCTAAGCCTGGTTTATCTGTCATCGGTCGCGGAAAAGTAAAACGTCCGGGCGTCCCCTGCTCGGCCATTTTTGCCAGTAGCGGACCGCCAGGATAGTCTAAACCTAATAATTTAGCAGTCTTATCAAATGCCTCACCTGCGGCATCATCAACTGACTCACCTAGCACTTCATATTCACCTATGCCTACCACTTTCACCATCATGGTATGGCCGCCAGAGACAAGTAAAGCAACAAATGGAAACTCTGGTTGCTCGTCTTCAAGCATAGGCGCTAATAAATGGCCTTCCATATGGTGCACTGCAACCGCAGGCTTATCCCATGCAAATGCCAAAGAGCGACCAATTGAAGTACCGACCAATAAAGCACCAACCAATCCAGGACCTGCAGTATAAGCAACACCATCAATGTCTTCTGGGCCACAACCTGCTTCTTTAAAAGCTTCATCTATCAATGGAATGGTTTTTCGGACATGATCTCGAGAAGCCAGCTCTGGTACAACACCGCCGTAGTCCGCATGCACTTTTACTTGGCTGTAAAGTTTATGGGCTAGTAACCCCAGCTCATCATCGTAAATTGCAATTCCCGTCTCGTCACAAGATGATTCAATGCCTAAAATGCGCATCAATAATTCTCCAGTTTTTAATCTTTACGCTAAATTGCAATGCCGATATTAGTTTGCCCATCAGCGACAGCCTGTTGTTTAAGCGCTTTCACACTGTCACTGCTGATACGACCCATATTCTCTACAAATTCAATTAACTCACTTAACACATCAATCTCATACTGCATGTAGGGGTGTTCACGAACCAGTTTGTTTTCAGGCTCTAGTCCTTCGCTTTCGATTAATAGCTCGACATAACGCGCAACCGTTGCTTGCGAGATTTTCGCAACGCTCACAAACTCATGCTCATCTTTGGCCATAAGACCATGAATTAAACCAAGTAAAGCAGTTGCAGCATCTATGGCCGGATACGTACCAAACATTGGATAATCGTTTAATTCTGGTACATTCGGTTCTATTTTCTCAACTTGTTTCTCTAAGCTAATCTTGCTTTTTGGTAATAGGATTTTTTCCCAACACACATTTAACGCACTGCGTAACGTACTGGCGTCGCCAAATTCTGTGGCCTCGCTGAACAATTCGTAGTTAGGCAGCATACGTTCTAACACAGCAGCAGCCAGCACGGCTTTTTGTAAATAATTTAACTCTCTAATTCGCTGAAAGTTATTCGCTTTACTCATAATCTTTTCCACATTGCCAGCATGCTTGAAACGCTGGCCCGTTAAATTCGTCACACTCTGGACATTGCCATTCAGTGTCTTTTTCTTGTTGTTGATAGTTTACCAATAATTCCTGCGCTTGGTGCAATTTTATCTTGTAAACCCACACAGAAACTTTTGCCTGATCTAGAGGAATTTCTCCAAGCGCACCTTGTAAAGCCTCCCCTTTGAGTAATACATCTATATTTGCCTGCTTTAATAACCCTTTTACCAAATGGGCTTCAATCACATTATCGGAGGTAAAAACTTCACACCACTGCCAAGAATTATCTGTCATAATAAACTTTCTTTGAAAAGACCTAAAACGTTAAGACTGCAATGACACTTACAACACCTGCACTGTTATTTCCTGCCATTTCATTATTACTATTAGCTTATACCAATCGCTTTTTAGTGCTAGCGCAATTAATTAGAGAGCTCAATGCACGAGAAGGAAAAACCAATCGACCCGTTGTTTTGGCACAAATAGACAATTTAAAAAAGCGTATAAAGTTAATTCGTGCCATGCAGGTCTGGGGCGTTTTTTCTTTTTTACTCTGTACACTCTCTATGTTTAGTTTGTTTATTGAGCAGCAATTGCCTGGCATTATCTTATTTGGTGTGAGTTTGTGTTGTTTGACTTTATCTTTGATTATTTCACTCTACGAAATACATATTTCTTGTGATGCCATTGAAATAGAATTGCAAAATATAGAAAAAAAACCCACCGATTAAGCAAGCTCGACTTTTCCTGTCTATACTCACTCTGTGTAACTCCCCCAAAAAATGAAACAGTTTATAAGTAGAATTTTCCATTAACTTAAATAGGAAAATTTACGATGAGAAAAAGCAAGTTTACCGAAACCCAAATTGTTAGCATGATCAAAGAAGCTGAG
>NZ_JBECOS010000015.1:0-184449 GCF_040104455.1 Pseudoalteromonas sp. BZB3 | reverse complement strand
TGCTTGGTGACCATAGCGTTTTGGAACCACCTGACTCCATGCCGAACTCAGAAGTGAAACGAAACAGCGTCGATGATAGTGTGGGTCTCCCATGTGAAAGTAGAACATTGCCAAGCACCTATTTAAAGAAAGCCCGATTCGAAAGAGTCGGGCTTTTTTGCTTTAAGTCCCTCTGCAATAGATAAAATAGCTAACTGCACCTTGCGCGAAAAGAATGTCAGCGTTTCACGCTCTGTCATTAACCTTTCGCACGATATTCACCTTGTGTAAAAGAACAGTGCTCACTACCTTCGCTGTCGGTAACCTTTTGCACTATGAAACAATCTCATGAGCTTTTATCTATCTAATATGCTGTAATGGTTAAACAATAATCATAAGGAACTCTAATGAAATCAATCTTATATGTCTTTTTCTTAACTATTTCATTATCAGCTTTTGCTAATCCATTGAAGGGTACTTGGGAGTATGTTAGTGGTGAATATGCAACCCCAGATGGAAATGTTAAAGCTGAAGCGCCGGCAGTAACTTCAACTCGAATCGTTTCAGATTCGCACTTCAGCTATATTACGCGTCATTCAAATAAGTTTGCTTATGCAGGTGGAGGTACTTATGTTATCAAAGATAATTACTTTATTGAGACAGTGGAATATGGCAATTTAGAAGACTACATCGGTCGAACAATGGCTTTTACCTTCAAAATAGAAGGTGATCTTTGGTACCACACCTTGTATGAGAATGGAAAGTTCGTTGAGAGTGAAATATGGAAAAGGGTAAAGAGTAAACTTTAAAATACCTTTATTACTCTGGATCTTAGAAAGTTATTGAAAATGTTCTGTAATTAAGTAAAGTACACTATCGCTTTTTAGAAGTTATATTGTAAGCAGTATTTACGTGTATATTGAATGCCAAATGCTGTTCAGGGGTTAGTATGAGCATAGAGCATAAGACAAGAACTCAACTTGTTGCAGAAGCAATTAGAGAAAAAATACTTTCTGGTGAGATCAAAGCTGGTGAACCATTAAGACAAGCTGCTTTAGCAGAAGAGTTGAACGTGAGCAGAATACCTGTTCGAGAAGCGTTACTACAATTAGAAGCTGAAGGTCTTGTTAATTTCGAAGCTCACAAAGGTGCAACAGCAACACAATTAAGTGCTGATCAAATAGATGAAATTTTTGACTTACGTGCTTTGTTAGAGGCTGAGTTATTAAGCCATTCTATTCAGAAGCTTACACCTCGTGATTTATTAGAAGCTGAAGCTATATTGTATGATTTAGAAGAGGCTGTTGAACGAGGTGACACACAACTAGCTACTGGTAAATTGAACGCTGAGTTTCACGGAAAGCTATATTGTAAGGCTGAGAGGCCGCAAACTGCGGAACTGGTAGATATGTATAGTAAGAACTCTGAACGATATGTTCGTATGCATATTTTACTGGCAGGTGGTTTTGCAACTGCGCCGGAAGAGCACCGTACTTTATTAGACTTATGTAAGCAAAAAGACATTGATGCAGCGTGTGCCTTCTTAAAAAAACATATTCTAAGTGCCAAAGAAGACATTAAAGAGCTTCTAATTAAAATGGAACAACAATAGGAAGAGCGGCTAGGCCGCTCTTTTTTACAATGTATATTTACTTATTATTCTATACACTTCGTTAATATTATCTCCGGCCTTAAACTCTTTAACAAGCGGCTCAGTCTCAGAGCCAATCCACAGTTTCAGTTCAGCATCCATGTCAAAGTGTCCAGCAGACTCTTTACTAAATTTAGTGATCTTGTTGTACGGGATAGTCAATATTTCCATTTTGGAACCTGTTACCCCTTGCTTATCAACTAATATCAAACGCTTATTAGTGAAAACAAACATATCGCGGATGACTTGATATGCTTTTTCTATTACTTCACCTTCGATCAAGCTATCTGCTAGTAACTCTTCTGTTTTACCACTATCTGCTTCACTTGCATTGCCTAATAATCCACTTAGTAAACCCATAATTACTCCTTATTGAATAGTTCGTTTTCTAACGTGTTACCGTTAATTAACTGTCGATATTGCCAATTTAGTTTATGACAATATTTTAGTAACTGTATATCGAATTGTTGATTTTCTGCTTTGTACTCAATAACAAACTCTTTACTTTGAGTTTGTTGTACATGGGTCACGTCTTGTAATTGTTTTAAGTAATCTAATGCCTGATGAGGTTCAGTTATTAGCTGTAGTGTTATATAACAGTGTTCACCTAGATAGCTATGTGTTTTGTGTTCTGATAGAACGCCTTGCTCTAGATATAAGATATTTGAACACAGTCTTTCAAGTTCATTTAGATCATGTGAGCTTAAGATAAAAGTTGCTTGGTCGCTTAAATCCGAAATTATATTTCTTATTTCTCTCGCATTTGCAGGGTCTAACCCTGCAGTTGCTTCATCAAGTAAAATAATTTCTGGTTTATTAATCAAGGCTTGTGCAATACAGACCCTTTTCCTCATACCATGAGATAACTCAGATACTCTGGCTGTGAGGTTATCTTTTAAACCTACTAACTCAAGTACTCTGTGGGTTTCACTTTTTGCATTGGATTTTGATAAGCCTTGGAGTCTGCCAAAGAAATTAAGTTGTTTTTCTAAAGAGAACCTTGGGTCTAATTGCGCATCTTGTGGCAAGGCTGAGAGTTTACTGAATAGTTTTGGATCTTCGAGTTCATAACCCAAGATTTCTACTTGTCCAGAGTCAGGTTTAAGGTATCCACACAGAATACTAAAAAGTGTTGTTTTACCAGCACCATTAGGGCCTATAAGCGCCGTTGTTTTGCCTTTTTCTATTTCAAAAGACACATCTTTCAAAGCTGCTTTTGATCCAAACGTCTTATTTATATTAGTTACTTTTATTACTAAACTCATAATGCACGTTTCCTTAAAGCAACAACCGAAATGAGAAACCAACCCACACTTTGAACAACAGGTAATAGCCAATCAATAAAAGATGTATTTTTTTGTCCTGCAATTTCTGTAATTTGTTCACCAGGAAAGGCATAGAACAAAACATTAATAAACGGAATGTAGTGAGCAAAATAAGCAATGACAGCTGAGCCTAATGTGAATAACAAAATTGCCATGACGATGCTTAATCTTGATGAGCTAGTCACTATGTTAAGAAATGCCATCAACGCAATAAAAGGCATGCTTACTAAAGTTAACTGTATACTGAGCTTTAAACCGAGTAATAAGCCACTTGAAAATAGAGAAGGGTCTCTATAAGACATAATGAGTAATGTTGCTAAGACAGTAAAAACAATTAAAATAGCGACGATTAATAGCTGTCCTAGATAACGGCCTAGGAGAATTTCGTCTCTCGTACTTCTAAGTGATAAAAATCTGAGCGTTCCTCTTTGTCTGTCTCCTACAGTTTGATCTGAGCTTACAAACAGTGAAAATAGTGGGAAGGAATAGAGTGATATTACCCAATAAATTGAAAACTCGGCTTCAGGCCAAGATATTAGTTCCTGAAAGCCTATGCTGCCTGCAAGTTGTCTAGTAATATCTTTAAACACTGGGCCACTTAAAAAAGGTACGGCTTCGGCAATGAGGTATTTAAAAATCATAAACCAAACCATTGCGAATGCGGCGAGTGCTAACAAGCCTCTTTTTGTAGCAAATAAACGCGTTAATTCAAATTGCGTAATCTGCCATACTCGAAACAATGACATAAATTCTCCTTTAATTTACGGTAACATTAGCTGTTACTCTAAGTAAATTAAAGACTTAAATTGTTTCAGAGTATGGCAGTTGTAACAAAGTCACCTAATAAAGAATAACTTTGTAATTACCAGCCACACTGCCGGCCTTTGTTTTGCTCATCTAAATATTTTTGCAGTGGTGCAAAGTAATCTAGGATTGCAGTTGCATCCATTTGTTCGCTGCCCGTAAGGGTCGCTAATGCTTCTTGCCATGGGCGACTACTACCCATCTCAAGCATAGTATTTAAACGTTCACCAGCTTCTTTAGAGTTATAAACAGAGCAACGATGAATTGACCCTTTGTCACCGGCTATTTCACACAGTGCTTTATGGAACTCAAATTGTAAGATATGTGCTAAGAAGTAACGTGTGTAAGGTACATTACCTGGAACATGATACTTTGCACCTGGATCGAAATCGTTTTCAGTTCTGGCTATTGGCGCTTTAATTCCTTGATATTTTTCACGAAGCTCCCACCAAGCTTGGTTGTATTCTGCAGGGCTGATTTCGCCATTGAATACTTTCCAACGCCATTGATCTACTAGTAATCCAAAAGGAATAAATGCAACTTTGTCTAGCGCCATCTTCATTAGCAAACCAATGTCTTTTGACTCGTCAGGTACTTCATCTAATAGACCAATTTCTTTTAAATACCCAGGTGTAACAGAAAGCGCAATTGTATCGCCAATGGCTTCATGGAAACCGTCATTCGCGCTTTCTTGGTAATATACTGGCTGAGTATTGTAAGCGCGTTGATAGAAGTTATGTCCTAACTCATGGTGAATAACAGAAAACTCCTCGCCTGTACGTTGAATACACATCTTGATACGTAAGTCTTCTTTAGCATCTAGATTCCACGCCGAAGCATGGCATTGTACATCTCTATCTTTTGGCTTGGTGAATAGGGAGCGACTATAAAATGTCTCAGGTAATGAAGCAAAGCCCATAGAGGTGAAAAACTTCTCAGCACCTTTAACCATGGTTAGTTCATCATAATTATGTTTCGCTAACAACTCTGTCACATCATAGCCTGGATCTGCATTTTCGGGTGCAACAACGTCATATATATTGCCCCAAGTTTGTGCCCACATATTACCTAGTAAGTGAGCAGGGATAGGTTGATTTTGAGGTACTTTATCTTCTCCATATTTCTCACCAAGTTTGGCACGAACATGACAATGTAAAGAGTCATAAAGTGGCTTTACTTGCCCCCAAATCCTGTCTAGTTCATCTGCAAAATCATCAGCTGGCATATCATATTTACTTCGCCACATTGCCCCTGTATCAGCATAGCCAAGCTCTTTAGCCCCTTCGTTTGTAAGAACAACTTGTTTTTCATAAAGAGGGCGCATTGGCTTTGCAACTTGTCGCCAACCTTGCCACATATCTAGTAATTCTTCGTAATCTCGAGACGTAGCCATTTTGGATGTCATATCACCCAGACTCATACACTCATTGCCTCTGCAATACTTGCCTTTACCGTACATACCGTCTAACTCGGCTAGAATATTTGCCAACTCTTTAGATTTCTCTGCATTTTGAGGAGCTGGCAGGGTTAGAGCCAATTTTAGCTTGTCCATTTTTCGGCGATTATCTTCACTTAAGGTCAGTGAATCGAATTTAGCTGCTTCATTAGCTAAACGAACGACTATATCTGTGTATTCACGATTTACATCTGCAGAGAGTGACGCTGTATCTTCAGTAATAAAGTTTGCATAAATCCAAGCCGCACGAGATGCTCTGGCGTTAAGGTCTACCAAAGTTTCGGCAGAGCTAGCTAGAAAGGTTTCGGCATCTTGCTCAGTGACTGTTTTATTTTGGCTTACGGTATTACAAGCTGTAAGGGTGAGTGTACTTGATACGATTAACGCCCCAATACTCAATTTAAATTTTGTTGTCATTATTTTTTCTCAGTTGTATTTATTCGGAGGAATAATAGCAGTGGTTGTTTGGTGCGACAATGTGATGCTGTTGGGAAGTGATGTTATGACAAATAAAAAAGGCTGGATAACCAGCCTTAAGTTTTAACCTTATCTTGCAAATGGGTCTGGGTTAATCTTATCGACGTACCATTTGCCTTTCTTACGTATCATTTGAACGCTGCGCATATCGTCAACTTGTTCACCTCGTAACATGCCAGTGAATACTAAGTTGACTTTGGCATCATCGCCATATTGCTCACGAAGGCTTTGATTGGTCATATCAACTTCAATTGTGACGGAGTCATACTGTAGATTTACTAAGTTTCTTGCAAATTGTTTTGCTGTTCCATAAGAGCGCATGATCCTACCCAACTTCGGAGTAGCAAGCTGTATCGCAGCATCAAAATCTTTTCTGTTATAGATTGCATCAAAATACATAGTCGCTGCGTAACCAGGACTGCTTTTGTCGCCCCTTGCAGATTCATCAGAGCCACAACCGAAAAGTGTAACTAGAACAAGAAGAAGCAGTGTGGTGATTTTTGTCATAATTAGAAAATCTTTTAAATAACTTAACTTAGTGTGTCTTCTTAAGTTTATTTTGTAAAGCGTATAAGAAAACTTTGAGAAACAAAAAAAGCTCGGCACTTACAATGCCGAGCTTTTTATCAGTTATCAAGATTAATTGTTTAGCGAATTTTCTAAATTCGCATTGACTGCATTATCGGTTTGTTTGTTTTTCTTACGAAACAAACCTTTGATATCTTCTAACACTACATACTGACACGGTATTAATATCAAAGTAATCACTGTTGCAAACAAAACGCCAAACGCAAGTGATACTGCCATTGGAATAACAATTTGAGCTTGCAAACTAGTTTCTGTGATAATTGGTACTAAGCCAATAAATGTTGTTAAGGATGTAAGTAAAATAGCTCTGAAACGTTTACATCCGGCCTCAACAACAGCTTGTTTTAGCGCAATCCCTTCTTCTCTGGCTTTGTTAACAAAATCAACCATGACTAGTGAATCATTTACTACAACACCTGCAACCGCGATGATCCCGAAGAAAGAGAGGCTGCTCATTGTCATGCCCATCACAACATGACCAAAGACAGCGCCAACAACACCAAATGGGATCACAGACATGATCAATATAGGTTGTGAGTAAGAGCGAAGCGGAATAGCAAGTAGCGCAAAAATGATCATCATTGATAGCGCAAAATCACGAATTTGCTCAGCAACACTGTCCATTTCCTCTTGAATTCGACCAGCAACGCTACTTTGCACACCAGGGTAGTTCTTCAATAAAGAAGGCAGGTATTCATCACGAATTTCTTCAGCAATTTTGAACGGCTCAGCTTGGTTTGTATCTACTGCAGCCCATACATTGATTGTACGTTTAGCATTTTCACGGCGAATACGACTTACACCGTCAACTAAATTGATTTTAGCAACTTCTACAAGAGGTACTTCAGCACCCGCTGGAGTAATGATACGGACATTTTGTATGTCACTGATAGAGTTACGAGACTCTTTAGGGTAGCGGATCATCACTTTAATTTCTTCACCATCACGAAGAATACGTTGTGCTTCTAACCCGTAATAACTAAAGTTAACCTGAGATGCAACATCAGCTAGAGTTAAGCCCATGCTGTATGCAAGTGGTTTTAATTCCAACTGTACTTCGTCTGTAGCACTTTGCATAGAGTCGTTTACGTCACCTACGCCAGCCATAGAGTTCAGTTTAGCTTTAAGTTGTTCAGCAACTTCTTTCAACTCATCTTTATTCTTACCTTCGAGTCTGAAGCTGATGTCACCATCATCTCGGCCACCATTCATGATGCTATCTTCGATGTTAAGTGTTTTAACACCCGGTAAAGGCGGCATTTGTTCGCGCCACATGGCACTTAACGCGAAAGTGTCGATAGGACGAAGGTCAGGTTCAACTAGGATTGCCATGATCTGAGCATTGGTTCTACCTCGTAAGCTAACCGAAAGGTCACGTACCATTTTTTGGCCATATTTAGCTTCGATTTGTTTATCAACTTCTAAAATAAGCGCTTCAACTTTCTGGGCAGTTTCAAGTGTTGCAGTTTCAGAGCTTGAGAGGTTCATCTCTATTCTTACTTGAGGGAAGTCATGCGGAATTTTAGGGTTTGCGACAAACTTCACTAATCCACCTGCAAACATGCCAGCAGCGACTATAAGTACAGTTAAGAAACCAACAATTACGGTGTAACGGTAGTGAATACAGCGTTCAATAAATGGGCGGTAAAGGTTTTCAATAAAGTTCTTAAGACCCCCGTCTAAAATCTCACGTAAGCGGTGGAATGGGTTTTTAGGGTTACTTGGCTTATCTTTCATCGCTGCTAAGTGAGCTGGTAAGATTAGCTTAGACTCAACTAGAGAGAAGATTAGGCAAAGAATAATGACACCACCAATGGCTTTTGAAAATGCCGCTGCAGGGCCGGTCGCTAATGTTTGAGGTAAAAACGCGGCAACCGTTGTCAAAACACCAAAAGTTGCTGGAATAGCAACGCGTTTTACACCACGAACTACGTTATCAAGGCTATGGCCTTTCTTTTCTATTTCTGCATGGACAGATTCACCCACCACAATGGCATCGTCAACCACAATACCGAGCACTAGAATGAATGCGAATAATGAAGCGAGGTTAATGGTCACATCTAAAAAACCCATCGGCATAAATAAAAATGCACCAAGGAACGAAACTGGCAAGCCCATCATTACCCAAAAAGCTAAGCGAACACGCAAGAACAGCGCAAGCATCAACATAACCAGAATACCACCCCAAATCATATTCTCGATCATCATATTCAAACGACCATCTAGGTAGTAAGTTAAATCAATGAACGGTTCTATTTGAACGTCTGCTGGTAACGTTTTGTTGCGTTCAGCTAGGTATCTCTTAACTGTATCAGCAACTTTGGTAATATCTTGATCTTTTGACGCTCTTAGTTCAAAAGTCAGTGAATTTTTGCCATTGTATTTCGAAAATTGTAAGCCTTCTTCAAAACCATCTTTAACAACTGCAACATCTCTTAAGAAAATTTGTGCGCCATCTTCTAATGTTTTTAATGGTAAGTTTTCAAATTCATGACCTCGATATGCTTGATTTTCAACACGCATTGAGATGTAGCCATTATCAGAACGTATTTGACCAGCTGACATATTGGCTGAAAAGGCACGCACTGCTGAAGATATATCACGGAAAGTTAAGCCATATTCACGAAGCTTATCTGGGCTAACCTCGATACCAATTTCATAGTTTAAACCACTAAAAAAACTTAAAAGGTTTACACCAGGAAGCGCTAACATTTCGTCATGTAAAGTATTCCCTAGTTCTTTTAGTTCGGCATTACTCAAGCTACCACTCAGTGACATCCACATCACTTCTTGCTCGAACTTGTCGTATCGAACAATAGGGCGCTCCATGCCTATTGGAAAACTCGAAATTGAATCAATCTGCATTTTCACTTCATCAAGTACTTCCTGCGGGTTGTAACCTTCTTGAACTTGTATCCAAGTTTGCGAAAATCCACGGTTAGAGTAGGTGATTAGTCGTTTGATCCCTTCAAGGCCTTCCATTGATTCTTCGACTTTAATGGTTATGCCTTCTTCAACCTCTTGTGGCGCCGCCCCAGGGTAAACAGCTTGAATACTTAACCATGGGCTTTCAAATTGCGGAAACATTTGTTTGCGAATAGAAAAAGCCGTTAAGATCCCGCCGACCAATATAAATATCATTAATAAATTTGCAGCAACGGGGTTGCGTGCAAACCAGGCAATTAAGCCTTTTTCAGTTGATGTACTCATGCTTATTCCTCCTTAAGTGCAAGCTGCGTTTCAGGAGAAGAAATAGGAGAGTCATCAGTACGAAGTTGCATACCCTCTGTCGGATACTCTAGTGCAGATGTGATGATTTGAGCGCCATTCATCAGACCTTGATCTATGATTGCCATGCCATTTGTTTCACGGATGATATTGACGCCTTTGAAGCTCAATGTTAAATCATCATTTAGAACGGCAACCTTATTGTCTTTAATTAAGTGTTGAGGTACTTGAATGGCATTTTCAACTAAGGCGCCTTCAATAAAAGCATTTAAGTACGCACCAAAGCGGAGCTGTTTTGAACTATCAGAATAAGGTTGCGGAACTTGTGCAACTAAATAAGTCATTCGACTGCGTTGATCAATGACACCTTCGCTGCGAACCACTTTACCTTGCCAAGTAACTGTTTTACCGGCTACTTGTGCTGTTAAAGCGACATTAGCATTAACACCTTGTTGAGGTAGGTATTGTAATTCATGATCAGCGACGGGAAGACGTATTTCAGCCACTGAAGTTGAGTTTAAAATACCAAATTTACTACCAGGGTTTACAACACTCCCTAAACTGACAACACGACTATCGATAATTGAATCATAAGGTGCTTTGATGTAAGTGCGTTCAAGGTTTCGTTTTGCGCGTTTTACACTTGCTTGAGCGGCCTTAAAGCGGGCAAGTTTTTCAGCAAGTTGAGGTTTACGCAAATAAAGTTCAGAAGGTATGGTCTCATTGGCATTATTCTTAATACGCTGCCATTCTTTTTTAGCAACATGTGCTTGAGCCTGTTCAATTTCAAGTGCAGAGCTTGCTTGTGCAAGGCTAGCCTCTGCTTCGATTAAAGCTGCTTCATAGTCGTTAGGATCTATGCGGGCTAAAATATCACCTTGTTGAACAAAGCCGCCTTTTACAAATTTATCTGAAAGCTCAATAATTTGTCCGCTAACTTGTGCGACTAGTTCTGTTGTGTACTTAGGTTTAACTATTCCATAGGACTCAACGTTGAGTCTCATATCTGAGATGGTGATAGGCGCAGCCTGTACAAGAGGGTGAATGATTTTCTCAGGTTTTTTTTCAGGTGCTTGTTTCATTGATGAAAGTCCAATGAAAACAGCAACACCACCAGCTAAAACCGCTAAGGGTAAGAAAATTTGTTTTTTACTAGCCACAATAATAGTCCTTCCGACGGTAGAATGACGCTTCAGCATTCTATTTTATTAATCTACACAATGAGCATACTCGATCAGATGTTTCTAGGTATTTATATGCAGTAAGAAGATGTAACAATCCGTGTATTCATGACATAGTTATTTACATTTGTAGGTACAACCTAGATTATAAATATAGTTGATATTTACAGGATAAATGATTCAGTGATTAATAAGGCTTGTTTAGCGTGTTAAACTGTCTTTCTTATCACTTTTAAAGGCCGTCTTAACGTGGAGTGTCGATTGCACTGTGGGGCTTGTTGTATAGCGCCAAGCATAAGTACAAGTTTTCCGAATCACCCAAATGGTAAAAAAGCAGGGGAACGTTGTAAAAACTTGACCGATGATAACTTGTGTAAATTATTTGGTCAGCCGGAACGCCCTCCTGTTTGCCATGATTTTAAGGCGGTGGAGTGGGTATGTGGTCAAAACCAAACTGAAGCACTTCAGATCCTAACTGAACTTGAAACCCTGACTAGTTGATCATAATCCACCTGCTAGATCTATGAAGTTTCCTGTTGCATAAGATGCTTTGTCTGAAGCTAACCAATAAATGGCTTCAGCGACTTCTTCTGGCTTTCCACCTCGCTTCATAGGCAGCTTTTCTTTTAATCTATTTACTCGATCTGGCTCTCCGCCGTCTGCATGAATGTCTGTGTAGATTAACCCAGGCCTTACACAATTAACGCGAATGCCATTTGCAGCAACTTCTTTTGCAAGGCCGACAGTGAGCGTATCGATGGCGCCCTTGCTTGCAGCATAATCTATATATTCGTTAGGTGAGCCTGTTCTCGATGCTGCTGAAGAGACATTAATAATACTGCCGCCGGTACCACCAAATTCTGAAGACATATGTTGAATGGCGTATTTAGAACACAGAAAATAGCTCATCACATTACTCGTCAATACCTCTTTTACTCGCTCCTCAGTTAACTCGATAAGTTTTGCTTGTGGTTTCAAAATACCCGCATTATTCACAAGCACATCGATAACACCCAGCTGCTCAGTGACAACCTCAAATAGTTTGTGTACTTCGCTTTCTTTATTAACATCAGCTTGTACGGCAATGGCTGTTCCACCCATAGACTTAATTTTGCCGACAACTTCGTTAGCTGCATCTGCATTGTTGAGGTAATTAACGCAAACGGCATAATTATTTTTTGCGAATAACAACGCTGTAGCTGCACCAATCCCACGGCTAGCTCCTGTAATTACAACTATTTTCTTTGATGTCATGTGTATTCCTTATCGGTAAAAAATAATTAAGTTAATCACTCGTTGCAAAAAAAGTGTTTTTTAGGTGGTAGATAAATGGCTATTTAAAGCAATGACAACAATCAAAAGGATATGATTATGAAATTTAACCTTAAAAAGCAAAACCTAAAGCAATTAAATCGTAACGTAAACGACTTAGAAAAGCAGCAAATCCCTCAAGTAGCTGGTGGTGTTTTGACTGATTATGCTTGTCTACCAACAGGTCATATTTGTCACCGTTTAAGTAAAGATGGTCATAATTCTTGTCTTTGCTGATTCGATGTTGAGCCTTCGGGCTCTTTTAAAGCTAAGTTTTAATCGACTGAGAAATTCACTCAAATTTACTATGCTTAAATCAGAGTTTGTAAATTCGAAGATTTCCATGAAAACCTTAACCTGTTTTGTTTTTCTATTTCTGGCTGTTCCTTCATTCGCAAATTCAATTGTTGAAAATAAAATCACAGAAGCCGAAGATTATTTAACTGTAAATCCTGCACACACTCTAATTTTGCTTGATAGCATTTACGATAAAGAACGTTTCTCTGACGAACAATTTATTCGTTGGCATTTGATCAGAATGAGAGCCGCTGTACCAACAAATCAATTAGATAAACTCAGTGAGTCTTTAGCAACCGTATTTCACCACAAACAGCATCCTTACTTTAAAGCCCATTTAACTTCATTTCTGAGTGGAGCTGGGATATATCTTAGGAAAAAGCAATCTCTGGCTGATGCGCAAAAAAGTTTAGAGTGTGCTTATAGATATGCGCAAAATGAAAAACAAAGATTAACTTTAACGAATAGTTTAGCTTTGGTTGCACGCCAGCAGAGCGATTATGATAGTGCAAGGTTACTTTATAAAAAAGCTCGGGCATTGGCGGTAGAGAATAAACGGGAGAGCATCATTGCAATGATAGATAATAACCTCGGAATGATTGAATTCGATGTAGGCAATATTAAAGAGGCTGAAGCGTATTACCGACAAGCATTAAAAGGCTATCAACTGATCGATAAGCGCTCAGGAATAGTGACTGCTAGCATTAATTTACTTTTTTCATTCTTACTACAAGATAAGTTTTTAAATTATCAGCGCTTGTATTCACCAACTGCAACCTTGACCCTCGCTTTTCCTAATCAATCTAAACAATCTCTTTTGTATTGGATCCATCAAAGATATCTACAGCTACAGGGAGGAAAAATTACCTCTCAAACAATTAAAAAACTAAAAGAGGCATACATTAATTTAGAAGATATTAAAGTCAAAATACATATTTATAAATATCTTGCCGATGATATGAACATCTCGCTTAAAGCCCCTGAAAATAAAACTAATCAAGAATTCAATCGCCCATGGTTTTTGGCCGTTAAGCAGTGCGATTGGGTTTTGGATTAGTCACTTCCAACTTGAGTCTACATATTTCTTCAATAAACCCTTAACTAAAGCGTCACGAGTTTGTAAGAAACCATGTTTAATCTATGCCAAATCAATCTGGACTAGACCAGATTCAAACCCAAAATTAGAGATAAACGCAATGAAAAAACTATCCTATGTCGCAGCTGCAATATTGCTGGCTCAAAGCGCACACTCTTTTGCATCAAATGGCAAACTTGTTGGTTCAGTGAAAGATCTGAATAGCCATTTGTCAGGTGCAATGATCACCGTGAAAGGGCAAAAAGCAACGGCGGTCACAGATTATCGCGGTCGATTTGAACTGCCGAATGTGAAAAGTGGCGAATATACACTTGTAGTGAGCTACATGGGGTACGACAGCGCTGAAGTAAAAGTAAAAGTACTAGACTCTGAAATTACTTTACTCGACCCAATCACCTTAAACTCGCAACAGCAAATAGAAGAGGTTGTGAGTGTGGGTCAAATATTTCGGGGTGAAATGGCGGCCGCGAATAATCAAAAAAATGCTTCGAATATTATCAGTGTGATCGCAGCCGACGGAATTGGAAAATTACCCGACAGAAATGCAGCAGAAGCGGTGCAACGTATTCCCGGTGTGTCAATTGAGCGCGATCAGGGCGAAGGACGTTTCGTAGCTGTTCGTGGCCTACCATCGCAATGGAGCTCAGCTAGTATCAACGGCAATCGGCTCCCAACTGCAGAAGAAGAAACAACGAGTAGGGCAACGGCATTTGATTTTTTTCCGAGCGAGTTAATTGAGTTTGTTGAAGTATCTAAAGCGATCACCCCAGATATGGAAGGCGATGCAATTGGCGGCAGTGTTAATTTCATAACTAAAAAATCAGCAGATGACTTTGTGTTTAAAACAAACTTTGGATTAGGCCAAAACGAGCTAGCAGAGGGCACAAATTACTCTGCAAATGTGGTTTACGGAGACCGCTTACTTGATGACAAACTCGGTTTTATTGTCAATGCCACGGCTTGGAAGCGTGATTGGGCAACTGATAACTACGAACCAAGACGCCGTGGTGAAGGCGAAAACTTCGGGATTTATCGACTAGAGCTGCGAGATTACACCGGCACCCGCGAAACATATGGTTTAAATGGTTCTATTGAGTACGACTTGGAGAGTGGCAGTATCAGTGCCAGTGCATTATATGGCACCTTAGTTGATGATGAAACGCACTACAAACACCGACTTCGTTTTGATAAAGACAGAGTTGAGCTACAGCATATTCGTAATGAATTAATTACTGAAATGAACGGTTTAGAGTTCGCGGGTGTCCACAATATCGGCTTTGATAAAACCATAAACTGGCAGTTAGCGAGCTATGAAAATGAGTTCAAATATGGTGATAAACCAAATGGCCAAGATAACAGCTATTTTGTTATGCGTTTTGACCAGAAAAACGTCGGTTATGTTGGTTTGCAAAAAGCAGCAAATGGAAAAAACTACGCGTATAACCTAGTGGATGGGGGGGCTGATCCTTGGAATGCGATCAGTAACCATTTTGCAAATGGTTTCGCATTGGATGCAACTCAAGCTGGCTTATCTTGGGTTGAGTTATATAAAGTGTATGTTAAAGAGAAAGATAGGTTGGTTGCTAACCTTGATTTTGAATGGCAAAGAGATTCTGACCTAACCTTTCAATTCGGTGCTAAATACAGAGATAAAGTTCGTTATGCAGATTTTGCAGATGAATTTTACGAGTGGAATAGTGATGAATTTGGTACAGCACCAACACTTGCTGATTTTACACTTGTTGATCAACCCGGGCGAAGCGATTATCTATCAGAAGCTAATTTCAATTACCAAGCACAGTTTTCTCAAGTGGCCACAACTGAAGATGCAATGGCATTTTGGAATACAAATCGAGATAAATTCAGATTGGTAGATGGTGAATCAGCACTCATCAGCAATGGTGGCGCACTCGGTCGAAATTTTGATGTAGAAGAAACCCATACTTCACTTTACGGTATGGCAACCTATCAAATGAGCGCTCAGTTAGAAATACTCGCAGGACTACGACTGACGCAAACTAAGACCAATGTATCCGGTTACACCTACTTAGCCGATAAACAACAGACTGTAGAAACCACGCAGAGTAATGATTATCTTTCTGTGCTGCCAGCTCTACATCTTACCTATCGTGCTGATGAATCGAAAAATTATCGTGTTGCATTAACAAGAAGCTTTGCGCGTCCAGACTTTGGCTCATTAACTCCGGGGGCAACTTATCTAGAAGCAGACAACAAGCTTGATTCAGGTAACCCTGCGCTAGAGCCAACTTATTCTAACAACCTAGATGTAATGTTAGAGCATTACTTTGACAGAGTAGGTCTTGTGTCTGCGGGTGTGTTTTATAAAGATATTCAAGATCCAATTTTCGAAAAACGCTCGATTGGCAATTACAACGGTCGTGATGGCGTTAATATTGTTCGCCCAGAAAATGGCGACAGCGCGTGGCTTGCAGGGATAGAGTTTGCGTTTAATCGTGACCTTACTTTTATTTCTCCACAGTTACAAAACTTTGGTGTTATGACCAATGCCACATTTATGGATTCAGAAATGACCATTCCAGAGCGGGCAGGCAAGGTTGCTATCCCAAGGCAAGCAAAAGAATTATATAACTTTACTCTTTACTATGACGATACTGAATTTGCAGCTCGTATCGCTGTGAATCATAAAGGTGCTTATATCGAAGAGCATGGTAAATCAGCAAACAGCGACAGTTATTATGGTGCAAATACTAGTGTTGATTTTACAACTTCTTATCAAATCAACGAACAAGCTTTGGTTTATCTAGAGCTTAATAATCTCACCAATGAAGCACTTGAATACTACATGGGCGAAAAGGGCCGACCGCTACAAGTTGAGTACTACGGTATGCGCGCAATGATTGGCTTTAACTACCAGTTCTAACGGTAACTTAAACGTCTAGTTTTTGTTTCTTATATTTCTTAGCTGTTTTGCGAGGTCAGAGATTGGCCTCGTAATTTTCAAGGTTTATTTATGAACTCTTTATCGCTTTGGCAAGTGCCGCCAAAATGGTTAAGGCCAGCTCAAGGGCTCGCTTTTGTTGCTTTTGCTGCCTGTAGTGCGTTTATGACGTATTTCTGTATGTATGCATTTCGAAAGCCCTTTTCGGTTAATAGTTATACCGAGCTGGATCAAGACCACTGGCTCGTCAGTTTCAAAATAGCTTTGATTTTATCGCAAGTATTTGGCTACTTAGTGGCTAAATTTATCGGTGTAAAAGTCATTGCTGAGATGCAGCATGCAAACCGAGCAAAAACCATTCTCTGGATGATAGTGAGTGCCGAACTTGCCTTGATCTTATTTGCTATCTCACCTTCACCACTGAATGTGATTTGGTTATTTTTTAATGGCTTATCGCTTGGCATGATCTGGGGTCTGGTTTTTAGCTACCTAGAAGGGCGTAAAACCACTGAGTTACTTGGTGCAGTGTTAAGTGTAACGTTTATTCTTGCGTCGGGCTTAGTTCGTACTGTGGGTAAATGGCTTATGGTTGAAATACAGGTATCAGAAATGTGGATGCCAGCAGTAACTGGCGCCATTTTCTTACCTCTTTTGGTTATCTCTGTGTTGTGTTTGAACAGTTTACCGGCGCCTACAGCATCGGATGAGCAAGCCAGACAAAAAAGAGCACCAATGAACGGCGCGCAAAGGTGGGCGTTTTTTAAAGAATACGGGGTTGGGATCACCTTACTGGTACTAAGTTTCTTACTCTTCACTGGGTTTCGAGATTTTCGAGATAATTTTTCTTCAGAAATTTGGAATGCACTTGGGTATGGACAAGAGCCTGCCATTTTTGCTTATGCAGGCGTTCGAGTCTCTTTAATTGTCTTAATTGCGTTAGCGGCTTTGGTATTGATTAAAAATAACCGTATCGCATTTTTTGCAAATCATGGCTTTATCTTGTTGGGCACGGCTTTACTGGCAACAAGTACATGGGCGTTTGAGCAGAGTCTGCTGGATGCTAAAGCTTGGATGGTGTTACTTGGCGCAGGGCTTTATATTAGTTACATCCCCTATAATTGCTTTCTATTTGACCGAATGATATCAGCAGTTGGCTCAACCGCAAATGCTGGGTTTTTGCTTTATCTCGCAGACTCAGCAGGTTATGTCGGCTCAGTTGGCATTTTACTCTACAAAACTTTTGCATCACCAGGGTTAAGCTGGTTGAGCTTTTTCATTATGGCTTGTTACTGGGTAGCGGCAATTGCCAGTGTGCTGGTGGCCAGCTCCTTGCTGTATTTCAGTTTCAAACTCAAACCTTTTAGACCTGGTTACTCTCTACAACCAGCACATCAAAACTAACAAACAGGAACATCAAAATGAAACATATTGAAGCGCTAATTTTAGATTGGGCGGGCACAGTTGTGGATTATGGCTCAATCGCACCCACGAGTATCTTTGTTGAGGCTTTTAAGCAAGGCTTTGATTTTGAGATTAGTCTTGAAGAAGCTCGAGGCCCGATGGGAATGGGGAAATGGGACCATATTCATACTTTATTGAATATAGGCTCTATCCAAGTTCGTTGGCAAAATCAATTCGGTCGTTTGCCTAATAAAGAAGATGTCGACCAAATTTACAATACATTTATGCCCTTACAGCAGGCTAAAGTAGCTGACCGTGCTGCACCAATTGAAGGCGTTCTAGCAGTGATACATCGATTGCAATCCGATAACGTCAAAATAGGCAGTTGCTCAGGGTATCCAAAACCTGTGATGGATGTATTGGTGCCTGCAGCGGCAGAATATGGTTATAAACCTGATTGTGTGGTTGCAAGTGATGAGTGCGAAGCCGGCTCTCGTCCTGGGCCTTGGATGGCATTAGAAAATGTACAAAAACTGGGTATTTCTCGAGTAAGTGCCTGCGTAAAGGTAGATGATTCAGTACATGGTATTAGTGAAGGGCTAAATGCAGGGATGTGGACAATAGGCATCGCGGTAACAGGCAATGCCATTGGTTTGAGCGAACAGGAATGGGTAAATGAGAGTCAAGCAACACAGGCGTCGCTTACTCGCAAAGCTTATGCGCAATTGACTTCGGCGGGTGCCCATTATGTTATTGATTCGCTCGCTGATATTGAGCCGATTTTACATGCGATAGAAGCCAGAATAGCAAGAGGAGAAAGACCTTAATGCGCTATGTGCCTTTTTGGTTCGATGAGGTGATGACTGAGGCAGATGAAAAATCTGCCTCACATTTGACTCATGATATAACCACAGATGTATGTATTATTGGTGGAGGTTTTACAGGGCTTTGGACAGCAATTAATCTGAAACTAACAAAGCCTGAACTTGATGTTGTGATTATTGAAAAGGACTTATGCGGACAAGGTGCTTCAGGCAGAAATGGCGGTGCTATGCTCACCTGGTCTACAAAGTTTGGCAGCTTAATTAAGCAAGTCGGTTTAGAGCGGGCGATGAATTTGGTCAAAGTCTCCGAACAAGCAGTACATGACATTAAAGCGTTCGCTGAAAAGTATGGTATTGACTGTGATTGTCGAGTTGATGGTACGTTTTATACGGCATCGAACGCCTCACAGCAAAATGCCTTTGAGCCTGTGCTGGATTTACTTGCTTCACATCAACTTAATGCTTGGCAAAGTGTTACACAAGATAAGCTTGTGATGACGGGGTCAAAAGCGAATTTATCTGCAATATTTTCGCCTCATGCTGGCAGTGTTCAACCAGCCAAATTAGTCCGAGGTATATTTAGAGTAGCCAAGGAACTTGGTGTGAAAGTATATGAACGGACCAAGTATATTCACTATCAGGGCGATGAAACTTTAAATATAAAAACTGACAGAGGCATGATCAAAGCCAATAAAATGGTGTTTGCAGTGAATGCTTGGCTCCCTATGCTTGAGCCACAATTTGCGCGTTCTGTGGTGTTAGTTTCAAGTGATATGGTTATCAGCAAAGCTAACCCAGAAACAATTAAAGCTATGGGGCTAAACCATGGCGCTCCAATTATAGATAGCCGAATTTTCGTAAATTATTATCGAACCACGCCATCAGGCAGACTAATGCTTGGCAAAGGCGGCAACTATTTTAGCTATGCAAATCATGTGTCAAAGAGGTTTGATCAGCCGAGTAGATATTTGGAAATGATGAAGCATTACTGGCAATATTTTTTTAATCATAGCGGCTTAGAAATCGAAAGAAGTTGGACAGGACCCTCTGATAGAAGTGTCAGTGGACTGCCTTTTTTTGGGCAATTAAACACTCAGGAAAACATTTACTATGGCAGCGGATACTCAGGTAATGGCGTCGTGCAGAGTTACCTTGGCGGTAACATTTTGGCGAGTTTAATTTTAAACAAAGCAGATAAGTGGCGAGATTGTGGCTTAGTTAATCAGCCAATTGCACAATTTCCTGTTGAGCCAATTAGAAGCTTAGGGGCATACATGGTGCGAAATGCTATTAGGCGAAAGGAATATGCTGAGGACTTAGGAAAACAAGCTAAACTTTGGGATATTTATCTGAGTAAATATAGTGGAACAGCCGCTAAAGTTGATACGTCAGTTAATAAATAGCAACAATATTCGAGTGTGACAATTATATAGCCTTGTATTTGTAATCTAGATAGGTAAATTAAGAGAGGATTCATATTTCAGTTGTTATAAAGGCAATTTGATTTGAGGTGCATTAGGATATGTATAATTACGCTGTTTTAATATTATTGCTTATTTCGAGCTTTAGTTTAGCTGCAAACAATGATGTTTTGTCTTTGGATAGAGTCGATGTCGGCCAAGTTAAATTTGCTTTTGAAAACGACTCAAATATATACCCAGACGAGAGTGAATTTAACATCGACCATTTTGTTTTGATGAGCAACGACAATGGTGAGCGATGGGGAATTTTAACCATTACCAACCAGTCGAGCGGTCGCAGAGAATTACAAGCAAAACACATCATGGCGTTGTTTGCAGACGGTTCAAGATATTCCCCCATAAACTTTAAACAGCCTTTCAATGGCAATGAAACACAGTCTATTACTTTGAATTTTGGGGAAAACAAGTTTCCGATCTTATCCGTTTACACGAGAAATTAATAATTGACTGTACAGGTCTAAAAATTAGATTTATCGCATAGGCGATAATCTAAATAGTATTTGTCTAGTTCAGGTTTTGCGCCCTGCGTAAGGTAGTTGTACATTAGCTCGGCGCTTTTCTTGCCCATCTCAAAAGGCTTTGGTCCTAGATTCACAGTTGATAGACCGTGCTTAAGTGCATCAAGTTGAATTTGCTCAGTGTCGGCTGAGATCATCACAAAGTTACCGTCGGCTATTTTACCTTTTACTGCTTTCATCGTCTCTATATAGTCAGGGTTAAACTGAGCAAATCCTGCCACAGCCAAGAAGATTGGCGGATTTTTTAGAGGAGAAAAGCGCTCTACTTGTTCCAACGAGGCATGTCTTTTCCCCATGGTATAAAGCGGGCAGCGAGGATGTTCTACCCAACCACTGTTGCCAGATAGACGCTTTTTACTTTGACCAGATAATGCATGACGCACCCCAGCAAGGCGGGCATTCAGATTTGGTGTTGTTTGATGCCCCGACTTTAAACAAATGCTCTGTTTTTCTGCTGTTTTGTATTTTTTTGCTAATTCTCCTAAGGCAACAGCAAAATCAAAATCATTAGTCCTTATGTAAGCAAGCCTTTATTGATGTTTGGGTAATAAGTCAGAGTCGAATGTGATGACTGGAATATTTTACTTCAGTATGTAAGTTTAATTATTAGAACTTAGATAACAAATTCGTTTAATTCAAATTAACACTAGATTCTGTTTGTCATAAAACTGCAGTAAGCTTGTAGAATTGAGTCATTTAAATAGTTTGTTAAATAAGTTGCTTATGTTGTTGTATCAAATCATCCGAAATCATATTCAAAACTTGGTCAATGAGGGGCGTTTAAAAGCCGGTTCTAAACTTCCTTCGGAGCGCAGTTTGCAAGAGCAGTTCAACTCTACAAGGATCACTGTGAGAGAAGCGTTAGCTAGGTTAGAATCTGAAGGGGTGATCTATAGTCAAAAACGCCGAGGCTGGTTTGTTACCCCTGAAAAGCTAAAATGGCATCCAGCACGCAAAGTGAATTTTAACGCTTTATCTGAATCTCAAGAGTTTACGCCTTCTACCAAAGTCATCGAACTGATGGCTCCTTCCAATGAGCACAGCATTGCATTTACTCACTTTGATGATAAGCCAATTTACAAACTGACTCGAGCTCGATATTTAGATGGAAGAGGTGTACTAGTTGAAGAAATTCACTGTTTAGCAGCGCGTTTTAATCATTTAGAAAAACAAGTTTTAAATGGATCAATCACTGATGTTATGAAACAGCATTATCAGGTTGATGTTTCTCATGAACAGTGCAACATCAGTGTCACTGTGCTTCCTGATTATGCGGCTGAATTACTTGAAAAAAATAGCGGTACGCCTTGCTTAAAAGTGCAAAGGGCGCGTTATGATTGCGAAGATAATTTGGTCGACTTTAACATTGAATTCTGGCTACATGATTGTATTGAAATGGTAGTGGAAGGAAGTTAAAACTTGGAAGATTTTGGATAACGAAAAAAGCAAAAGCGATTGATTATTTATAAATATGCTTTTGCTTTACTTTCCAGGAAATTTTTCAATTAAAGATAATAAAGACTACCAGTATTTCGCTTCATAAATGGCTTGAAGTAAGCCTTCTACGTCTTTCTTATATACTTCACCAATGTTGCCTATTCTAAAGCAATCAGCGTCTGAAACTTTTCCTGGATAGATAACATAGCCAAGCGACTTTAGCCTTTCATAAAATTGTTTAAAGTCATATTCAGGTTCGTTAGGTGAATAAAACGAGGTAATTATTGGTGAATGCAACGGAGCTGGCAAAAGTGTCTCAAAGTCAAGCTCTCTCATACCACTGACAAGTAAAGACTGGTTTGATTTATAGCGGCTATACCTTGCATCAACCCCTCCTTCTTGTTCAAGTTCAATCATTGCCTGTGCAAATGCTCTGACTACGTGTGTAGGTGAAGTAAAGCGCCATTTACCACTATTTTGTTCCATAGTTTGCCATTGATCATACAGATCTAAAGATAGAGAGTGTGCATTGCCTTTGCACTTTGAAATCAATGCACGTTTACAGATCACAAAACCAAAGCCAGGAACACCTTGAATACACTTATTCGAAGAGCTAATTAAAACATCAATACCTAGCTTTATCATATCGATGGGTATTCCACCAAAGCTGCTCATCGCATCTACAATAAACGTTTTTTTGTAATGACTCACAAGCTCTGCCACAGCATCTAGTGGGTTAAGCATGCCAGTAGTCGTTTCACAATGAACCATGGCAATATGGCTTATATGTGGGTTTTCTTTAAGCGTTTGCTCAACGTGGTCAACGTCAGGATAGTGCGTCTCTGCAAAATCTAGACTAATGACATTGATGTTGAGATAGTCTGAGATTTGTTTAATACGCGCACCATAAGCACCATTATTTATAACAAGTAAGGTGTCTTTTTTTGAGATGAAAGTACCTAGGGCCGCTTCAACAGAAGCGGTGCCACTGCCTTGCATTAAAGTGGCAGTTAATAGTTCAGTGCTACCGGCAAGCGAACATAATTGGGTTCTAATTTTTTCAACAATCTCAACGTTGTAGTCGTCATCCCAAGTGCACCAATCTTGTAACATGGCTTCTTTTACTGTTTTAGATGTACTGAGAGGGCCGGGGGTAAGTAACAAATAGTTATTTTTCATAAAAACTCCATCTGGTCTATACCAATAATTAGAGCATACGTTCTATGATGTTTTGATGATGTAATTGTGACAGTTTGCGATGCGCTGATTTAAATTAATAGATTAAAAATACCTGTTCATTGTGAAATATAGGGCTAAAATTACAGTAGTTGCACAAGTTTAAAAATCACATGCTTCAACGCTTTTTTTATTTAATCTGTTTGTTTGCTTGCGTTACGGCTCAGGCAACAACGCTCAAGTTTTGTTATGAAAGTAAAGAGCTTTTGCCTCATTATCGTGGTGAAGGTGTCTTCACACCTAGCGAAAAACCAGGTGCAGCAATCGAGATTGTGCAAAAGCTTGATGAAATGTCCTCAAAAGTACACATTGAGTTTGTTCGTGAGCCATGGAAGCGTTGTTTAAACGACTTAAAGTTAGGCAAAGTTGATACATTGATTGCTAGGCATTCAGTAAGCAGAGAGGCGTTTGCAAAGTACCCTAAAACCACAAAAAATGAGCTCGATAAAAAGCGAGCAATTTCAAGTACATCAACTTGCTTTATCCACAAAAAAAATGCGCCTTTAAAATGGAATGGTCATGAATTATTAGTAGACATGCCACAAGGTATTTCTGTGCCAAGAGGCTATTCACTCGTTGAGGATTTGAAGAAAAAAGGTTTTCAAATCTACGAGACCGTGTCGGTTAAGCAAGCCCACGAGTTACTTTTTAATGGTCGAGTAGGTATTTCACTGAGTGATTGCCAACATAAAAACCTACCAATAAAATTCGTCGAAAATAAAATCCCGATTGTAGAAAATTATGGTTATTTAGTTTTCAGCCACCAGTTTTACTCGCTTTATCCAAATCTATCTGAAGAATTGTGGAACCAGCTAATGAAAATAGATGGCAAAGCTTTTTATGATAAATACTAGAAGTATCTCAATTGATCTTGTCTCACCAAGTGTGCAAGTTTACAAATAGTGATGTATTCATTGTCATCTAAGATAACTGGCGATTCTTCTATAATTTGAAACTTAAAATTTTTTCTATTTTTATTGCATTCAATCCAAAATTCTTGTGTGCCATTATCATAAATGAATATGGTCTGTTTGTTGGTAACATTGATTTTTTCTATGTGGTTGTCGACCATATACTTTATTGATGCGTGAATAAAATCAATGCTCTTTAAGAATTTTTGAGGGTCTTTACGGTAAAACTGTTTTTGTTGCTCGTCTAGCGAGTTTTCTGGGGGAATTGGTAGATTTAAAGTTTCTTTTTCTAAGTACATGTATCGCTCCAAATAGAGTCAATAAGTACGTTTTAAAGGTGTGTTTGGATTGCTGAAAGATATAATTTTTATGATCCAAACTTTGCTTAACAAAGAAAGTTTTTACTTTACTTCTCGTAGAGAGCTTCAATTTATTTGATTTATTATCTTTTAATTAAATTATTCTTCATAAGAGTTTAAATTCTAAATTCAACTTAACTAAGACGCAGAAATTTTTCTATTTTCCAAAATCTACATATTTCTTCTGAAGTCAGATTTAATAAAATTCGATTAATTTTACATTGGATAATGAGTTTTGAACAAATTAAAGATCTGTTGATGAAAATTCACAAACTAATTCGATATTCTAAAGTAATTAACCAAAATATTTGCATTTAATTTTTTTGAGCTTACACTTGTTCGCTCAATGGGCGTACACGTGTAAGCTAAAATGGTTTAGACATGCAAAATATCTCACAATTTATTTCAAACAATTTATTTCATCACAGAGACTTATCAGGTTATTTCGAACCTGTTTTACAAGTATTTAAGCCTGCTTGGAGAAGCGGCTTTTTTAGGGCACAGGTTAAAGGTATTCGAATACTTAGCGAAAATGCGCTTAAAATAACCTTAAAACCTGAGAGGAAATGGCCTCTACACATAGCCGGTCAACACATTTCTTTGACAATAGAGCAACAAGGTCGGCTGATTTCTCGGGTATTCACCATCGCGTCTAGCGCGAAAAAATTAAAAGAAACGGGCTTATTTGATTTGGTGATCCGCACTCATGATGAGGGTAACTTTACTCCGTATCTTGGCGAGTTAGCATTGAATAGCTGGGTCAATATTTCAAACCCAATGGGTGAATTCATATTTGATGAACAAAGCAATCATACGACTTTTTTAGCGGGCGGCTCTGGCATTACCCCATTCATTGCAATGTTGGACGACTTACAGGAAAACACGCAGAAACACATTCATTTATTGTATTACGCAAAACCTAACGCGCACTTAATGGTTGATGTATTAGAGAAGCTTTTAACTAGACTCCCTAATTTTAGCTTTGAATTACTTAATCGTAGTGAACATGGCTCATTTACCAAATATGTTTCAGTAGAGCATACCGATGAACTCCTCGTCTGTGGACCTGAAGAAATGTTCGTTGAAGCTGAAAAATTCTGTAAGTCACGTCAAATACCCATCAGAGCAGAACACTTTCAAGCAATTAAGCCAACTAAACCCTTAAATGAAGCTGCAAGATTCACAGTGAAACTCAATCATGGTGACTTAGAAATCAGTAACCGAGATTCATTATTAAGTGAATTTCAATCACACAATAAACCTGTGACGTATGGCTGTGGTATGGGTATTTGCCATCAATGTCAGTGTGTGAAAAAGAAGGGTATTGTAAAAGATATGCGTGATGGACGCTTATCAGATAACAGCGAAGAGCTGATCCAATTGTGTGTTTCTCAAGCCGTGACAGATTTGGAGTTAGAACTATGAAACAAGTAAATTTTGAACAGTTAGCTTTGCAACTTGATGAAGTAAAACAACAAGCTCAGGCGAAAGTGGGGCAAGATGATGCTAATTACATTCGTAAAGTCATTGTTTGGCAGAGAGTATTTGAGTGGAGCGGCAGAATTTTATTGATGTTAGGATTCTGGCAGCCATTACTGTGGGTCGTGGGTGTCATAAGTCTTGCGGTCGGCAAGATCTTAGACAACATGGAAATTGGTCATAACGTGATGCATGGTCAATACGATTGGATGAATGACAAGTTCATTAATTCTCGCGCCTATGAATGGGATATTGCCTGTGATGGCAGTAGTTGGAACAGGGTACATAACTATGAACATCACACTTATACCAATATCATCGGTAAAGACAGAGATTTTGGTTATGGCCTTTTGAGGTTATCGAATGACTTCAGGTGGCGTTTAAAAAACCTTTGGCAGTTTATTACTTACGTTTTACTGAGTGTGCTTTTTCAGTGGGGCGTGTCTTATCATGAGATGGCGGCTGAGCGGGTTTTCTTTGGTAAAAAGAAAGACAACCGAGATAATAAAGTGTCACATGCAGAGCTTAAAAAGCGCTTCTTTAGCAAAGGGGCTAAGCAACTGGTTAAAGATTATGTCATTTTTCCACTTCTAGCAGGGCCGCTTTTTCTATGGGTTTTTTGTGGTAACTTAATAGCAAATTTATTAAGAAACTTATGGACTTCAACCATTATTTTTTGCGGTCATTTTACGGAGCATGTTCATACTTTCACTGAAGAAGAGTGTAAAAATGAAAGCAAAGGGCAGTGGTATTATCGACAAGCTTTGGGCTCATCAAACCTGAAAGGTCGCACATGGTTTCACATTTTAACAGGGCATTTAAGCTTTCAGATTGAACACCATTTGTTTCCAGACTTACCGGCGAAGCGTTACCCAGAAATAGCCCCGAAAGTACAACAAATCTTTCAGCAGCACGGTATTCACTACAATACGGGTGGATTTTGGCGACAATATGGCTCTGTCTTAAAACGTATTATTCGATATTCATTCCCTTAGAAAAGCGATTCCCTCAGTTTTAAATCTGGCTGAGGGAGGTTTATCCTTAATACTCCACACGCTCTAGGTTATCTGATGGGATCTCTGGAAATTTACCATCTATCCAGTTTTGCTTTGCTTGTTCTATTTTTTCTTTATTAAACGAGACAAAGTTCCAATGAATATAAGGCACATGCTGCCATTTTTCTCCACCCAGTAAAATAACACGGCTGTTTTTAGAAAACTCAATCGTTGTTTCTGTCTCTTCTAATAATACAAGCTCATAGGGCGAGATAGTCTCTTCGTTGATAATGACTTGACCATATAAAACATAGAGTGCGGTTTCAAAGTCTGGGTTGGGTACGTCAATTTTTTTACCTTCAGCACCAATTACATCAAGATAAAACATTTCTGTATAAGTTTTAATTGGTGAGCTTAAGCCATATGCATCACCTGCTATAAGGCGAGTCATAACACCATCTTTAACTATTTGCGGTAGGGCTTCTCGCTTCACATGCGTAAACGCAGGCGCAATATCTTCATGCTGTGCTGGTAAGGCAATCCAAGATTGCAAGCCATTTAGACCATGTTCGCTTGCTCTTGTTTCGACGCTTTCTCTTTCAGAGTGGGTAATACCTGTGCCAGCTGTCATCCAATTCACATCACCAGGTGCGATTTCTAAGTTATTCCCCAATGAATCTCTATGTAAAATTTTACCTTCAACTAAATAAGTCAAAGTAGAAAGACCGATGTGTGGATGCGGTTTGACATCAATCCCTTCACCTTGAGAAAAAGTAGTCGGGCCCATGTGGTCGAAAAATATAAATGGTCCAACCATGCGCTTTTTCATGTGGGGAAGTAAACGTTTTACTTTTAGGCCACCAATATCATGTTCTGTTGCGGATAATTTTAATGCCATAAGTAACTCAAATCAGGTGATTAACTATTTACAGCATAGATGCAAAATACCATTTCAATCTATTCAAAAATTTTGATTAGAGTGTTCAAAATTTATAGCTGTTTAACATTTTCTGCCCAACATAGACTGGAGTTATTGAAATGACTTAAGGTGAATACAGATGAAAAATGTTCTACTAATTAACACATCAATTAATCATGACGCTGGAAATTCTTATATCTTGAGCAATGAGTTTGTCGACAGGTTGTCAAAAAAGTTCGAGTTAACAGTTTCACACCGTGACCTAGTTAAAGAGCCGATGGAACACTTGAAGCAAACAGAAATGCTTGCTTGGATGACGCCTGAAGCGCAGAGAAACGATGAACAAAAATCACTGGCTGATTTATCTGATAATTTGATCAAAGAAGTACAACAAAGCGATCTACTGGTAATTGGCCTACCTATGTATAACTTTGGTGTGCCTTCACAGTTTAAAGTCTGGATGGATAGAATCGCCAGAGCGGGTGTTACCTTTAAATACACAGAGCAAGGCCCTGTTGGCCTGTTAGCAAATAAGAGAGTGATAGTGTTAGCTGCGCGTGGCGGAATTTATGCAGGTACTGATAATGACTCTCAAACTACACATGTTAAATCGTTTTTTGCACTACTAGGGATCACAGACGTTGAGTTCATTTATGCTGAGGGCCTAAATATGCCTAGTAAAGAACTCAGCATTGCAAATGCAAAAGAGAAAATGGAAGCTGTCTTTTCTAGTATGGGCTAAACTGAACGATAGCTGCGAAGCTCACTCGCAGCTATCGTATTTTAATTAATGAGCAAGTTTCGCATCAGCTTGTGGATTTGCTAGAGCAACGATGATTTTGAATAACAAGAACATCGCATAAAGATTGATAGGATAGTTAACTAATACTTCAGTCCAAAAAACCACCAGTGGGCTATGAATTAAGTTAGTTATTTGGTCAAATATTTCAATGAAGAGGCCTAGAGCCAGTAAAATAAACCCATAATATTCACATAAATGAGTCGTTTCAGTCGCTTCTACTTCATGGCCTGCGATCCAGTTTTGTAAAAATTTCTGCCTTCTAAAAGTACTCCGAATCCGACCAGCAAGATCGCGATACCTTCTTCATCTTCTTTTAGCTGGGCCAAAGTTTCATGGCTAAGTTCGGAAAACATGAGTTCGAGTTTATGGACCATCAACGTACCAATGATGCCAGTAACAACAAGGCTGATATAAAGCAAAAACAGTCTATTTGTGAGTAGCTTAGTAAATAACATAACATTTTCTAAATTCGAAGATTATCAATAAACTAACTGAAAAATGTGAAGAGATTATGGTTGGGTTAAAAAGACATAATTGAGAAACTAAATTGTGTGATGAACCAACTTTTATTCAGTGAGTCATATTTTTAGAAAAGATATTGATGATAATGACACCTAAAATGATCAATGCCATACCTAATAAAGTGGGAATATTAGGCATTTGTTTAAAGAAGATACTTCCCAAAGCTGTAACAAGGACAATGCCTGCCCCAGACCAAACTGCATATGTAACGCCAACAGGCACTTCTTTTACAACTAAAGACAGGCAATAAAAAGCAACACAATAGGCAATAACACAAATAGCGCTTGCAGTAAGGTTGTTAAAGCCATCTGATACTTTTAAAGCCAGTGTGCCTATAACTTCTGAAATAATAGCAATACTTAAATATAACCAAGCCATATGAAGTCCAGTTTAAAAAATCGAAATTTTACTATGTATTCGCATGCTTTAATAACGAAAAATTAATATGGTGATTTATTCTTTGGATTTCTCAAGCGAGACTAAGAAAATGCCCCCTAAAATAAGAAGTGAAGCTATTATAAGGCGTGTTGATATAGGCTCCGATAAAAACAAAAAATCACCAATAGCAGCGATTACTGGTACTAATAGCTGAGAGGCGGCTGCTTGAATACCAGTTAATAGTGGCAAAGCCTTATACCAAATTATGTAACCGATACCTGATGTGACAATGCCAGATATCATTGCAACGATTAGGCCTTTAGTTGTGACACTGCTGAAGTCAACGAATGGCAGTACGATAAGTGCTAATGGTAGAGTTCTGATGAAATTCATAGAAGTCTCGGCACTTGGTTGCTTTACTCCTTTACCTGCAAGTGTATATAAACCCCACGCGACCCCAGACAACGACATAAGAACAAAGCCAATGAGAGAGGGGGTTGTTAACGTTGGAAATACCAGATAAATAAACCCGATAAGTGCAGTCAACAAGCCTATCAATTCAAGCGATGAGAAGCACTCTCCTGATAACTTAGAAATAGTTAACATGCACAGTTGAACTGAACCAAAAAGTATTAATGCACCGGTGCCAGTATTTAAAGTGATATAGGCAAAAGAAAAACAAATTGCATAGATAAATAGCATAACTGATGACCACCAACTACCATAATTCAGAGGTGACTTATCAGTACGCTTGTTAAAGAAAATCAAAAAATATAAGAATATAGCTGCAGAAATTAACCGTATGACAGTGAAACCAGCAGCATCTATTTGTTTTTCGCCTAATGCAATACTGCACAATATAGAGTTTCCTGCGAATGCAATAAGCGCAATAAATGTCAGAAAACTTAATTTCAATATTCAGGCTTTTTTCTCATATCCGAGCAGAATAAGACAGTTAATGAATGAAATTTATTTCGTTGTTTTGAGATTTTTTGAAAAATTATGAATACTGCTGTACTTGGTACTCATTAAGAAATAAAAGTAACCGTTGCTGGTAATCCATTCTTCAAGTGAGATTTCACATCTTCAAACTGCTCAGGTGGAAATTCAAATGCCGGCACAACACCGGGTTTTATTTGATTATAAGGCAATGAGAAAAAACTTTTTTCTCCACAAGTATCTAGCGCAACCTTTCGGATCTGATCCACAGGTACGCTGTCAGACCCAATATATAATACGTTGTCGTTAAAAGTCAGGTGATTAATTGGATCTTTCACGATTTGTTGTTTTTGATACTCGATTATACCATTTTTTAAATTAAACAAAAAAGGAAGCATTGTGAGATTTGAGATGGTTGTGAGAGTAACTAACTCAAAATCGATAAACCCGACTGCTGTGAGCAGAAGGTAGCAGGCAATAGAGCCAAGCCAGAGCAAAGCATATTTATCTATTTTCATCTAATTATCCTTTTAATGGTTGTGCATTTGTTAGTGTCAGCAAGTGTTTTATGGTTCTAGATAAAATTTTTACACTGTCTGTTAGTTTCACTGATGTACGTTGACTTAATCTTGAATTCAATAAATCAATCTAGATTTTCAACTTTACGAACAAGTGATTATCGTAATATATGCCACCTTTAAATATCGCACTTTTCAAAACTGCTTCTTGGTGGAATCCGGATTTAAGCAACACTTTCTTTGAAGGCATGTTTGGTTCAAATACGGCGGCAAAAATTCTGACAATAGGCGTTGTTCTAAAAACTTCGGTAATTATGAGCTCGATAGCTTGAGACATAATGCCTTTTCCCCAATACGCATTATCTAACCAATAGCCTAATTCACCAGCGCGCTGGTATTCAAACTCTCCAGGGTTAACGCCTATACAGCCAACAAATTTACCTTGATAGCAAACCGCTTTTATTAAACCATGTTTACTCCCTTCGTTGATCCACCAAATGGCATCCTCTTCTTTGTAAGGAGAAGGTATTTTGCTAGATAAATAGCGAGTTACATCAGGGTGATTTAACACTGATATCAATTGAGTTTTGTCAGAAATTACAAAATCTCTTAAAGTAATCTCTTGCTGATTACTCATGGCTTAAGTTTAACTGCTGTACCAAAAACCATAATTTCAGAAGAGCCATCCATAATGGTACTGGTTGTAAATCTAATACCGACGATGGCGTCAGCACCGTTGTCAGCCGCACTTTGAACTAAACGTTCAATTGCAATGTCTCGTGCTTCACTTAGCATTTCTGTGTAGCCTCGGATCTCTCCGCCACCAATGTCCTTTAAGCCAGCCATGATGTCACGACCAATGTTTTGCTTGAACGACGTTGCCGGTTACTACACCAACGATACTTTCTATTTCTTTTCCTGGAATGGTTTCTGTGGTTGAAAAAAAGCATAAGCCCTAAAAATCTGATACTTAGTCTGTATTTGAAATAAAAACACTTATCGCAATGATTGTAAATAATCTTCATACATAGAGATGATTGATTAGCCATCGAACGCTTATAAAGGATTTAACTGGATAGAAAAGGTGATACAAAATTGCAAATAACAATAAGGTGAAGCTACTATTTAGCTTCACCTTGCAGAGTCAGTTTATATCAAATCGACCAACAAGCCTGTTAAGGCTATTTGCAAGTTCTACTAATTGAGTTGCACCAGCAGAGAGGTTATCAGCAGCTTCTCCTACATGCTGAGCTGAATCGTTTACACCAGAAATGGTATGTTTAGTCTCACTTGCTGTATCACCTTGCTGTTTAGCTTGCTCAGCAATTTGCGCAATAAAGTTTTGTACCAAACGAACAGATTCAGCGATTTCATCAAAACTTTGATGTGCTTGTTCCGAGCATTCAATGGCCTGCTCTGAGTCAGCAACACTAGATGTCATTTGTTGTGAAACACTTCGCGTTTGATCAATTAATTCGGTTAGTACTTTTTCAATATCTTGCGTCGCATCATGAGAGCGTTGTGCCAGTGTTCTTACTTCGTCGGCAACAACCGCAAAGCCTCGACCTTGTTCTCCTGCACGGGCAGCTTCAATAGCGGCATTGAGTGCTAATAAGTTAGTCTGTTCCGCGATATTTCTAATTACTTCTAGAATATTGGTGATGTTATTTGATTGCTTCTCAAGGTCACTCATAGCGCCGGCTGATTCGCCCAAAGAACCATGAAGTTGTGCTACTTGTGAAACCGTTTGCTTAATTAAATCATTACCATTTTGAGCATGAGAATCAGTCGTTTCAATCGCATTTAAAGCATCACCACAGTTTTGACTAATGGTTATGGCCATGCTTTCTACAGATTCAGTAGTATGTGTTGCTTGCTGAGCTTGGTCTAGTTGCGTTTGGCAGCGTTGTTGAATCTGACTGATACGTGATTTTGAGCTTTGCGCTTCATCATTTAACGTAGCTGCGTTGTTTTGAATGTCTTTAACTAATTCATTAATTGAATTTAAGAATTGGTTGAACCACGAGGCAAGTTCGCTGATTTCATCGTTACCTATGACTTTAAGGCGTTTCGACAAATTACCTTCGCCTTGAGCAATTTCTTTTAAGCCTTCAGATACCATTTCGATTGGGTAGACAATTTTATTCGCTAACACCACAGCGATAATGACAAAGACGATTAACATGACCACAGCAATCACACTGATGCTGTAAGACATGTTGTAGGCAGAAGACAAAATTTCGCCTTCATCAATGATGGCGACAAACGTCCAATTCAATGCATCTGAATGGTACAACTGAGCAACCATGGTTTTATTGCTTGCTTCAATATTGATCAAAGGCTGATTTTTATTCGTTCTGATAGCATTGAAAATAGGCGAATTTAACTTGTTAATTGATTTGAAGTTGTTATTAGGGTTTTTAGGATCGGCTAGGACTGTGCCTTGACCATCCAATAACATTAAATACCCAGTTTCACCTAAACGAATGTTACTCACAATATCTGTAAGTGTAGATAAGGTAACATCTAACGACTGAACACCTATCGTTTGCCCTGACTTTTTAATTGCCGTTGCTACACTCACCATAGCCTGTCCTGTTACACCTTGATATGGCTCAGTGACAATGACTTCACTTGAATTTTGCGTAACTTGTTTGTACCAAGGGCGTTTACGAGGGTCGTAATTTCCTAAGGGTTCGGCAGGATATTGAATAAAACCACCGTATTGGGTACCTAAGTAAACAAATAAGAGTTCTTCATGGGTTTGACCGAAAGATTCAAACAACTCAAAAATTTCAGCTTCTTCTTTCCCTGCTGAGCGCGGATCCATCATTTTTTCGGCATCAAAGTAAGTAGATGTGTTTTCAGAAACAGAAGTAACAGTGCTACTTTGCGCTAAAAATCGCGCATTATTCTTCATTTGATCAAAAAATAGATTGAAGGTGTTTTCGACCTGTCGTATCTCGCTGTTTGAGCTATCAATGAAGCGCTCTAAAGATTCGGTTTTGGTTTGTGAAATGCTCACAATTGAAATTGCTAAAATAGGGGCAATCACGGTTAATACAAAGCTGGCTATCAGCTTTTGGCGCATTCTCATAAATATCACCTCCCGGGTTATTATTTTTATTGTAGATGATTTATTTGAATACTATGGGGAATTAGGGGTATTTGGCAACAGTTAACGATTATTTAACTATATTTTTGTCACTTATTCCATTTTGTTTAGGTGTGATTGAATTATTACACATAAAAATATAAGAAAAATGTAATTTTTTTGTAAATTAATTAATTTAGGGTGTGGCTCCAATTTTGATACAGCAAAGTGGATAAACAGTTTGCAAGTGAAAAGAGCCAATCGACACCTTTTTATTATTCTGCATTTAATCGTTCTGATTTCCGTAACACTCTCTTTGATAACAGGTTTGAGAGTCAGTTTGTTACAGTATGATCACTTTTCATTTCTAGCTCCTATTTTGCCGCAAGGTAAAATGCACACAGTTCACTATTATTCTGGCGTTACACTTACTTTAGCGAGTGCCTGTTTTATTCTTTACCGCTTAACGTTTGAACATAAAACAACAAATAATAAGTATCACCGATCAGTAAATTGGTTTGGCTATATCGTTCTTCTTTTTTGTTTAATCTCGGGATTTACCCGATGGTTAGACTTAGCCAATGTATGGCTTTCAACCGTTCATTACTTGAGTGCTTTAGCGATCATATTCTTCTTGATATTGCATAGTTACGTATACTTCTTAACACTAGGCAAAAAATTAGTAGTTAAACTCTTCCAAATAAAAGCGATTGTGAGACTTAAATGGCATCTCATTAGTTTTTGCTTGCTGGCAGGTATTGGCGTATTTATTTTTGATCAGAATAAATCTCTAAGCTTCCAGGTGTTACCACTTGAACATTCAGACTTTATTGCAATCGATGGGCAAGATTCAGAGCCTTTTTGGCAAAACATCAAATGGAAAACAGTTAACACCTACGGCGGGGCAAACTTTAATAACGGGCATACCCCCGTAGAAATAAAGATTGCCAGCAACGATGTCGAGAGCTACTTCTTATTTCGTTGGCAAGATGAGACTAAAAGCCTAACCCACCTGCCATTGGTTAAATTAAATCAACAGTGGCAAGTTAAGCAGCAAGGCTTCCATACATTCAATGAAACTCGCTATTACGAAGATAAATTTGCAGTTCTGCTTAGTCAGAGTTGTGACCATGGCGGCGATGGCACAGCGCATTTAGGAAAGTCACCTATCAAAGGCAAGCCGGCTAATTGGCATGGCAAAGGCTACCATGGTGCGCTCGATGGCAGAGTGCGTGACCTTTGGCATTGGAAAGCTCTTCGCACCAACGACATGGTACAAATGGATGACAATGTCATTGCCGCGCCAAGAAGTGCTAAATCTGGAGATAGGCGTTATACCGCAGGTTACTTTGCGGATGGTAAAGAAAGTGGCGCCTATGTAATGAATTGGCTTTGGTACGGCAAAAACAAAGTCATCCCTAAGCGTTTGCCATTACCTGAATATCAGCACATGTATAGAGCTGATAACCAACATATTGAACAAGCCGTTTTACCTTGGTTCTCAAGTACACCTTATAAACCATTGCTCGATACCTACCCGGAAGGTACTTTATTAAGCTCGGTACTTTATCGTTCGAATCGCTTTGAAGGAGACCGAGGCGATGTCACAGCAAAAGGTCATTGGCAAGACGGGTATTGGACTTTAGAAGTCGCGAGGAGAAACAAAACAGGCTCTGATTATGACGTAGCATTAGAGGAGGGCGTTTGCATTTGGGTTGCTGCTTTTGACCATGCACAAATCGCACACACTCGTCATCAAAGGCCATTGAAATTGGATTACTCGGCGCTTAGGCAAAAAGGAAAGTTATGATGCTTAAACGATTATTACTTTCTATTGGTTTTTTTACAGTTTGCTTAGCTGCTGGTCATTTAATTCAGAGTGAGCCGAGTATACCCCTAGAAAATAGATTTTATAAAGTCAGTAATGACGGTCAGTTGATAACTGCATGGAAGGGGCCTTGGGCCTGTGTTTATGATGAAAAAGAAAATCTGTTATGGGAAGTGAAGCGTGACGATGAATCCATTCATGATGGTTACTGGAGTTATTCGTGGTTCGACGACCAAATTGGCGTAAAAAATAGCGGCGATTGTTATTTTGAGTCTGAACGATGTGATACTCAAGACTTGGTTCGTAAAACCAATCAACACGGGCTTTGCCAAGTAACTGGCTGGCGCTTACCGACAAAACAAGAAGTAGAAGCAATTTTACAAACTCAAGATAAACCTCAGCAAGCAATGCTTTCTACTGATTATTTTCGCCATATAAAAGCGGGCGATTATTGGACACAAGACGCAGAGCAACCTTTAGAAGGGCATTATCGCCATCTAGAGAAAGGAGCGATTGCAGTCGATTTTTATCAAGGGCGTTTTCATACTCTTCCCTACAGAAATGCTGCATTTGTGATGTTAGTAACTTCCGAATTACCCAATTCGATTAAGGAGGCTAATGCACAATAACCCCGTCAACATACCAACCTTTAAAAGAGATCACTTAATTAAGAGGGTAGGCATATGACGATTTTTCACAGCAATATCAATACTAAGGAACAACTATGAAAACTTATAGCAAGGTCGCTATATCATTTACTTTGCTTGGTGCGTTTAACGTGCAAGCAGGCAGTAAATATCATCGTCTCATTTGGGATAACGCCCCACAAAGTCAAGCGACTATCGGCTTCACACCTGATGGCAGCACAAATCATTATGTCAAATATGGTGTGTCGACAGATGAGTCTTTATGGCAAAGAAAGAACGTGACAGCTAGCCATACATTCGATGGTTCTTTACAAAGTAAATTTGTAAAGCTCACAGGGCTATCAGCGAATAAAGCCGTGTATTATCGCGTCTGTGATGATTCGGGCTGCGGTCAACGTCTATGGTTCAAAACAGCCCCCAATGACAACTCTCCATTTGTCGCAATCGCTGGTGGAGATACACGTACTGGATGGACGAATCGACAAAATGGCAATAAGTTAGTCGCCAAGATCCGTCCACTGTTTATCATGCATGGCGGCGACTATACCAATGCTAACACCGCTTCTGAAATGAGCAGTTACCTCAATGATTGGCAGCTTACTTTCTCGTCAGATAGCATCGACGGGCTGAATTACAAACGGATCTATCCGTTTGTTGCCACACATGGTAATCATGAAGATGATAACTACAAAACACTATGCGAAGTGTTTGGTGTGGATTACGACAACAATAATGTCTGTGACGCGAAAGATACTTATGGTGCATTTAACGTTTCGCCATTATTACGTGTATATACGTTAAATTCTCAATATAAAAACTCGGGCTGGTCGAGTTATGCAACAGCAATGAATAATTGGTTGCAACAAGATCTGCAAAGCTCTGGTGGCTCAGTAAGTTGGCGCGTAGCACAATACCATAAGCCAATGTTCCCGCATTATTCAGGTAAATCAGACAACACCATTTTGCATACTTGGTGGGCAAATCATTTCTATAACCATAAAATGAATTTGGTGGTTGAATCTGATACGCACATCAACAAAGTGACACAAGCACTGAAACCAAGTGGTAACAATTTTACGAGTACAACCAGTGGCGGTACTGTGTTTGTAGGGGAAGGAAGTTGGGGGGCGCCTGCCCGTAGTGCCAACGATCCTAAATCTTGGACGATTGATCTTGCCAGTATTCAACAATTCAAAGTGCTCACGGTATCAAGTGATAAGCTTGATGTGAGAACTGCACAATTTAACTCAACTGCAAACACACTTTCAAAAGCTGATCGCGATGCAAATCCAACCTTACTACCGAATAATGTTAATTGGTGGTATGCCTCAGGGGCAGGTGATGTACTTAACTTAGTTAAAGCGACTAACGGATTAACTAAAATTGATACTGGTGTTATTGATCCACCCGTGGGTGATAAGGAGTTAACAAGTGGTGTTGCTGCAACAAATATCAGCGGTAGTAAATCGCAAGAGCTCGGTTTTTATATTGACGTTCCAGCTGGTCAAAATGCTTTATTAGTTGAGATGTCTGGTGGAACTGGTGATGCCGATATGTATGTGCGTTATGGCAGCAAACCAACGCCGAGTTCATACGACTGCCGCCCTTATAAAAATGGCAATAATGAAACTTGCAGTATTGATGCTGTGAAAACGGGTAAATACTACGTGGTCGTTAAAGGTTACAGCGCATTTAGTGGTGTGAGCTTAAAAGCAACCTATAGCAATAATGGCAGCGGAGGTAATGGCGGGTCTGATATCTTTACAAACCTGTCTGCGAGTACCGGTAAATGGCGATATCGAAGTGCAACTTTACCAAGTGGTGTAAGCAAAATGACGGTCACTATTTCTGGTGGCACTGGCGACGCGGACCTATATGTTAAAAGTGGTTCTGCACCCAATAGTTCCAGTTATGAATGTCGTCCTTATAAAGATGGCAACAGTGAGACATGCACGCTCACAAACCCAAAAGCAGGCGAGTGGCACTTTGGCGTAAAAGCCTATAAAGCCTATTCGGGTGTGACGTTAAGTTATAGTTATGAATAAATTTGCGTGATAAGTGAAAAAGCCAAGCTTCGCTTGGCTTTTTTGTTTGACCTGTCTACTACTTTAAACATTATGCTTTCATCATCGAAACAAGCTAATCTTAATTACGCTTTAATTTATACACTCAGAATGGGCTTATATGTTTTTAATCTCCGAACTTGAAAACGTGTAGGTGTATCAAGAACGACGTTATTGTACTACGAAAAATTAGGTGTCATTAGAGGTCAACGTTTAGACAATGGTTACCGTCTTTACACCGAATTGGATGCTCAGCGTTTAACTTTAGCCATGCAGTTACAAGATGGTGGATTATCACTTTAAGAGTGCATTGCCTGTCTGAATGGCAAATTAGATAAAGATATTTTAAGTGAAAGACTGCGCTTGTTAGATGAAGAAATAGTGCAAAAACAGAAAGCGAGAAATTACTTTCTGGTTTACTGGGGGAAAGTTCTAATCGTGACTTTCATGCGCAATTAAATGAACTTGCTCCACAAGCGGACTATGAATGGTTATTACAGCAGGGCTTTACTGAAAAAGAAGCGCAAAGAATAAGGTGGTTATCAAAAGATATGAATTCACACGATCAATATATGCAAGACTTCCTAACCGTTTTTGAACCTTTGACGCTTTGGGGGCCCGGAGACGACAGTGACACGCTCAAAGCGATGTCATATATTTCAGATAATGCTGATAGCATTTTAGAAATCGGCAGTAGTAAAGGTTTTTCGACTTGTTTATTGGCAGAGCACTATAATGCATAGATCACAGCCATAAATAACGAGCCCATTGCGGTAACAAACTTAGTAGAGCTGATAGATAGTAAGGGTTACGCTGAAAAGGTTACTCCCATCTGTGCGAGCATGTCAGAACTGCCAATTAAAGCACATAGTTTTGATGCAATTTTGGTAGAAAGCTGTGTCTATATTATGGGTTTTGAAGAGGCCCTAAAACAATGGCAAACAGTGCTCAAGGCAGATGGTTTGATTATTGTCAGTGATTTAGTTTGGCTAACTTCGAAGCCAAATGAAAAGTATCAATCATTTTGGTCGACTGAATATCCCGCAATGTCAAACGTTGATACGCGTTTGGTGCAAGCTAAAAAGCTGGGTTTTGAGGTGTTAGATGACTTCACAATTAGTGACAAAGCTTGGCAAAACTATTTGCAGCCCTTGCAAGCAAGGGTGAATGCGCTAAAAGCCAGTATGCCAGAGTCACAAGCAATCAAAGATATTCAAAGAAAGCTCGATATTTATCAATCACATTATGGGTCGCAGTTTGGTTATCATTTCTTTGTGCTAAGAAGAAATGCGTTATAGAGTTAAGCATTAATAATTAATCAGGATATTCTTCATGTACCAACAAGTACTCGATTTTTGGTTTAATGAAATCTCGCCAAAGATGTGGTGGCAAAAAGATTTAGCGTTTGATACTGAAATTGTTCGACGCTTCGGCAAATTACACCAACAAGCGGTTCTAGGAGAGTTATTTGAGTGGCGAGAGCATGCAGAGTCAAGCCTTGCAGAAGTCATTGTACTCGATCAATTTTCCAGGAATATACATCGAGATACGTCACAAGCTTTTGCTGCAGATCCGCTCGCCTTAGCACTTGCTCAGCAAGCCATTAAAAATGGTTTTGATAAATTAATTGAGGTTGAGAAACGCAGCTTCTTTTATCTGCCATTCATGCACAGTGAGTCAAAACGCATTCATGAAGAAGCACTAAAGCTCTATACGGCGCATGGCAACGAAAATAACCTAGAGTTCGAGCTTAAACATAAAGTGATCATAGACAGATTTGGTCGTTATCCACATCGTAATAAAATATTAGGCAGAGAATCTACCCAAGAAGAAATCGCTTTTTTGCAAGAACCAGACTCGAGCTTTTAGGCTTTTATAAACAAACTCACAAAGCGCGTGTAAATCGCGCTTTGTGAGTTTGTTTATAAAAAAATAGAATATGCTTAGTCATTACTGAATCATTAATAAAGATAAGTTAAACTCTCGCCTTTATTTTTAGGAGGCGAACAAGCGTGATCTCAGGACTAACAGCAGCAGAGCAACAATGTCATAATCTAATTGATTTAAAAGCAGGGAAGTACCAAGGTTATAAAAGGCTGCAATTAGTCGAAGGCATATCTGAATTCCCTGAAGAAATCCTTTCTTTATCAGACACACTTGAGGTGTTAGATCTCTCAAATAATCTGCTTTCAGAATTACCAGACAGTTTTGTTCAACTCAAAAAATTAAAAGTATTATTTTTATCGTTTAATCAGTTTAAATTCTTCCCTGACGTGTTGGGAAAATGCATAAATTTAGACATGGTTGGGTTTAAATCGAATCAAATCGAGTCAATCAGTGAAACATCACTACCAAGAAACTTACGCTGGCTGATTTTAACCGACAATCGTCTAACTCAATTACCACATAGCTTTGGTCAATTAAGTCAGCTAAAGAAGTTAGCATTAGCCGGCAATAAACTTACTGCAATCCCTGAAAGTTTTACACAGTGCAAGCAATTAGAGTTAGTTAGGCTTTCAGCAAATGAACTAACTTCAGTCCCAGCGGGTTTATTTAAACTGCCAAAATTGGCATGGTTGGCGCTATCTGGTAATCCATTGGTTGGTGAGCACAAAGTACATTCAGGTATTGCCCAGTATGAGCAGCAAGATATTGTACTCAATGAGCAAATAGGTCAGGGCGCATCGGGTGTAATTTACCAAGGTAAATTAAATAATGCTGACACAGACATTGCCATTAAGGTGTTTAAAGGCGGTAAAACCAGTGACGGTTATCCAGAAGATGAGTTAAATGCTTGTTTAACAGCGGGTCAGCATGAGAATTTGATCAAAACATTTGCGCATATTTTAGACCAAGACTTTTTGGCGCTTCTTATGGATTTAATTCCAGCAGGTTATGAAAACCTCGGCCTTCCTCCAAACTATGAAACCTGTACAAGAGACACATTTGTCGAAGCCACGCAATTTTCTATTGAAACAATCAGCAATATTGCTAAACAGTTAGCAGATGTATTATCGCATTTACATAATCAGCAAGTCAGTCATGGTGATTTCTACGCGCATAATACAATGATTAATGCACAGGGGCATGTGATGTTCGGTGATTTTGGTGCCGCGACGCAATTACATAACTTGTCTGAAGTACAGCAACAGCAATTTGAACGCATTGAAGTCAGAGCGTTTGGTAATTTGCTAGACGATCTGCTGACACAAAGCCAGTTAAATGAATGTGATAGAAGCACGTTAGCTAAGCTAATATCCCTTAGAGATGCGTGTTTGAATGACAATATTACGCTTCGACCAAACTTTGCAGACATCAAAGTTTTATTGGCTGAATAAGCTCTCAAACTATATTTGCAAAATAACTCAATCAGAAACGTAATATGGGCACTCTTTAGCGGTGCTTATATTGCGTTTTACAATATCCGCGTGAAATTTCAGGGTTTCGCAATTTCAGATGTTTAGTTTCACGACCCGCCATGCGTTTTCGCCACATTTTGAAGCTGCTTGGTTTCATTTCTTTTCGCATTAAATTAACGACTTGAGTTTCATTTAAGCCATATAAGGTATTAATTGCTTCAAATGGTGTTCTGTCTTCCCACGCCATTTCGATTATGCGTGAAACTTCGTGTTCTAATAGGTCCATATTTTTTATGTACTGAGATATTTATTCTGTTATTACGGAAAATTCTAAGCTTTAGATTTATAAATTTTCTGTATTTTTATGAAATAGTTAAATCCAATAAATCTGAATAGATCTTCATGTTTTAGACACAATACAGAAATATTTGTAAACAAAATATTGCAATTGTTCACAATTCGATCTAAAACTCTAACTGCATCTGGACTGATGTCATACCAGATGCCGCATGGGAAACCTTATTCTTAGTAATGAGAATAAGATTATTTTTGCAATAAACTTGGAGGTTGCGATGGGCAATCTGAATACAATGAAAATAACAAGCTTAGTTTTTGCAGTATGGGCTTTAGCACAATCAAGCGTTGTAAGTGCAACGGATTATAAAACAGTATTGATTCATGGTTTTCAACCACAACAGCTATTATTTGGTTCGCCAAATACAGTTAGTAGCGATGGGGAGAACTATTGGGCTGACTATTGGGGCGCTTTGGCAGACGAAAGAATTGATTGGCCTTCATTTGAGCGCGTTAAAGGTAAAATCGCGACAGATTATGTATGGCCGAAATTAAAGTCGATGAGTGAGCGTGGTGTATGCGACCAAGGCTGTATACTTGTTACACACTCAACAGGTGATTTAGTCGCACGTTACATTATTGATAACCAAGCAAACTGGTTAAGTGCAGCCGGATTGAAGCCCCTGAATATCATTGCTACATTTGATATTGCTGGCGCGGGTGGAGGAAGCGAATTAGCTGATTTAGCTGTTAATGTTACTCAAGGCGCAACATCTTGGAACCCACTGATAGAGTTGGCTTTACAAGCTTGGTTGGGAGGACCATTGACCGATAAGCTTGGGGTTCTAAACGACCTCAAAGTTAATAACGCTCGTCAATTGGCAGCATTACCCAGTGATAGAGCCCCAAGATTAAGATTTGTTGGTGAGGGCGATTTATTCCTGGGAGCAACAAAGCTATTTTTAAAAGGCAAAGATGACAGTGTAGTGGCTTCTCATTCAAGCTGTGGATCAAGCAAAGCAGGGAACTTTGGTAGTTGTTCTTCAAGCGTTGCATTTAACGGCAAGATTTCATCACAGGGTGATGCAGTAACAAGCTTTATGCCAAATCACTATCCAATGTTGATGTCTGATAACTATGATCACTTATCAATCATTTTGAATAAGCCAAAAGGCAAAGTGACAGCGGCTAATGACACTGTAAGGTTGGATAATGGCGACACAATTTCATTTTCTACCTACCAAAAAGATTATGGGTTCTGGATCTTTAAAACACATTACAAATATGTGAGCCAGTCTGATTCTCAAAGTATGTCTAAGTTAATTTATAACACGTTATAAAATCTCAAATTGAGTAATGTTATTAAGGCCGTATAGTTTTTACGGCCTTATATGGTCGACACTATGAAAAAGAACAAAATCATCATTGGATTAGTTGCCATTAGCTTTATAAGCATTTGCTATTTTCTTGGTACAAAACAAAATAGCGATAATGAATTAGATACTGACAGAAAAACAGCACTTGGAAGCAATCAAGTTGATGAAATGAAGTCTTCGCAAGAAATCATTCAAGAAACTACTCAAGAAACTAAGACACCTATGCCTATAAGCTTTAATCAATCAACGGTTGATTCGGCAAAAGTCATCGCAACTAAATATGAACAAACTTTAAATTATCCGCCTTATTCGCAGCCACTTTCTTTAAATGACTTTAGTATTTTAAATCCAAATTATTTCGAACCAGTAACTATGGTTACTCAAGATAGCAATGTGAAAATATCAATGATGCTTGAGAAATATCATTTTGTTTCGCCAGAAGCCATTATAGTTCAAGTAAAGGGTAGCGATATTTATGGTGTGGAACTAAAAGTGCAGGATGCTGATACGCGCAAGCTATTATCTAGTCATAAGATGCACCCTTCACAAGATGCATACTTAGCACAAATAAAAGGAAACACTGATTACCCAGCTAACTTACAAATCACGGCAATAGCCAATGTAAACGGCGATGAAGTGCCTATGGTTGCGCAAATTAGTTACAACCAAAAAAGTGCGACAATTGTCGGAGGAACCAAACCATTTGTTGAAAGCGCCGACCTAGTTTTTCCTATTGATATTAAAGTTGAGAAAGCAGGTATTTATAGAGTGAGAGCAAATTTGTTTTCAGGTGCGCAACCCATCGCCTCTTTAGTCTCTGAAACCAAATTAGAGGAGGGGCAAAAACAGATTTTGTTGCGAGCACATCAAAGTGTACTGCCAAAAACAAGTGAATTTGAGCTGGCCACTTTTACTATTGAGAAGCGCTCTACACACCCTGCAGAGCCATCTCGATTTGGTAACTCTGAGATTGAAAAATTGGTATTCGATGATGTTGACCTGTCAGGCATCGAAAACACTCACTACCAACCTGATGAAAACGAAAGAAAGCGTTTGGTGTTTTTGAAAGGGATGGCAAATCAGGATTAACCAGTTTATCCGTAATCAAAACTTAATTGTTAACTAAATAATTCATAATAATGGCATCAATCTTAGGTTGTGACTCGTTTATTGCTCCATTAATTATTTTAACTTCGTATGGTGTGAAAGATTTATGGCTAAGTAGAAGGTGGACGGGGTTATCATGCACTATGTAAGGCCATATTTTAATGTTGTCGTGGCCGAGTGTTGTCTTATAGTAATGTGCACTGATAATGTCATCAATAATAAAATCGACGCGGTTTTTAACCAGCATTGAGATACGGCTGTTAGCACTTGCCAAACTCACAAACTGTTCTTTGAATTTTTTGTGTTCGAGTAGTTTTTTTAATTCCTTTCCATAGTAAGACCCGATGCTTAAACCAATGGTATGATCTTTTCTGAGAATTGCCTTGAGGTTTTGTATAGGCCTTGGTTTAAACAGTGATATTAATCTCATTTTCTCATCTCGATAGCTTTCTGAGAATATTCCATATTTTTGCCTTTCAACTGTAAAGCTTGTCATGGTGGAAACATCAATGATACCTTTGCCCATTTCTTCAAAAGTTCTTGCACTGGAGGGAAGCCGCACAAATTTGTAGCACAAACCGGCTTGATCAAATATTGCTTTTACAATCTCAACATCAAGACCTGTTGCACCAGTACTATCGAAAACGGTTAGAGGAGGCCAGCTAGCCACTACACCAATCTTTTTACAGTTTTGTGCAAGTATAGTCTGTGAAAAAAACAGGCAAGCAAAAGAAAGTAGAAACGTAATTCGCCTCATCGAGAACACAACCATCAACTTTTATTTAAGCATAGAGCAAAAAGCACCGAATGATAGTTGAAATCTAACAATCTTAGTCCCTAATTTATTATTTTTTGCATGTGTTTTTATACCTAAAAAAGGTATTTTTAATTGCTTTTAGATATAATTTCCTCATAAGTCATTATTTATATTGCTAATAATTTTATTGCGAAATTTTAAATCATTAATAACTGAGAGAAATATGAAATTAAAAACACTATGTGCAATGGGCATCATCACATCTACTTCATTTGCTGTGATGTCAGATGTATCTGACAAAGTGATCGCAGATCAGCGTGCTAACCTTGCTAAAAATACTGAGGGTAAAGGTTTTGGCCCGCAATCTCCGCGTGATATTGATACTTTAGAGGGCGAAAACAACATCGCTTTTAATGCTGCGCCTTCTCATAAAGAAATGAACTTGTGTAACATCCACTTCCATAAAAATGCTGAGCATAAAGGCGGAGAATTCACTAAATATGCTGGCAATGGTAACGGTAAAGGTTTTGAAACTGGATTTGTTTATAACGGTGAACTTTCAAATAAAGAACTAAAAGCAGTTAAGAGCCAAATTTGCCCATCTAAAACGGGTGGTCTATTCCCGGGCGACACCATAGAACTTCACTACGTTCATACAACAGCGCAAGTAAAGCCAGGTCCAACATTGGGAGCTTGTTTGAGCGACTCAATTGCTAACCCGCAATTACGTGTAGAAGCGCAAGTGTATGTACTTGTAAACGATAAAAACGGATTAGATTTTGCTGATTTAACAAAATTTGGTAAGCAAAACGGTTACTATCAAGCGCTTAATATTCCAAATTTTACCGGTGCACCAGTACAGTACGCAGGTTCGACAACGGGTCCTAGCTACAATGAGCAAGGTTCACCTTTACAAGTGAGCTGGAGCGTTCGGCCACGTGTTGCTAAGGTAAATATCGAGACAGTAGGTGAGTGGTGTAATGACAACGCATTCAACGAAGATCATGCTCATGGTGTGCGCAATCTAGTTGTTAATCCTGCGCTTATTTCAGACATTGAATAAGACAGGCTGAGAAATAGTTAAAAAAGGAGTATTCGGTAGTACTCCTTTTTTAGTAAATTGATGATTATTTTAAAGCATTAATACGTTGTTCAAGTGGTGGGTGAGACGCGAACATATCAGCAATGCTCTTACCAGATGCAATACCAAATGCCATCATTGAGCCTTCAAGCTGTGATTCATGGTTGGTACGCAGGCGCTCAAGGGCTGCTCGCATTTTATGTGCACCAACTAATTGCGCTGCACCATTGTCTGCAGCAAATTCTCGTTTACGACTAAAGTAGGCGACTACGACTGAAGCTAAAATGCCAAAGATGATTTGGAAAATCATATCAAAAATGAAATAAGTCCAACTACCACCACTGTTTTCACCTTCTTCATCGCTGTTTAAGAAGTTATCAACGATACCTGCAAGTACCTTAGAGATGAAGATAACAAAGGTATTTACAACACCTTGTATCAAAGTCAGGGTAACCATATCGCCATTTGCAACGTGAGAAACTTCATGAGCAAGAACAGCTTCAGCTTCGTCACGTGTCATGTTGTGCATGAGTCCTGTGCTAACAGCAACAAGACTATTGTTCTTACTCGGGCCAGTTGCGAACGCATTCATTTCTGGACTGTCGTAAATTGCAACTTCGGGCATTTTAATACCTACTTGCTCCGCTTGACGTGCAACCGTTGTTATTAACCAATGTTCAGTTTCATTTCTTGGTTGCTCAATGACATAAGCACCAGTCGATTTCTTGGCCATCCATTTCGACATAAATAGTGAAATGAAAGCACCACCAAAACCAAACACGGTTGATATCATTAAAATACCACCTAGGCTTCGGTTGCTAATACCAAAGACACTCATTAGGATGGATAAGACAACACCTAAAACGATCATCACCGCTAGGTTTGTAATCAAAAACAACACGACTCGTTTCATAAGACCCCTCAAAAATAAAGCCAATCAGTAATTTGTGCGATTATTTGTTTAAAAGTTCAATATTCATCAATATATGGGCGAAATGTTTCGTTTAAATAGTTTCAAACAAAAATTTGGATTTGTTGATAATTAAATACGTTAATTTTGTGGTTTGGGTTTGAAATAGTGCTGCGTTGAAGCAGCTAGGATCAAATCCTAGCTGCTTGTGGTGAGGTGAAGGATAGTTACAGTCGTTTCATAAGTTGATTTACTTTTGCGATAACAGGCCAAGCTGATGACTCATAATTACCTAACACAACTAAGATATAGCCTTTTTCTTGATACATATTTAAACGAGCGGTCATACCGAGGTGCTGACCGTTATGACCAATAATGGTATTTTCTTCGTCGCCTCTTATTGAAAAGCCATACCCCCAGTTATTTGCATTAAGCTCTGGTTTTGCACTTAGTGCTTGTTGAGCGAGGGATTTGCTTATTAATTTGCCATTTTGCATTGCAATCGCAAATTTATGGAGATCTGACACTGTAGAGTAGCCCCCGCCAGCAGGGCCACCCTTTACAGATTGAAACATTAAATTCTCGGTGATTTGGCCGGTTTCTACTGAAAACCAATAGTTCCTTGCCGTGTTCTTGACGGGGACGTCTAAGTCAAAACTACCGCTATTGCGCATGTCTGCTTTGGCATAAACGTGTTTGTTAATGAAGTCGAAATAACTTTCACCGCTCACATTTTCGATGATTTTCCCAAGCAGCATCATACCGTTATTGCTGTACCTCCATCTTGAACCTGGTTCAAAGGTTGTATCTATTGAAGCAAGTAGGGGAGTTATATCTTTTAATGAGCGGACTTTATTTTGAATTGCATTAAAGCCTTCTCCATTACCGATCCCCGATGTATGACTCAGCAAATGTTTAATTTTAATTTTTGAGAAATCTCCCTCACCTAAAAGGGTTGGGTCAATATACTTTGTCATAGGGTCGTCTAGTGACATTTTACCTTGTTCAACTAGCTGCAAAATAGCAGTACTGGTAAACATCTTATTCATCGAACCAATTTGGAATTTCGTATTTAAATTATTAGGCACATCGTAACGTCTTGAAGCTAATCCGTGTGCAGCAGAGAAGAGCACTTTGTCACCTTTAGCGAGTAAAATAGCGCCAGAAAACGCGCCGTTATTCGCCAATCTGGCACTGTAGCTTTTTACTTCTTCGACAAATCTATCATCCGATAATTTAGAAAGATGAGAGGTGTCTTTTGGGTTTTCCCCGATATACCAACCTGTTATAGCGCGCTGTTGCTCATTATTGAAATAGATTACCATGCGGTATTGCATATCAATGTTTTTAGAATAAAGCGTACTAATATGTTGCAAGCCGTTGTCTGTTTTTTCCAATTTAGAATCTATGACTTCTAAATTGCCAAGGTAAAGTGCTTTATTCATTGAGTAGCCAACATATCTGTCTTTGCCCGTTCCTTCCCAGCGTGAAAGCGCATCTTTTGAGAAATGAGAAACAACAAAGTTTTCTATGTTAGACAGGTTTTGACTATTCAGTGTGGTTAAAAAAGTATCTGCCACTTTATTGTGATTAAGGGTATTTTCTGCAGCAACTGAGGCGCTGCTAACAACTGCTAACAGAGAAAGTGCAATAAAAGATCGCTTCATGTTGTATTCCTTTTGTATTTAATTGATTAATATGGCTGTCTGCCTTGGTGACTGTTTTACTTTTTTATTTGCAAGCAGGCGATGATGAAGCCATTAAGAACAGATTAAAAAAGGCTTAAGGAAAATATAACTAATAATTACAAAGAGATAAGATTGGATTCGTCATATAAAAATTTACCAGAAAAAATTTCTATCAATGAATTTAGAGTTGATTTTGGCACCGGACAGATTTCGACAGATACAAAAATAGAAGTAATAGAGCCAAAAGTAATGGATTTGCTAAGGGTACTCTGTGGTGCACCTAAACAGGTTCATAGTGCCGAATCATTATTTGAAAAAGTTTGGCCCAAATCTATTTACAGCCCCAACTCAGTTAGAAGAAATATAGCTTTGCTGAGACAAGCATTATCTGATGAAGATAAAACGCTAATTAAAACCCACCCCAAAAGAGGATACAGTTTAGAAGCGTCAATAAACTTGCTTGATAGTACGAATGAAAAAGCACAGCAGCAAGGCTCAAGTTTAGATACTGAAAAGTCTGCATTACTCAAGATAAAGTCATCGCACTTAGCTTTGATTTTCTTAATCGTATGTATTGTTTCGGTTTCTAGTGTGGTTTTATTCAATGCTCAAAAGTCAGAAATTAAGCTTTCTAATCTGAGTCCGATAACGTCTAGTAATGAGAAAGAGCGTTATATGCAGGTTAGTCCGGATGGTCGATATATGGCTTATATTCAAAGCGGACTTAGTCAACGCGGACCTAGTCAACGCAGACTATTATTGAAAGACCTTGTCACACAAAAGGAATGGCCTATAAGCCAAAAGGCTAAAGCTTATACATATCTTGCATGGGATGTTCATTTAAATAGTATTGTCTATTCCTCAAAAGAACAAAATAGCATCTCCTTTAGTCGTATTTTACTGGATGCACAACGAAAGCCAGTTTCGGAGCAAATATTATTTCAGCGCCAAGATATCACTTGGAATAGTGTATTTTTTATTGATGATAAACAGAACCTTTATTATCTAGCTAATAAAAACAGTTCTGAGCACAGCCGCAATGCAAGTTTGTATCGCCATAACCTTGCAACAGGTTTGTCTGAAGCACTTCTTGAACCAAATGATGAATTTAAGCCTTATAAAATCGCATTGTCACCAACTCAAAACGACTTGGCATTAATTGGCTTTAATCACTCAGGTATTTCAGAGATTAAAATATTAAACTTTAATTCTAAAAAGATAAGTTTAGTTGGTGAGATTGATCATAATTGGCATTTCTTGACTTGGTTTGAAGATGAGCGCGCTATTTTGCTTAGTAATGGTAGCCAACTTAATAAAATAGACTTAAATGGTAAAATCAGCCCATTGAATTATAAGAGTTTTAATTTTCTTGTTTATCCACAAATCGTGAAAGATATCTTGTATTTTGTAGAAGCAAAAACTGACCAAGACATTTTGCTAGCACAATTAAACAAGTCAGCAAAACCTGTCAAGATCATAGATTCCAATACAGTTGATATGTTTCCTGCAATTTCTAATGACAAAAACACAATTGCTTATGTCTCTCTTAGAAATGGTTTGCCGCAATTGTTTATAAAAGATTTGCAGAGCAAACAGAACCGCTTCATATTTGAAAATGAAGATAAAGAATATGCCCTGAGTGAACCTATTTGGGATAGAACCAATAAACGATTAGTAAGTAGTATTAATAATAAACCCTTTATTGTTCATCTCGAAGAGACTCATCAAAGAATAGAATGGTTAGAAAGTGTTATTGGAGTACCAAAAGCATGGTACCAAGAAACAGATGCCATTTTGTTTGTAGATAAAAGAACGCATAATGATGAACTTATTCGTCTTGATGTATCAACACGCCAGGTAAAGCCATTAAACATGGCGCTTGGAAAACAAAAAGTGTTCTTAAATAACGAGGACAGTTTGATTTTCTTCAATGGTGAAAAGGTTGCGGATGCTCAGTCAGGTTTAAACCTACTTACTGATATTGCAACAATACAAGAAGTGTATCCTCAAAATAATGGCTTTTATTTTACGACAAGTAATAAAGGCAAAACGGATTTGCATTTTTATCAATATGAAAGCAAAGAAGTTATCAAAGTTAAAAGACAGCACGAAAGCTTTGATCTGAACTGTTCAAATCACTGTGACCAAATTCTTTCTATATCCGGTGACATTGTCTTGCTTAAGAAGCAAGAAGGTTTTGCTGATATTCTAAAGTTACAACTCTCTACTGAGTAGGTATTTTTATGTTAAAACCTCATCTGCAGTATGTAAGTTAACTCAAATAATGAAATTAAATCAAAGTAATTTGGTTCTACTTTCATTTTTGCACGATGTCACATGGTTTTCTTTCATTAGCTTTTCAAGAGTACTTGCAGAGTTGTAACCTTGAGTATAAAAGGTCAACTTTCCGTATTTATTAAAAATTAAAGCCATTGGAACTGGGGGTTTACCTCCTAGAGCTTTAACTATTTCAGGGTGACTAACAAACGCCGGAAAATGATTCCTCTTCTTTCTTAAAGCGCGCTTCAAATCTCTGTTATTACCATTGATCCCCAACATTATACTTCTGACTTCGGGGCATTGAGTCTTGAGCAATTTTAAAGCTTTGTGCTGTTTCTCGCACCAATTACAGTTTGGCATAAAGAATGAAGCAATGATGGGTTGGTTTTTAAATTGAGATAATGTTTCTTGCTTACCGTATGCTGCGTCATTAAGACGCAGCATAGACAGTTCATAAAACTCAATTGCGTGAGTTTTATGAACAAAAACCAGTAAAAACAGTACAGAAGCTGTTTTAAAATTCATAGGTTAAACCAGCGTATGCCATTCTTCCGCGAAGTGGGCCATGAATGTAAACAACATCGTAGCCACCTTCGGCGTCAAACATAAGCGGGCTGCCCATATCCTCTGCTTGGTTGTAGTCAAATAAATTACTGGCACCAAAATATAATGTGAATGTTTCAGACATTGCTTTTGATACTTTCATGTCTACAGTGATGTAACTTTCAGCCGTTGTTGGTTTTGCAAACTGCGCTTGTGTGTCGTTAAAACCCTCATAGCCGTACTCAGTGAGGTCTCTACTCGCTACCCAGGTTGCACTTGAGATAATCTCCCAACCTTTTAAGTGTAGGTCAGAACTAATAGTCGCTCTTTTCTCTATGGGCGCAATACCGAATGATGCTTTGAATGTATCGTCATAGTGATATTGCTCTGCAATTGCGTAAATAGTCAGATCATCATTTACCTGATAATTAGCAGAGATATCTATTGCAGTGACAGCCGCTGTTTCTGCTAGCTGAGTAAGAAGCGGCGTACCTTCTTCATTCTCAGAGAGTGTTGCTAGATGATCGACTTTTGTATGTGCTGCAGAGGCAGTAACAGTTAATGTTTCTTCTTCGTAGCTCAATGAATAAGTAGCTGATTTTGAGCGCTCAGGCTGATTCACTTCGACCAAGAAACCTTTACCAGAATCTAAAATTCCGTGATCGCTTTCAAAGAATGAGAGGGGAGCACGGTACCCTTGACCAAATGATAAGCGTGAAGTTAATGTTTCATTATGGAAATAACGCATATCAACACGCGGAGAAATAATGGTTTTGTCAATTTCAACACCTGGCTTGCTAGGGTCAACAAAATCAGCCTTTATTTGATCAAGGCGGATGGCGGCCGAAGCTTCAAAATATTCGTTTGGTAACCAAGTATCTTGAATGTATAAACCTGTTGTATCGTAGTCAAAACTATCAGAGACATAGTTTTCAGTCCCTTCAAGCGCAGCAGAAGCCGAGCGCATTTCTTCTTTGCGCTGATCGATACCAAACGTTAATAAATGCTTGTCGTTTAAGTCATAATTAAAGCGAATTGACGTATAGAACATCGTATCTTCAGCATAATAATCTGTGCTTTCATAAAATGAGTCTTGCGTATGATCGACATAGGCAAGGCTTGAGGTCACATTTAATCGAGAAGATATCTCATGCAGCCAGCTAATGCTTGCTTCTTCACGATCTGTCTTTACCCATTCAGCGGTTTCCCATGCATTACCAACATAGCGATTTCTTACATCATTGCCTTCAAATAGGCTGTCAGCTTCGCCAAGGTTGACACTCGCTAAAGTTGCAGAAACGCTGGTTGCTGTATCTCCTAATACTGGACCACCAAATACTTCCGATTGAGTTTGATTTAAACGAACTCGGATATTATTTGAATAATCTATATCATGAGACAAACTCAAAGTTAGAGATTGATTTGTTAGGGCTGGGTTTTCACTAACGCCATTTTTGTCGCCATCGAATTGGTCTTTATTGTCGTATTGCCCAATCAAAATAGCTTTAGTGCGACCATCTTCACTAATACCCGTTGCCATGCCAGACACGAGTCGATAGCCATTACTGCCAGCGGCAATGTCTAGTTCTACCTTTTCTTCACTCGGATCACTGGTTACTAGATTTACAGTACCACCAATTGCCTCTGGTGCAGTAAGAGAAGCACCAGCACCTCGAGCAATTTCAATGCGACCGATACCCGCAGCTGCAACAGAATCCATACCATAGAATCCAGAGATCATGGTGTGCATAGGTATGCCGTCAACAAGTACGTTGGTATGCTCACCTTTGAGGCCATTAATCATGATACGTTTTGCACCACACATAGCGCATTCATTTGAAACACGAATACCAATGGCATTTTTAATCGCATCAGCTAAGCTCGATGATTGTGTATTTTTAATATAATCTTCTGATAAGAGTTCAGTTTTAGAAATATCATCTTTTAAAGCGCCAGACTCTATCAGGCGAGACCTTACACCTTTAACTTCTATTTTTTCTACTTCTTGTTGTTCAGAAATTGGTGCTGATGCTGTGGACGCTAAAACAGCTAGCGTTGGAAATAGTAATGCCATTAATTATGGATCCTTGACGAGGTTAGATTGAAAAACTTTCATTATGTTATATTGTAACATTAGTGATTTCACCTATAAAAAGTAAAAATATGTAACTAATTTTTCAAATGATATTAGTTATCAATTGTATTTGTTGAGTCTATCGTGCTGATTGCAAAATGCAATGAAGTATATTCATTTGGGGATTACATTTTGTGATATACGTATGAAGCGAAACAAATTATTTGAGATATTAATTTAAGGAATTGAAATGCAGTCAAGAATCACACTCCCAGTGACACTTTTTTTAGCAAGTACATTTAGCATTGAAATCTTAGCTAAAACAGATGATAAGTCAGTATGGCAATATGAAGACGTATTTAATATTGAGTATGCAGCGTCACCTAAAACGAGCCCTGATAGCAGTATGATTATATATGAACGCCGTGCAATGGATATCATGAGCGATGGGATCAGAACTAACTTATGGTCACTCGATATAAAAGATGGGTCTCATAGACCTTTTTTATCAGGTAAGTCTCAATATAGATCTTTAGAATTTTCTCCTGATGGTAAACGTGTTGCATATGTCAGCAACTCTGAAGGAGATAACCAGCTTTATGTAAAGTGGTTAGACACAGGTGATATAGCTAGAGTGTCAGAGGTTCAAAGTGGTATTAGCAATATTAGCTGGTCCCCAAATGGACAGTGGATTGCTTTTTCAATGTTTAAAAAAATGCCCTCCAAAGGTATTTTCAATGAGATGCCAAAGCAGCCAAAAGGTGCAAAATGGGCTGGTACAGCAACTTATATTGATCAGAAACGCTATAGAGGCGATGGTGTAGGCATATTACCAAAGGGTAATAGGCATATATTTGTTGTGCCTTCAGAAGGTGGCACAGTACGACAAATATCAAAGGGTCAATATAATCACGGAGGCATCTTAAGCTGGACACCTGACAGTAAAAATATCCTTTTCTCAGCTGATAGGCATGAAGATTGGCAATCTAGGTCGAGAGAGTCTGATATTTATCGAATCAACATCGACACTGGTGAGACGGTTAATATCACATCTAAACCAGGACCGGAGACACGTCCTTTAGTAAGCCCTGACGGCAAGCGCGTTGCGTTTCTCGGCTTTAATGATAAAAAAATGTCGAGTCAAAATTACGATATATTCATCATGAATATAGATGGTACAAGGCAAAAAAATCTAACAAAATCTTTAGATAGGCCAATTAACTCTCCAAAGTGGGATAGTAAAGGTAAAGGAATCTACTTTAGTTACGATGACCATGGTCAGAAATATATTGGTTATGTGTCAGTTAAAGGAAAAGTGAAGACTAAATTGGCACAATTAGGTGGTCAATCTTTAGGGCGGCCTTACACATCTGGTGAGTTCGCTATAACTAATGATAATCAGCTTGTTTTTACACAAGCTAATACAAATAGGCCCGCTGACCTTGCGTTGCTTTCTAAACGTGGAAAAGTTACAAAACTCACGAATTTAAATGAGGATTTACTGGGTCACAAAAAAACAGCCAACATTAAAGCTTTAACAGTTAAATCGTCTGTTGATGGTCGTGAAATACAAGCTTGGTATGCGTTACCGCCTCATTTCGACAGCAGTAAAAAGTATCCGCTAATACTAGAGATACATGGTGGTCCTCACACTGCATACGGTCCAAACTTTAGTACCGAGGTGCAATTAATGGCAGCTAAAGGGTATGTGGTTGTGTGGTCAAATCCAAGAGGAAGTACTTCATACGGTGAAAACTTCGCAAACTTAATTCACCATAAATATCCATCTGAAGATCATAATGACTTAATGGATGTTGTTGACGGCATGGTTCGAAAAGAGTTTATTGATAAAAATAACTTGTTCGTAACGGGTGGCTCTGGTGGTGGTGTTTTAACAGCATGGATGATAGGAAATACAGACAGATTCAAAGCTGCGGTTGTCGCTAAGCCTGTTATTAATTGGTTGAGTTTTGCATTGACAGCTGACGCATACCCTTACTTTGCAGAATATTGGATGCCAGGTATGCCTTGGGAGCAGGCAGATCATTTATGGAAACATTCACCTCTATCGTTAGTAGGGAATGTGAATACGCCAACCATGTTGTTGACGGGTGAAGTTGATTATAGGACGCCAATGAGTGAAACCGAGCAGTATTATCAAGCGCTTCAGCTTCGGGGAGTTGACTCAGCAATGGTAAGAATACCAAAAGCATCCCATGGTATCGCTGCGAGACCAAGTAACTTAATTCAGAAGGTCGGGAATATTCTTGCGTGGTTTGAGAGGCATAAAACTGATGTTGATTAATTAGTCATTTATTTTAACACATAGAATAAAAAGCCAGCTTAGCTGGCTTTTTTATTAAGGTCGTTGTACTTATTAATACTGAGCTTTTGGTGGAAAGTTCTTTAAAATCTCAGCGATGGTTTTATTAATTGCTTCGGTACGTTGCTCTGGTGTTTGTTTTTTACGTAAACGACCTTCTTTTGCACCTCGCCAAACCAGTTGATTTGATTTAGCATCCACAATATCAACTACGAGAGTGCCGACATCATATTCACGCGTTGTAGTTTGAGTTTGATAACCCCAGCCCCAGTAATTCCAACGCGCAGTATATGTTGTTTGCATTGTGTCTGTTTCAAGCTTTTGATCAACAGATGCATGATAGTTTACTAATACATCCGCGTTTTTAGCGTCAACAAACTTAATTCCTTGCGCAGCTAAATTGTCAACAATGGCTTTGCGAATGCGTTTTTCCATTAAGTCATTAATTTGATAGTCACTACCGTGATTTTTAATATCGGCATGTTCTGACCATGCAAATGTTTTGTAGTTGGCAAACTCAACAGAGGTGTCATAATCCCAATCCGGTGTGCTACCACAAGCCGCAACGAGCGTGAGCAATACTGCAATAAATAAATGCTTTAACATAGCGTTCTCCTAGTTTCTGGCTTCCATCCCAGTTGATAATGTCATTTGCTTTCTGAGACCTAACTGGCCTCAGAATGTTCCACTTCAATCCAATCTTTTTCGTCAACCCAGTTCTGACTGCCATCTTTTACACTACGGATTGGCACTAAGTAGTCACAACTGATTTGCGGTTTAACCGAAGCAAAAATTGGTACAAAGCCGAAACTCAATGCAGTTTCTATAATGGCTTTTTGGTTTTGCGGGTCGATATCAGCCGCTTCATCTATATAGATAGGAATACGATACAAAGTCTGTTCCTGATCTGATAATAGATAACGAATGAACAACATACCACATAACAGCTTGATTGTAATACGTGTTCCGTTAGAACCAGCAGAATCGATTTTATCGAAATGTTCAGTCTCACCGGCTCGGTTAACCACTTCAAAACGAATGTCGAATAAATCGGTAAGCGTTAAACCAGCTTTTTCGCTGGCAAGCTTTATTAAATGATCTTTTGCTTCGTTAACGGCTTTTTCGTCCGTAGGTGATTCACTCAATAGATCAAGATTGTCACCTTTCTCATAACTGTCAGATGTGTTGATAATCGTATCGATAGAGTCAACTAGCATCTTACGAGGGATCACGTTGATCTTAAACGCTTTTAAGTTTGAGATCCTATGCTGACTGATCCCTTTGTTAAAGCTGTTCATTTCACGACGTAAACGATCTAAATCTTCACGAAGGCCTTTAATGGTTGCAGCAACCTCAGTCAGGGCAACACGTGCTTGTTTCTCAACCGCATCACGTTCATTGTCAATATTATGATATGCGCTGATAAGTTTCTGATATTTAGTAAATTCATCAGATTCATTATCAAACTTAGTGATACCCGCATTGTAAATATGCAAATAGGTATTACGCACGTTGACAGCTAGGTTACGCAGCTCATGGCAATCTTTATTGAACTGATGGATCACATCAGCCAAGTTGTCAAAATCGAGATTTATCTCAACAGGGTAAGGCGTTTGTTGCTCGCTCACTATGTCTAGTGTGTGATCAATACGCTCAGATTTAACCTGTTTTAATCGGTCCCCTTGACGTTTAATTAAGTCTTGCTTCGATAAGATAATTGAACGCCTATCTGAGATTGAGCTGGCGTTGCGTTGAATATCTTGAAGGTAGCTGTCTACTTGCTCGCGCTCAGCGTCTAATTGCTCTTTGAGTAATGATTGCGCTTCAACAGATTGCAGCATAGTTTGGTATTGCTCGAAGCGTTTAAGCGTTGCTTCTAGCGCCATTAGCTCGTCATATAAAGTATCACGCTCTTGCTGCTTTTGTACTACGTTTACTGCAACTTCACGCTGTTGTTTGAGCTCGACTAATGATTGCTGTAATGATTCTAACTGCGCTTTTAACTGTGCTTTGTTCTCGCCACTTTGCATTTGCACAGGACTGAGCTTTTTAAGCTTAATGGTTGCACCTGGCAGTTTTAATTCACCGCCTTTTACGCTGTTTGATAAGTTTGCTAAGAACTCACCAAAAGCGTCTTCGTCATGAATGTCAACTTCACCTTGGCTTGTCGTTGCAAAGCTCAGAATATCTGGATTCAAAATACGAGAAATTTCTTCGACTTCTTTTAGAGACAGCTCTTCACGCATACGAGTAAACAAATTGAACTCAAGGTTTTTAAGTTGCAGCTTCAGACTCTTGATCTGCTTGTTGTTCTCGTTAATACGATAATCAAGGGTATGTAAGCTTTGCCCTTGCGCGCTATTAATAGAAAACGACAACTGCTCGTATTCTTTTTTCAATAATTGCAGATTGGTTTTTAAGGTCGCATGATTGGTTAATTCAAACTCAGTTTTAAGAGCCGAGTAGTCAATAAACCACTGCTCAATTTGCGCTTGGCGGCGGGTAATGTCGCCTGACTGTTGTAAGTAAAGTTGTTGTTTTTGTTCGAAGTCGTGTTTTTCTTGCTCTATATCTTCTAGTTGAGCTTCAAGCTCACTCATTTGTGATTCCTGATAATCGGCAAATTCAACCAGTGCCATATCAATTTTAGGGGCGTAGGCGGCAAGTTTACCTTTTATACCGCTCTCGCTATCTAGCATTTGTTCAAGGGCTGCAATGGGCTCTTGCATTGATTCAAGGGCAGCAAGTTCGCGACGAGAGTGGTTTACTTTATCAAAAGCGCGACGCCATACTTCATAAAAATCGACTTTTGAGTTTGACATATGACGTTCAAATACACGCAGCATAAAGCGTTTTACGTCTTGTGCACCTAACTTATGCAAGTTTAAAATTCGTCTGAAAATCTCTTTATAAATAGACGCATCCTGTACGTTATTTAATGGGATCATTTTCAAGTTAATATCACCATCAAATTGCGTTGCGCCACCAATGAGTAGGGCATTTAGCTCTTGTGCTTTTAATTCGACCGCTTTTTTGCCTTTGCTCTCCAAGTGATTAAACAGCTTGGTATATTTAATGATGCTTTTGTCTTGCGTGAAATCATTTAAATCTAGCTTACCTGGATAGCAGAAAAACTGGTGGGCATAACCTGCAATCTTGCCTAAACCTGCAACACCGATGACGACATCACCGTGGGGTAGATTGGCTTCAAGTAAGATATAACTTTGATCGCTTGAGAAGTAGAATTTACGTGTTTCTTCTAAATCGTGACCATCCCATTCAGTTAAACGCAGGTCGTTGATCAACGGAAATTGCAGCGCATTAATCACCGAGCTTTTACCAGTATTGTTCGGCGCACAAATAGAGGCACTCTTATTTAGCGGGATCACACATTTTGCATAGCCCGCCGTATTTAGCAGTGCAAGCTTACTTAATCCATATAACTTACTCATACTTCTTCCTCGAGTTCGTCAAAGTTATTATCATTTACTTCCATTAATGCATCGATATATCTATAAACTGGCGCGAGTAATACAAAGCCTTGCTCAACTTCTTTAGCCAGCCCTAAGCGCACCATGCGTAAATACACGTCTTTACGAAGTTCTGAGCCTGAAAAAATGTCGAGTTGGTCAAACAGGTGTTTGTTCATTTGTACCAGTGTTTGCATCAGTTCTAAGTCGGCGACGTTATCAAAGAGAGCGCGAAGGGGATCTTTACCTTGGTTCGCGTAATGCTCGATAAGAATATAGATAGTTAATGCAATGGCACGCGAAATCTTACCCATGTTAGGTGTGCTCTCATCACTGCCTAAATAGTAAAAACCTCGGGCATCATGAATAAGATCGTGACCTAGCGCAGTAAATAAGGCTTGGTAAGCATCAATGTTTTGGTCTAGTTGCTGCCATAAGGTGGTGTCTTGTTCACTGATGTGATACCCGCTAACCAATTTTTTATTGATGGCTTGTAATTCTGATAAATCAGTTAAATTAATGTTTGTCATTCTTTAGTTCTTGCTTGTTGGCGGCATTAAATGGATACAGTTTGAATGTCTGTCCCGAAATAGAAACGCTTGTGCGTTGTTCGTCTTGTTGTAATTCGAGATCTATATCGTTAATTAACTTTTGATATAAAAACAGCATCTCATCGGCTTCGAGATCTGGATATTGTTCTGATAAGAAACCTAAAATCGCCGTTCGATTTTTGCCTGTTTTTGCGAAAGTCGTTCTTACGTTGTTGTAATCTGGAATATTTGGGCTCTCATAGGCTGGCACATCGTTTTTATCGGGAAGCTCGTATTCGTCATGCTCAAACTCTACTAAACTTGCCATATAGGCAACCATATGGCGTTGTTGCCCTAATGAAAAGCGTTGAATATCAGAGACAAACTCAGGTTGTACGGCACTTAATGTACGTTCAACGCCGTTTTTACGAATAAGACCTAGTACTTTAGATGCTTGTCGCGTAATAAGGTTGTTACGGCGCAGTTCTTCTCGTAGTGGCATTAGCATATCAGCACTCTTACGCAGACTTTCTCGACCAACTAGGTGCATATCAAGAATACGAGTACGAAGTTGTTCTAGCATGCGCTTGTCAATACTGCCACGGCCAAAGAGTTCGATATGTTCTATCTGAACACTAATTTGCATTTCTATGCGATTGAAGCAGCGATGAAAGTCACCACGTATATCGACCATATCTAACATAGGTTCAATATACTCGTCGAATGCCTCTATGACGGCTTTATAACGCTTTTGAAGTGAAACATGGCTAGTATCAGACTTTGCTTGCTCTACAATGTTAAAAATAGCGTTTTCATTGTGATTAAACAGCTTGACGATTTTACGCACTCGCTCGTCCATAATGCGGCTAAATCGACGTAACTCAGTAAAGTCTCCATCTTCACCAGACTGTGCTAGGCGGTTCCCGAGTCGTTCAAGATCTGTGACTAAAACAGTTATTTCAGCAGCAAGGCCTAAGTCTTCTTCTTGCAATAAAAAACTGATGAAATCAGCAATCGCTCTGTTAATTTCTAATTGTGACGATTTTGCCAGTGGTATGATTATTTCCTGATTTAATAATTTATTAGTTTCCTTGAATATTTTGTCACTTTTCCAATGAGGATTTTTGTTTTTTATGATGTTTTGAACGTCTTTGATGCTGAAGTCAGTCATTTTGAAACGTTTAAACAAAAGCTCAATGACAGACCAGTGTTCAGTGAGCGTATTTAAAACTTTCTTCGCTGGGATCATATTTTTCCACTTTGTGTCTTTTTTGTGAAAAAAGACCGTATTTTATACTTATATTGATAGCTTACATGTACCTATAATGCTAGAATCTGCGCCGACTTACGTTACCCACCATTTTTGTTAATTTTTAAACACAGGTTGTTTACGCATTATGGTTACTACTATAATCCTAACACTGATAGCGATAGCTTTTGTGCTCATCGTTATAGAGGATATAATCCATGTAAACAAGGCCAAAACTACACTTTTTTTTGGTACTTTATGTTGGATTATCGCCTTTATCTCTCCAATACATGGTCAAAGCCCAGAAAATGTACAACATGAGCTAAACCACAACATATTAGAAATAGCAACCTTGTGGCTATTTTTAATGGCCACAATGACTTTCGTCGCTTATCTAAACTCTAAAGGCTTTATACAAAATATCGTGCACCGTGTCATGCCATCACAAATCAGCGAACGTAAACTCATGTTCCTGGTTGGCATTGCCGCTTTTGTATTTTCGTCAATTTCAGACAATATTACAGCAACGCTCATTTCATTAGCTGTTGTTATGTCGCTGAAATTAGACCCAAAGAAGCTTATAAAATATGCAACTTTAATCATATTTAGTGTCAACTCAGGAGGAGTATCATTGATCACAGGCGATGTGACAACACTTATGATATTTCTTGCCGATAAAGTAACCATTCCAGACTTATTATTGCTCGTGACTCCAGCGATTGTGAGCGTAGTCGTGTTGGCTACATTGCTGTCTTTTGGCATGAATGAAACAATTGTGTTTGAAAAAGAACAAACACGTCGGATTGAGAAAACGGATGTAACAATAGCGTGTATTTTTGCATTAACGGTCTTTTCAACTTTATTCTTGAGTGTTGAGTATCAAGTGCCACCTTTATTAACCATGTTATTTGGCTTGTCTCTGATGTTCTTAGTTGCTCAGTTCTTAATGAGAAAAAAAGACGTAAACCGCAAAATTATCGACTACATTCGCGAGATAGAATACGACACGCTGCTGTTCTTCGTTGGTATCTTACTTGTGGTAGGTGCACTAAAAGAAGTGGGTTTCTTAGTTAAATTCACTCAGTTGTATGATTACCTTAAACCCGAGTATGCGAATTATATTGTTGGTATTATGTCTGCAGCAGTAGATAACGTGCCTTTAACTGCGGCACTTTTAAAAGCTGATATCACTATGTCTACACAGCAGTGGCTAATGTTTACCTATGCAACGGGTGTTGGTGGTTCAATGCTAATCATCGGCTCTGCTGCAGGCATTATTGCAATGAACAAGGTTAAAGCTCTTACGTTTGTGAGCTACTTACGTATGTTCTTTTATCTACTTATAGCTTATTCAGTAGGTTATGTAGGTGCTTATTACGCAGGCATGATGATTTAGAAGCTTTAAGTACAAATTAGTTAAAACAGTACTTGACACCTAGACGTCTAAAAGTTACTTTTTAAAAACCCGCACAAACTTGCGTTTGCGCGGGTTTTATTTTGCCTAAGTTCAGCTTAGATTACGCAAAATAAACAGAAGAGGCGCGAAACTTAGGTAGCTGGTTTGAGGTGACGTATACCGATGACAGTCAGTGAGGGAAGTGTTCGCCGAGAAGAATTTCAGTACGTCGCTGTTATTTTTCGGTTTACGAGGCTGAATCCTCGGAACTGTCACCGATTTATGGTGGAGAGCTTCTGGCAATGAGCATATCAAATCTATCCGTATATTCTTGCCGAGTTCTCCTTATTGATGTTGAACACACAGTGTTCATAAAGGAGATAAAATGACTTCCCAGTTCACAGTTGCTAAGTTTGGTGGTACAAGTGTCGCCAATTTTGAAGCAATGCATCGCTGTGCACAAATTATTCATGATGATAATCAAGTACGTATTGTAGTAGTAAGTGCCAGTGCAGGTGTTACTAATCACCTAGTGACATTAACTCAGCAAAAAGCTGATTTAGCAGAGCGTAAAACCCTGGTTAAAGCTGTACTTGATATCCAGGACGCCATTTTAGAAAAACTGACACTAGATGCAGACTTAGCAACCGGCTTCTCTCAAACAATTAGCGAGTTTGAACAGCTTGCTGAACTACCTGCGTTAAGTGCACAGCAATGTGATGAAATGCTTAGCTTCGGTGAGCGACTATCCTCTTTTCTATTCACTCAAGTATTACGTAATCTAGGGGTTGCTGCTGATAGGTTTGATGTACGCCAAGTACTTAAAACTGATAACCAGTTTGGGAAAGCGACGCCTGACGTGAGTGCAACTGCAAACGCAGCAGAGCACCATTTATTGCCACAACTTGCAGACAAAGTATTAGTAACACAAGGTTTTATTGGCAGTGATACGTATGGGCAAACAACCACGCTAGGCAGAGGTGGTTCAGATTACAGCGCCGCATTATTGGCGGAAGCGATAGGTGCACAAAGCGTACAGATATGGACAGATGTTGTAGGCATATTCAGCACAGATCCTCGTTTATGTAAAAAAGCGTCACCGATTGCTCGATTGAGCTTTGATGAAGCGGCTGAAATGGCCACATTCGGTGCAAAGGTATTACACCCAGCAACCATTTTGCCTGCGAGTCGAAGCGGTATAGCGGTCTTTGTTGGTTCTAGTCGCGAACCTCAAGCCGGTGGTACTTGGATTGAAAAAGAAACCGAATCAAAAGCTGGGATCAGAGCCGTTACACAACGTAAGAATCAGATTCTTTTAACGTTAAAGAGCCCAGAAATGTTGTTGGCGAGCGGCTTTTTAGCGCGTATTTTTACTATTCTAAGTAAATATAATATCTCGGTAGATTTGGTAACAACTTCTGAGATCAGTGTTGCCATCACACTTGATAATGCATTGAGTTCATCTAGACCTGAACTTGATCAAGCGTGTTTAGAAGAGTTGAGTGAATTCTGTCATGTAACTGTAGAGACAAATCTGACCTTGGTTGCCCTGATTGGTTCTGAGATCCAGCTTCGTCAACACGAAGTGAATTTTATGAATGTACTTAAAAACTTTAACATTCGATTAATTTGCCATGGTGCAAGTAAACACAATTTGTGCTTTTTAGTTGAACAAAGTGAATCAGATAACGTTGTTCAATCGATACATGCGCACCTGCTAGAAGCGTGTTAAGAAGGCGTTTCATTGTTAAATTCTATCAAGCGAGCTGAGCATTAATACTCAGCTCGCTTTTTTAATGCAAATATTTGATAGAAAGTGTCAGTACCATAACTAGAAACTCTATGTTATTAAACTCAGTTGCTTCGCAAAGGGTTTTAACTTGCGTATACTCACCCGTCTATAACAAAAACATAAAGATATCAAAATGGCTCAATTGCGTGATGGCTTTCAAAGTCGCCTAGGCTTTGTTTTGGCAGCTGCTGGTGCTGCTGTAGGGCTTGGAAATATTTGGGGCTTTCCTACCCAAGCTGCAAACCATGGTGGTGGTGCATTTTTATTAGTGTACTTTGTGGTTATATTTCTTTTGGCATTACCAGCTTTGTACACTGAGTTGTACATAGGTCACCAAGCACAATCTAATCCAGTTAAAGCACTTAAACAAGCATGGCAGGACAGCAATCCTAAAGTGGGCGCTACAGCAGGTTATGTTGGCCTATGTGGTGCCATTGTGATGTTAAGTTTTTATTCGATCGTTGCTGGTTGGATGCTGGCCTTTTCACTTGAACCACTTGCAAGGCTATTAGAACTAAATAAACTCGCAGAATTCTTAAAAGGTGACTCAACATTGCGGAATTTCATTTTCACCCCGCTTATGTTATTGCTTACTGCCAGTATCATTTTACAAGGTGTTAAGTCTGGTATAGAGGCATGGTCTAGAAGATTAATGCCCTTATTATTGTTATTACTTATAGGTTTAATTGGTTATATGGCAACGCTTGACGGTGCTATAGAAGGCTTTAAGGCTTATTTAGTACCAGATTTTTCAAAAGTAACAGATCCTGATTTGGTTATTGCTGCTATGGGTCAAGCTTTCTTCTCACTTTCATTAGGGGTTGGCTGCATGATGATCTATGGCTCGTATTTAAAACCAAATGAAAATTTACCTAAATTAACTGCGAGTGTTGCCTTGCTTGATACTGGTGTTGCTTTTCTTGCAGGTTTATTAATCATTCCTGCAATATTTGTTGCGCAGCAAAGTGGCGTTGAGGTTTTTCAAGATGGTAAACTTATCGGGGAAGGGCGCTTGATTTTTGCTGTTTTGCCAGAGCTATTTATGAATATGGGGCAAATAGGCCTATTTGTAGGTCTAACCTTTTTCGTACTTATGTCTATTGCTTCATTAACTTCTACAATATCTTCTACTGAGATACCCGTTTCTTTTTTAGTGGAAAACCATGGTTTGAAACGAAAAAGTGCCACAATTTGGGTAACTCTAGTGATTATGTTGGTTTCAACGACGATTATACTTAATTTTGAATGGCTATTTGGTTTGATTATCAGTGTGTTCACACAATATCAATTACCTTTAATGGGACTGTTCTACTTTTTGACAGTCGGCTGGATGTGGCAAAGAGGCAATAAGCTCTTAGAAGCAAGTAGCGGTTTCCATTATTACTTTGCGCAATATGTTCGTTTTGTATGCCCGGTATTAATGACTGCGGTATTTGTAAATGTAGCTTTGAAATAGGTAATACGATTAAGCAAAGCCAAGCAAGTTTGTATTAATCACAAAGCACTTAAACATAAAAATTTATAATTCAGCCCTGACATTTGTTGGGGCTTTTTTATGTTTATTAATTCATTAAAGTAACCAATTAAGAATGTTAAGCCCAAACTTGAATAACCTAAGCTGTAAATAAAAAATTAAATGACAGCGGCTAATCTTAATTAAAACGGCTTGCACTTACACAAAATAGATCTGTAAATTCTCCTTGTTTTTCTAAAGATTATAGTCTGATGGTGTAGATTTCTTTTTAAGCAATGTTACTGGGTTTATTTCAAATAGACTGAGGTTGAAACTGATCCAAGTTTAGAGGAGTTTAAACTGCTGTTAGCAGAACCAAAAGTGATAGGCTTCTTTGTGGAACTGAAGTTAAAGCTGCGAGTTGCAGTTTATCAACCTTTGAGGATAATTAGGGCCTTTTTACGTAATCAACAAACTCTTAATGCTCGATAGATAGGGTTTTGAAAGGAATTTTAAGGTAAATTTGGCGCAAAAAAATAGCCAGTAAAAACTAGCTATTTTCCAATGAATATTTAGTTGCAGTAGTTGTCTACAAACGTTAAGTCATTAATGTGTTCAGGTGCATCCATCACATAGGTTGCAACCGCTGTCTGAGGATTTACACTGTAAATTTTTGCGTTTTCTCCTGACACACGACCTGATACGTATAGAGCACCGCTGTCAGAAATTGCCAAACCAGATGCCCAATTAATTCCGTGATGGCCGATTAATGTCAGCGCCATAGTACTGTCATCAATCGTGTAAAGAGACTTGCCAGTTAACACATAAAGCGTGTTGTTATCTGCAGAATAGGCAACATCACCGTGTGAGAATGTGTCACCAGAATAGCGCATTTTACCTAAAACCGTTTTCTCGCCAGTTTGTAGATCGTAGTCGTACATATATGTTTTGCTGGTTGCACGTAAAGACTGACCGTCAGCGGTAACTGCAGAGCGATAAATAGGCCATGAAGTAGCATCTGCTTCAGCGGTTTGAGTACCTGTTTCTAAATCTAAAGACCAAAGCTTAGATGCTTTAGTTTTTGAATCTAATTGTTCCATGAAATATAGCTTGCCGTTGTGGCTAGCAATGTTAGATGCTGTGTTTTGTGCGCCAGCAACAACACTGTACGTTTTAGATTCAAGATCGAATTTGTATACGTATCCTGTTTCTAGGTCGCCATAATTATTAATACCGAAAATACCTGTGTGGCATGCTTGCTTTTTAGTCACACTTACATTGTCGATGAATGCGCCAAGGCTATCGTTCTTGCCTGTACCAACAAAACGCAACTCAGATGAATCAGAGTCAGCAGTTACAGTGACGTTAAATGACTGCCAACCGCGAGTTGTAGAATTAAGGCTTAGTACAGTTTGACCATTCCATTTAACTTCAGCTTTGTTTGTTGAACTATTACCTTGTATACGAGGAGAGTAATAAAAAGAAACTTCGTAGCTTTGACCAGCTTCAGTGGTAATATTTTGATATACACTGTGGTTAGCAGTTGAGTCTAACTCAATGTACTGATTGCCGTCTTGCGCATTAATGATGCCCAGTCTTGAAGTTTGAATTTCAAAACGTGCGCCTTCACGCTCCCATCCGTTAACTGAATTCAACAATGTCCATTTAGAATTGATCACATTTTCTTCAAACGAGCCGTTTGTAACTAAATTGTCAGCCATTGCAAATTGCGTTGCAAAAAGCGTCGACATTGCTAATAAAGATAACTTCATATAGTTGTTCTCCAAGTTTAAAAACTGCTTACAACAAACTTTGAAAGCGAAATTAATCCTATTGTCGTATTTTACGTAGGTTTCGTCAACAATTAATAAACAATTAAGTCAATAATTCGTTTTTTGCAGTAATTTAATATTCCAAATGCTTATACAAGCAAAGCAAATGCCAGTTAGTAGTTTTTTGATTTTAATTTATAAGGGAAGAGGTTTTTGAAAGTCGTTTTGGCACAAAGAGTCTACTTTGTGCCAAAACGATTAAATCTACATTGATTCCAACGCGCGTTCTAATGCATCAATTCTAGAATTACAAAATGCATTTTCACCAAGTTTTTCGTTAATTTGAAAACGATGTAGTTGATCAGATGTTTCTGAGTTTGGCGAGAAGATAAAGACTTTACAGTCTGCATCTAATGCATCAGTAATCGCATTTTCAAGCGCTAGACTCACAGTTACATCAAGCATTGGCACATCACTTAAGTCTAAAACCATGGCTTTGTATTTACTTATATCGCGATGTTGACGTGCAATGGCTTTAGAGACACTGAATATCATGGGACCCGATAAGTAAAAATAGAGCAGTTGACCGTTCGCTTGTTCAAATAATGCTTGTTCTGATTTATTCATAGGAACATCGTCATCAGAGTCACTAATGGCTTTAACTTGCTCTGATTGTACACGGCTAAGTCGCTCTATCACCATGATATTTGAGATAAAGACACCTAAGCCTACAGCGGCAATGAGATCTACAAATACAGTGAGTAACATTACACCATACATAATTGCCATTTGAGATATGCTTAATTTATGCGCTCTTTGAATAAAGCTCCAATCAAGAATGTTGATACCAACATATACGGCAATACCCGCTAAAACAGCCAATGGAATTGGTTCTGTTAAGCCTCCGGCTACAAATACAACTGCCATTAAAATAAGCGCTCGGAAAATACCAGCCAATGGTGAACGTGCACCGACTTGAATATTTACCACTGTGCCCATGGTCGCACCTGCACCAGGTAATGCACCGAATAAGCCGGAGATAATATTTGCAACACCTTGTCCTCTCAACTCTTTATCAGAATCGTGCTCAGTTCGAGTTAAGCTGTCGCCTATAACGGCAGTTAATAGGGTGTCAATACAACCCAGAGTCCCGAGCACTAAGGCGTCGATTACCATTGATTGAAATTGATCGGCAGTAAAAGTCGGGATAACGATAGAAGGTAGGCCATTTGGTATCTCACCAATCCTACGAATGCTATCAGTATCAAAAATGACTACTGAAACTAAGGTCACTGCAACGAGTGCGACTAATTGAGCTGGCACATATTGGCGATATTTCTTAGGGAAATAAAACAATATTGCTAATGTGGCCGCACCTAATAACAACTCTGAAAACTGAATATTTAATAGAAGTTCAGGGAGCTGACCTAAAGTACCTGTTACACCACCTGCGGGAGCTTGGTGGCCTAATAAAGGTGCAAGCTGTAATATGATGAGGATAACACCAATACCTGACATAAACCCCGAGATAACAGAGTAGGGCATTAGTGTTACGTATTTACCGAGCTTTAAGGTACCTAGTAACACTTGAAAAGCACCGGCCATCATCACTACTGTGAAGCCCATAGCCAGGCCCGATTCAGGATATTTAGCCATCATTGCGGTCAAAACTGCGGTCATAATAACCGTCATTGGACCAGTTGGCTCAGAAATCAGGGAAGTAGAACCACCAAATAAGGCAGCGAAAAGACCGACTAAAATTGCACCCCACATACCTGCTTCAGCACCGGCTCCTGAAGCAACACCAAACGCGAGGGCAAGCGGGAGAGATATTATGGCAGTGGTCACACCACCAAATAAATCGCCCTTTAAATTCATATGCTTATATCGAGATAGAGATAACATAGAACTTCCATACCGCGAGATTTCACGCATTTTACACCAAATTTTCTTTTTAACTATCGGATTTACAAACTTTTTTACAAGTTAGTATTTATATATGTCATGTGACTTTGTGGTAGTATGCAGACATGTAGAAAATGAAAGTTTAATTTATTATATATGTTTCAACCAGTTAGCCTTTTTGTTGGGCTTCGGTATGCCAAAGCGAGCAAAGGAAATGCGTTTATTTCATTCATTTCTTTTTTTTCTATTGCAGGTATCGCATTAGGACTTATGTCCTTGATCACAGTGAGCTCTGTGATGAATGGCTTTGAGCAAACACTAAAAAATGCCATGCTGGATATGATCCCCCATGTGCAACTAAAGCCTGAAGATGAAATAAAAGCCTCTAATAATCTAAAGGCGCAATTAGCCGAGTTAAGTACGGTTAAGCGAGTGCAATCTTATCTGACCTCAGATGTCATTCTACAAACCAATGAAGAACTTTTAGGCGTTAGATTACAGGGCGTTTTTGAGGGCGGGACCTCGCAGTTAGAGAGTCATATTGAGTCTGGCAGTATCAAGCAATTTCAATCGGGTAAGTATCAATTAGCCATTAGCCGTTACTTGGCAAATAGTTTAAAAGTACAGGTTGGTAATCAAATTAGAGTGATAATGCCTGAGGTCACAACTTATTCGCCTATGGGAAGGTTGCCTACACAGAGACTATTTACTGTGGCCCTTATTTACAATTCCAGAAGTGAAGCTGATACACAACTTGCCTTCGCAAATGGTCAAAGTCTAGCTAGATTAATGAGGAAAAAGTCGCAATCTCAATTAGATATTAGTATTTCACTACATGATGCTTTTTCTCTTGAAGACTTTTATAAAGAGCTTTCTAGTCTAGATACCTCTAATTACACAAATATTGACTGGCAAGTACAGCAGGGGGCTTTGTTCGCAGCCGTTGCAATGGAAAAAAGAGTGATGTCTTTGTTGCTAGGACTCATTGTCTTAGTCGCGATTTTCAATATTATTTCGGGTCTTTCAATGATGGTCAAAGAAAAACAGGGTGAAGTAGCCATATTGCAAACCTTAGGTTTTACACCCGCTATGATATCGAAAGTGTTTATGGTTCAAGGACTTTATAATGGTGTTATCGGTACTTTATTGGGGTTATTTGCTGGTTTATTACTGGCAAATTATATCAATGAAGTGATGTCAATGGTCGGCTTGTCTTTATTAGGTGGGATGACCTTACCCGTTAAGTTTGAAGTCACAGGTCTAATTATCATGGCCACTTTGAGTGTTTTATTAAGTTTTATAGCTACCCTTTATCCAGCCAAACAAGCTGCGAAAGTAATGCCTGCTGAGGTTTTAAGATATGAGTAATTTAGTAATTGATTGTCAAAACTTAGGCAAAGTTTACCAAGATGGGAAGAACAAAGTCGAAGTTTTGAAAGGTGTAAACTTACAGCTAGAGCAAGGACAAATGCTTGCAATAGTTGGCAGCTCTGGATCGGGTAAGAGTACCTTATTACATATTCTTGGCACCCTAGATCATGCAACAACTGGGCATGCAAAAATTAAAAGCACAAATGTTGCGGAGCTATCAAGAAATCAGCAAGCTGAATTTAGAAATAAACACATGGGGTTTATCTACCAATTTCACCATCTATTGATGGAATTTACTGCACTTGAAAATGTTGCTATGCCGCTACTCATTCAAGGTGTCAAAGTAAATTGTGCGCATTCTGAAGCGTTAAGTATGCTAGAAAAAGTGGGCTTGGGGCATAGGGCTGAACATAAACCATCTGAGTTATCAGGTGGTGAGCGTCAACGCGTGGCTATCGCTCGCGCACTCGTTACAAAACCTGCATTAGTTTTAGCTGATGAGCCAACTGGTAATCTAGATAAACAAAATGCCATTAAAATTTATGATTTGTTAAATGAGCTTAACCAACAACTTCAGACTAGTTTTGTCATTGTTACACACGACTTGGAGCTTGCAGAAAAACTTGGCCGAAGTGTGCAGTTAAATGACGGTGTGTTGACTGAGGTTAGTCATGCTTAGCCTGTTTTTATCAAAGCGCTTTAGTCAATCTAGGCAGAAGGGTTTCGCTTCAATCCTAAACAAAGCGTCTACTATAGGCGTTCTACTTGGGGTGAGTGTGTTAATCGTGGCCTTGTCGGTCATTAATGGCTTTGAAGAGCAACTTGAAAAGCGGCTTTTATCTGTTGTTTCTCATGTTACCTATGACGCGCCATATGAACCAATCAATGATTGGCAATCAAAAGTTAATATACTAGAGCAGCAACAGGGCGTTCTTGCAGCTGTACCAGAAATAAACGTGACTGGTATGGTTCAATTTAAAGGTAAGTTAAAAGCTGCTCAAATAAAAGGAATTGATGTTCATTCACATGAAGATGTTTCAAGCGTCGGTAAGTTTATAAAAGATGTCAGTATAAAGAACTTGGCACAAAATGAAGTGATTTTAGGTGCTCAAATTGCTGCAAGCCTAAACCTTTCGATTGGTGATAGTTTTACTTTATTAATCGCTAATAAAAATGCGAAGTCAATGTTGTCAGCACCTAAACGCCTAAAAGTGACTTTGGCCGGTTTGGTTAAAATGGGTGGCCCGATAGATCAGTCAATGGCGCTGATTAGCTTAGAATCTTTACAAGCATTACTCAGTCTAAAACCAGACCAAGTCACAAGCTTGAGAGTCAAAGTGACGGATGTATTTGAAGCTCATAATATTGCTATGTCTGCAGGCAGAAATTTACCCGATCTCGTGTATGTAAATAGCTGGTTTAGAACGCAAGGCAGTTTGTATCAAGATATTCAAATGGTTCGTACTATTGTATTTCTAGTGGTTATTTTGATTATTGCTGTAGCGAGTTTTAATATCGTTTCGTCTATGGTGATGGAAGTTAAAGATAAGCAGTCGGATATCGCAATACTCAAAACAATGGGCGCCAAAGACAGTACTATTTTTTCTACTTTTGCTTTTAAAGGTGTTGGTAATGCGTTACTAGGTTCACTAGTTGGCAGTGCGCTAGGTGTTTTAATATCTCTCTATTTGCCTGAATTATTTGTCTGGTTTTATGGTGAGGGAACACAAAATCCACTTTCAGGCGTCTATTTTGTTGAGTTTCTTCCATCAAAATTGATCTGGACCGACATTGCTATTACTTTAGGCGTAACGTTAATACTCGCACTTTTAGCCAGTATTTATCCTGCTTGGCAAGCAACAAAAACTGATCCAGCAAAGGTGTTAGGCAACGGTTAAGAATCAAAGTTTGGCTGCTAGAATTATTATAATTTGATGATAGACAAGCTCCGCAATGAATGCTTTTTGTGCAACTAAATCAATAAATAAAATTTTGTGCCCGCATATGTTGACAAGATGTTGTTAGGAAGTAGAGTGACTGCAAGAAAAATTATGAGAAAACGACATGTCTGAAGAAAAGAAAATACCGGTTGAACTGACTGAAGCGCAAGTTAATCAATGGCAAAAAGAATGTTTAGGTAATGCACAAAAGTTTTTAGCAGACAAAGGTGTGCTTCCTGTTAGCATTTTAGAGAAGGAATGTAGGATTCTTCCACCACTGTGCGCCGTTTGGAAAATAAAGGGCAATGATGGCAACACCTATTGGGTTATCACAGGTCGTTTACCTACCGATGCAGTACAAGTTAGTGCAGCAGAAAATGCAAGAGATGTGTTACGTCACTTTTCATTTCAGTGGCAACTGAAGGCTGATGGGATTATGGCAAGTAAACCTATCGACAAGACTCAATTAGACTTCGCAAACTTGCTTGTTAACAGAGCACATGGCTTATACGAGTTATTTGAGAACGAACAGCTTTGGGCTAATGTAGCATCGTAAAAGGTTCTGCATTGAAGTCATTTACAGGGCAGCATAACTGCTGCCTTGGTATTCCTGCCTCCATGAATACCCCTCCTTTTTTTGAAAAACCATACTCAACAAAAGCAGGCACCTCATCAAGTATCGAATTAATGAAAATATTATTCAAGCCTTTTTCTTTCGCAATAACAACTAAGTAATTTAGAATAGAGTAAAAGGCGTCTTTGTTCCTATGCTGGCTAATAATAGCAACGCGACTTATCAAGCCATTAGGGCAAAGCCTACCAGTTCCAACGGGTGTTTCACTGTCATCGTAAATGATTGCGTGTTCAGATTTTTTATCGAGTGAATCAAACTCAACTTTCTTAGGTAAGTTTAGTTCATAAACAAACACTTTTTCTCTTAGCTCAGTTAATAGCGTTTGATGCTCAAACCAATTAACTTTAGTTACATGGTAAACCATGTGTCCTCCAGTAAGATTCAAATCAAATGTGCAAGCCTAGGCACTCAAAGTAATTAATTGTCAGGCTTGCTTGCACATACAGGATCTTTATTCTTCTTGTTGGATAAAATAGTAACCTTCATTGATAAGCTTAGTTAACATTTCAGCAAACTCCAAACATGTGACTGAAGGAATAATTTCGCTAGCTTCAAAATAGGTTAAGTCTGTGAGTAATTTGGCCGCATCTAACATGTTGATTGGTAGTGAGAAAGTTTCACTGTTTATACTTAGAAGTATCGAGTCTTCAAACAATTGGTAAAAGGTTCTAACACCACCCGCTCTGTTAATTACATGTGATGATAAGTAGTTAGCTAACTCATCTGATGAGATTGGTTCACCTAATGGTAATAAATCCATATCATGTTTAGGCTGGCTTAAATAATTACCAAGCCAACGCTTTATTACTTCTTTGTCTTGAATCGCATAAAGCATGAGAGATTGTATTTTTTCAACTTCACCAGTATTGAGTTCGCCAGATGACTCTCTTAGTGTAAGTGTTTTGTCTGAATAGCGCGTTTTACCAAGCTCATTATCAATCAAATAATCGGCAAAATTACTTAAGAAATCTTTCGTGTCAGGCGCTCTAAAACCAACAGAGTAGTTTAATGCATTCTCAACAGCATAGCCTTCATGTGGGCAACCTGGTGGGATATAAAGAATGTCACCAGGTTCAAGGACCTCGTCAATGATTGCATTGAATTGTTCAACTTGCAGGAGACTCTTATTTTGTGCAACCTCTTTAAGGTTTGGGTCAGGCATACCCACTCGCCAATGTCTTTTACCTTCACCTTGAATAATGAACACATCATACTGATCTAGGTGAGGTCCAACACCGCCGCCAGGCGTTGAATAGCTGATCATCAAGTCATCAATTCGCCAGTTAGGAATAAATCGAAATGGCTCCAACAATTCAGCAGCAACAGGGTGCCAGTGGTCTACTGCTTGAACAAGTAGGGTACTATTAGTTTCTGTTAATAATGAAAAGTCTTCGAATGGGCCATGGTAAGATTCCCATTTATCGTCATGGTTTGTGATAAGACGAGACTCAATGTCATCTTCCATGGCAAGACCCGCTAATTCTTCTGGCTCAATCGGATCTTCGAAATCAGTAAAACCACCTTTGATTAATAACGGCTTTTTTTGCCAATATTCTTTTAGAAACTCGGCGTGAGTTAATGCGTTAATTTTTAAATCAAACATATTTTTTCCATAAAAAAAGCGAAAGGAAACCCTTTCGCTTTATAAACTAAATTTGTGTGTAATTACACTAATTCGTCAATGAATGCTTCAGCACGGCCGATGTAATTAGCCGGTGTCATTAGCTTCATTTCAGCTTTTACAGTATCTGGTAATTCTAAACCATCAATAAAATCAGCCATGATTTCTTGGTTTACACGTTTACCACGCGTTAGCTCTTTAAGCTTCTCGTAAGGCTTTTCGATACCGTATTTGCGCATAACTGTTTGAATTGGTTCTGCAAGCAGTTCCCAGTTTTGATCTAGCTCTTCAAGAAGTCGATCAGCGTTTACTTCTAGTTTGCTAACACCTTTTAATGTTGCTTGGTACGCAATTAGTGTATAGCCCATACCAACGCCAAGGTTACGAAGAACTGTTGAATCAGTTAGGTCACGTTGCCAGCGAGATACTGGAAGTTTTTGTGCTAAGTGTGCAAAAATTGCATTAGCTAGGCCTAGGTTACCTTCTGAGTTTTCAAAGTCGATAGGGTTAACTTTATGCGGCATAGTTGATGAACCGATCTCACCAGCAACTGTTTTTTGCTTGAAGTGATTTAGTGCAATGTAACCCCAAACGTCACGGTCGAAGTCTAATAAGATCGTGTTGAAACGCGCGATTGCATCGAATAGCTCAGCAATGTAATCGTGTGGTTCGATTTGAGTTGTGAATGCATTCCAAGTTAAGCCAAGGCTAGTTACGAATTGCTCTGCATGTGCATGCCAGTCGTAATCAGGGTACGCGCTCAAGTGCGCATTGTAGTTACCTACAGCACCATTGATTTTACCTAGTAATTCTACATTTGCGATTTGCTGACGTTGACGTTGTAAACGAACATACACGTTTGCAAACTCTTTACCCATTGTTGAAGGAGAAGCTGGCTGACCGTGTGTACGAGTCATCATAGGTACACTTTTGTACTCAACAGCCTTTGCTTTGATTGCTGCAAGTAGCTCATCACAGTAAGGTAAAAGTACTTTGTCACGCGCTTCTGCTAACATTAAACCGTGAGACAGGTTATTGATATCTTCAGACGTACATGCAAAGTGAATGAATTCATTGATTGCATTTAATTCTGCATTATTTGCAACTTTTTCTTTTAGAAGATACTCAACCGCTTTAACGTCATGGTTCGTTGTACGCTCGATTTCTTTAACGCGCGCAGCATCTGCTTCACTAAAGTTGTCAACAATGCTGTCTAAAAGCGCATTTGCTTCGTCACTGAAAGCTGGTACTTCATCAATACCTTGTGCTTTAGCTAGGGCTTGTAACCAACGTACTTCAACAGTTACGCGGTACTTGATAAGGCCGAACTCACTGAAAATGCCACGCAATTCAGTAGTTTTACTACCATAGCGGCCATCCACTGGAGAGATAGCGGTTAACGCTGAAAGCTCCATAATTTCTCCTAAACTAATTGGTTTGTTTGAACGATTTTTTTAAATACTATTTTTAGCGATTTCGATAATTTTCTTTTTGCCAAAGAAAAATTGACGTCGCTTACCACCAAGTTGGCGCCAAAGCACGGCACTACGAATGCCAGCTAGTAACAGCGCTCGGATCTTATGTTGGTAACTTGGTTGTTTTAATAAATCTGGTTGACCAAATACTTGAATTTTTTGCCCAAGGGGACTCAGTACTTGGCTATAAATATCAGCAAAAGCAGCAACGATGGTGCTGTCGCAAATATCAAAATGTAATAGTTGTCTTTCAACTTGATTCAAGCGACTTGCCAGCTCATCTAACGCTTTTGAGTTTGCTGAAAGTGCACGTTCTAATTGCATCAAACTGCCAACATATTTAACCAGCTCAACATCTTTTTCGCCTTCTGGGGAGAGCTGTTGAATAAGCGTTTTATAACCGTCTTTGATCACCCATTTATCGTCATAGACGTCTTCTGGGTGAGCTGGGTTCAGGTTAACGATACTTTTTAAAAAAGTACTGACTTCCGCTTCATTAAACTGGCCGTATTTTGCTGTTTTTTGAACAAGTTTGCTGATCTGACACATGGCCGCCAGCGGTAAAACATAACTTGTCGACATTATTTGATCACCGAGTCGATGATACCGCCACCTAAGCAGACGTCATCAGCATAAAATACTGCTGACTGACCAGGGGTTACTGCTTTTTGAGGCTCATCAAATAAAACCCTTGCCATACCGTCTTCACCAACCAACAAAGTACATGGAATGTCAGTTTGTCTATAACGGGTTTTTACTGTGCAACGTGTTGTGCCTTTTGGTCCAACTCGGTCAACCCAATGTAATTGATTTGCGTTAAGGCCATTACTAAATAGGCGAGGGTGGTTTTTGCCTTGACCAACAATTAACACGTTACGCTCTACGTCTTTGTCAACCACATACCAAGGCTCGCCACTGCCTTCTTTCATGCCACCGATCAACAGGCCTTTTCTCTGACCAAGTGTGTGGTACATTAAACCTTCATGTTCACCCACTTCATGACCATCAGTGTCTTCAATTTTTCCTGGTTGCGCAGGTAGGAATTTTTGCAGGAAGTCTTTGAACTTGCGCTCACCAATAAAGCAGATGCCTGTACTGTCTTTTTTATCGTGTGTAATTAAACCTTGCTCTTCAGCAATACGACGTACTTCAGGCTTTTCAACTTGACCTACAGGGAATAGTGTTTGTGCAATATGCTCATGGCTAAGTGTATAAAGGAAGTAGCTTTGATCTTTATTGTCATCAAGGCCACGTTGCATCACAAATTTACCATCGCGCTCTTCACGACGAACATAGTGACCTGTTGCAATGTAATCTGCACCGAGTGCTTGTGCAGCGAATTCTAAGAAAGCTTTGAATTTGATTTCTTTATTACACATGATGTCTGGATTTGGCGTGCGGCCCGCTTTGTATTCCTCTAAGAAATACTCAAAAACGTTGTCCCAGTACTCAGCTGCAAAGTTTACGGTATGAAGTTGAATACCTAACTTATCGCAGACAGATTGTGCATCTTTAAGATCTTCAGCAGCAGCACAATATTCGTCATTGTCATCTTCTTCCCAGTTCTTCATGAACAGGCCTTCTACTTGATAGCCTTGTTGTTTTAATAAGTAAGCTGAAACTGAAGAATCTACACCACCGGACATACCAACGATGACTTTAATCTGACTATTATCGCTCATATTTTTTGCTGTTAATCTCTATGATTTTGAAAGGCGTGAGTATAGCACGATATTTTAAGAGGCTGAATCCCAAGTTGGTGTTTAACGCTAAAGCACTTTATATTCGCCATTGTGAATGCCATCAAGAGTGTATTTTCCAATACGATAGCGTATTAAGCGAAGTGTAGGGTGGCCAATATGGGCTGTCATTCTACGAACCTGGCGGTTTTTTCCTTCAGAAATGGTGATTTCAAGCCAAGTAGTCGGAATATTTTTGCGTTCTCGTATTGGAGGGTTACGAGGCCAAATATTTGGCTCATTAATAATTCTGACTTTTGCAGGCTTGGTAAGGCCATCTTTTAATTCGACACCTTTATTCAGTGCATAAATGGACTCATCGCTCGGCACACCTTCAACTTGCACCCAGTAGGTTTTATCTGTGTCTTTTTTCGGATTCGTCAGAGTGTGTTGTAATTTTCCGCAGTTTGTTAAGAGTAATAACCCTTCGCTGTCCCGGTCTAACCGACCTGCAGCGTATACGCCTTTTTCTTCTACGAAGTCTGCCAAAGTTGCACGATTTTGATCATCAGTGAACTGGCAAAGTACATCAAAAGGTTTATTAAACAGGACAATTTTAACTTGATCTGCAGGAAGCGCATCTTTGACCACACGTTTTTTATTAAACGGCTTTCTGTTATGCGGTTTCTTAGTGAATGTTTTTTTATTGCGATTAGGTGCGCGATTTTGCATTGTTTATAAGAGGTAAAAACTTTTGTGTGTGCATAATAGCAAATTATACATTTGCAACTAAGTAAAATACCTATAAAAAAGGGCATCAAACGATGCCCTTAATCATTCAAATTAATATTAAGCTAGTTTAGCTAATACTGTATTGAAAGTTTCACTAGGACGCATAGCTGCAAAAGCAAGTTCATCATTTGGCTGGAAATAACCGCCAACGTCTTTACTTACGCCTTGTGCAGCGTTAAGTTCTTCTACAATCGTTTGCTCTTGTGCCGTTAACTCTTCAGCGATTGGGGCGAATAACGCTTGTAGTTCAGCATCATCTGATTCCGCTGCAAGTGCTTGTGCCCAGTACAGAGATAGGTAGAAGTGGCTACCACGGTTATCAAGTTCGTTTACTTTACGAGACGGTGACTTGTTTTCATCTAGGAATTTACCAGTCGCTGCGTCTAATGTATCAGCAAGAACTTGTGCTTTAGCATTGCCATTTACTTGGCTTAAGTGCTCTAGTGATGCTGCAAGTGCTAAGAATTCACCTAAAGAGTCCCAACGTAAGTGGTTTTCTTTTTCGAACTGCTGAACGTGCTTAGGTGCAGAACCACCAGCACCTGTTTCGAATAAGCCACCACCGTTCATTAGCGGAACGATAGAAAGCATTTTCGCACTTGTACCCAGTTCAAGAATAGGGAATAAGTCAGTTAAGTAGTCACGTAAAACGTTACCAGTTACTGAAATCGTGTCTTGACCTTCTTTCATGCGAGCAAGAGAGTATTCTGTTGCTTCAACTGGTGCTTTGATAAGAAGTTCAAGGCCAGCTGTATCATGGTCAGCAAGGTATGTATTTACCTTTTTGATAAGCTGAGCATCGTGCGCTCGAGCTTCATTCAACCAGAAAACAGCAGGTGTGTTTGTAGCACGAGCACGGTTTACAGCAAGTTTAACCCAATCTTTAATTGGCGCATCTTTAACCTGACACATACGCCAGATGTCACCTTCTGCAACGTCATGCTGAAGAAGAACATTGCCGTCAGTATCAACAACTCTGATAGTACCAGCAGAAGCAGCTTCAAATGTTTTATCGTGTGAACCATATTCTTCTGCTTTTTGAGCCATAAGACCAACGTTAGGAATTGTACCCATAGTACGAGGGTCGAAAGCACCATTTTTCTTACAGAAGTCGATAGTTGCTTGGTAAACACCAGAGTAACAACGGTCTGGAATAACAAAGCTAGTGTCTTGTTGCTTACCTTCAGCATTCCACATCTGACCGCTTGTACGGATAGCAGCAGGCATAGACGCATCGATGATCACATCACTTGGCACATGTAGGTTTGTGATACCACGATCAGAGTCAACCATAGCAATGCTAGGGCGCTCAGCGTATACCGCTTGAATATCAGCTTCAACTTCGGCACGTTTTGCGTCGTCTAATTGTGTGATTTTAGTGTAAACGTCACCAAGACCGTTGTTAACATCAACACCTAGCTCTTCAAATAATTCGCCATGCTTAGCAAATACATCTTTATAGAATACTTTTACAGCGTGGCCAAAGATGATTGGATCAGACACTTTCATCATTGTTGCTTTCATATGTAGAGAGAAAAGTACGCCTTTCTCTTTAGCAGCATTGATTTCTTGTTCTAGGAAAGCTTGTAAGTCAGCAGCGCGCATGCGAGATGCATCAATGATTTCACCAGCAAGTAGAGGTGTGCTTGCTTTAAGTACAGTAACGTCACCATTTTCTGCAACGTGCTCGATGCGAACGTCAGTTGCATTTTCTACAGTTGTAGAAAGCTCAGAACCGAAGAAATCACCATCAGCCATGCTAGCAACATACGATTGTGAGTCAGCTGCCCATGCGCCCATTGAGTGAGGGTTTTTACGCGCATATGCTTTTACAGAAGCTGGCGCACGACGGTCAGAGTTACCTTCACGTAAAACTGGGTTTACTGCAGAACCTTTGATTTTGTCGTAAGTTGCTTTAATAGCAGCTTCTTTATCTGACTTTGGTTCTTCAGGGTAGTTAGGTAGTGCGTAACCTTTTTCTTGAAGCTCTTTGATTGTTGCTTTTAATTGAGGTACTGACGCAGAGATATTTGGAAGCTTGATAATATTAGCTTCTGGTGTTTTTGCTAATTCACCTAGTTCTGCAAGTGCATCGCCAATGCGCTGCTCTTCAGTTAAAAACTCAGGGAAGTTTGCAATCACACGACCTGCAAGTGAAATATCACGAGTTTCAACTTCAACGCCTGCAGCATTAGTGTAAGCTTGAATGATTGGAAGCAACGAATATGTAGCTAAAGCCGGTGCTTCGTCGGTTTTTGTATATATAATTTTAGATGTCATTATCATTCCTAGATCAGGGGCACAGAGTGCCTATCAAAACGCAATGGGAATGCTATGTTGCCTAAGGCAACTTTATATAGCAAGTTTGATAGTTATAACTACTCTAAAAGTCTATATGCACCATTGGCGGTGACACCTTAAAGGTTAATCAAAGTAATTGGGTAAACCTAAATAGGCATAACTAACAAGCCTGAAAACAGACACTAGTTTAACAAGCAATTTATATATGGGCTAATTTAAAAATTTAAAGTTGGAAAGAGAAATTAATGAGAAGGGGGTGAAGCGAGTTAAAACCCGCTTTATTAATGAGATAATAACATCAAGCGAGTTCAGTCTCTCTAGGAGCGATGTTCGTTGCATGAAGCCCTTTTGGACCTTGTTGCAACTCGAAGGTTACATCTTGACCGGCTTTAAGTGTTTTGTATCCATCCATCACAATCGTTGAGTAATGGGCGAAGATATCTTCTTCACTGCCGTCTTCTACGATGAAACCAAACCCTTTGGCGTTATTGAACCATTTGACTTTTCCGCAAGCCATACTTCCACATCCTTCTATAAGTTGACTAATTTAGTTAATCTAAACTTTATAATTTGCTAGACTGCCCATAGATTAGACAATCTAATAACGACTGTAGTTTAAATGAGCAATCAGTCAAGGCTTTTAGACAAATTTTTAACAAAAAATTTATTTTTCAATTCAAGTTTGCTTGAGTTAACAACACAAGACTATATTTTATTATGAGTGGTATTAAAGATTCTGGTGTAATCGATACAGTTAGAGAGAAGCAAAAGCAAAAGCTAAGCCCACCTCGAAAGTATAAAGTCATTTTAAATAATGATGATTACACTCCAATGGACTTTGTAATCGAAGTATTAATGACGTTTTTTAATATGGATAGCGAAAAAGCAACTGACGTGATGCTGCGCGTGCATCACGAGGGAAAGGCAGTATGTGGCTTATATCCTTCCGATATTGCACATACTAAGGCGGAACAAGTAAATCGTTACGCTCGCGACCATGAACATCCACTGCTATGTAGTTGTGAGCAGGAATAACCGATATAAATCTCGTTTGGGGGTTGCTTATGCTAAACAAAGATCTTGAAATTACCTTAAATGCAGCATTTCGTGAGGCAAGAACACGTCGTCACGAATTTATGACTGTTGAGCATTTATTACTTGCATTAATAGATAACCCATCAGCAGGTGAAGCATTAGGCGCATGCGGTGTTGATACAGAAACGCTCAAACGAGAGCTTTCTGAGTTTATCGATGAAACAACACCATTATTACCAGAAAATGAAAATGATAGAGAAACGCAGCCGACACTGGGTTTTCAGCGTGTTTTACAAAGAGCTGTGTTTCATGTGCAATCATCTGGGCGCACCGAAGTTACAGGCGTGAACGTATTAGTCGCAATTTTTTCTGAACAAGAAAGTCAAGCTGTCTATCTACTGAAAAAAAGTGATATTAGCCGCTTAGACATAGTGAACTTCATTTCTCACGGAGTGGCTAAGTCAGATGACGAGCATCATGAAGATGATCATGAAGATATAAATAGTGATGATTCAAACGACATACAAGGTGAAGAGAAGACTAAACTTGAAAACTTCACTACTAACCTGAACGCAATGGCACAAGCGGGCCAATTAGACCCATTAGTAGGCCGAGATCAAGAAGTAGAACGCACTGTACAGGTTTTATGTCGTCGTAAAAAGAATAACCCTTTACTTGTAGGCGAAGCTGGCGTTGGTAAAACTGCAATTGCAGAAGGGCTTGCCTATAGAATCGTAAATGAGCAAGTACCCGATGTGATTTCCGATGCGGTAGTCTATTCACTCGATATGGGCGCTTTGTTAGCGGGTACTAAATATCGCGGTGATTTTGAAAAGCGTTTTAAAGCGCTTTTAAAAGAGTTACAAGCAAAACCGCATTCAATTTTATTTATTGATGAGATCCATACAATCATAGGCGCAGGTGCAGCGTCGGGCGGTGTGATGGATGCCTCAAATCTGATCAAACCATTACTTTCTAGTGGTCAATTAAGATGTATGGGGTCAACAACTTATAACGAGTTTAAGAATATATTTGAAAAAGACAGAGCACTTGTGCGTCGCTTCCAAAAGATAGATGTACTCGAACCAAGTGTTGAAGACACCACAAAGATTCTAATGGGCTTGAAAGACCGTTACGAAGATCACCATGGTATTCGTTACACCCAAAAAGCACTCCGTGCTGCTGCAGAATTGAGTGCTAAGTATATCAACGAGCGGCACTTACCAGATAAAGCCATCGATGTGATTGATGAAGCGGGGGCAAACCAACGTTTGCTACCAGTATCTAAACGCAAGAAAACCATCAATGTTGCAGATATTGAGCAAATCGTATCTAAAATTGCGCGTATACCGCAGCAGAGTGTATCTTCAAGTGATAAAGAAACACTCAAAAACTTAGACAGAAACTTAAAAATGTTGGTGTTTGGTCAAGACCAATCAATCGATGCATTAACGTCTGCAATTAGATTGTCTCGCTCAGGTCTTTCAAATGAAGACAAGCCAATTGGTTCTTTCTTGTTTGCAGGTCCAACCGGTGTTGGTAAAACAGAAGTAACAAAGCAACTTGCAAAATGTATGGGAGTGGAGTTCATTCGTTTTGATATGTCAGAGTACTCTGAACGTCACGCGGTTAGCAGGTTAATCGGCGCGCCTCCAGGCTACGTAGGTTATGAGCAGGGCGGTTTGCTAACTGATTCTGTGATCAAACACCCTCATGCTGTTGTGCTTTTAGATGAGATTGAAAAAGCGCACCCAGATATTTATAACATTTTGCTACAAGTGATGGATCATGGCACGTTAACAGACAACAATGGACGCAAAGCAGACTTTAGAAATGTTGTACTTGTCATGACCACGAATGCGGGAGTTCAAGAAACCATTCGTCAGTCAATAGGATTTGCGCAGCAAGACCATTCACACGATGCGATGGTTGAGATTAATAAGGTGTTCACACCAGAATTTAGAAACCGCTTAGACAACATCATTTGGTTCAACCATTTAGATAAAGATGTCATTTTACAAGTTGTAGATAAATTCTTAGTTGAACTTCAAGCTCAACTTGACCGTAAATCTGTGAACCTTGAGCTTACAGCAGCAGCCAGAGAGTGGTTAGCTGACCTAGGTTACGACAAGGCAATGGGGGCAAGACCAATGTCACGTGTTATTCAAGAGCAATTGAAAAAGCCGCTAGCAAATGAAATCCTCTTTGGCAAGTTAGCCGAAGGCGGCACAGTAAAAGTGGGCCTGAAGAGCAATAAGCTAAACTTCCAATATGATGTTGAAATGGCTGAAGCTTAAAAGTGGGAAAGTGTAATCTCACCATTTTCATGAGACCATTAAAAAAGCCTAGCTAAGCTAGGCTTTTTTATTTGACACATCAAGTTAAATCACCATGATGAGTCAAAAGTAAAACGAATGAACTTAACCAATACGCTTTACAATCACGGCGTAATTAACGCGCGCGGAAAACGATACGACCTTTAGTTAAATCGTATGGCGTCATTTCAACAGTTACTTTATCGCCTGTTAAAATACGAATGTAGTTTTTGCGCATTTTACCAGAAATATGAGCAACCACTACGTGGCCGTTTTCAAGTTCAACGCGGAACATTGTGTTTGGTAAAGTATCAAGGACTGTGCCTTGCATTTCAATTACGTCTTCTTTCGCCATGTGTAGCGTAACACCTCTTTGATTAGATTAACGCAGCAGATTTTGCCGAAAACCACACAATAAGTAAAGGTAAGGGGGGAAATTAGTTAATTTAATTACAGCTTCAGTTGCCAAACATCCGATATAAAACGCTCTGCAGGTTTAAATTGAGACTTGTAAGACATCTTTCTGCAATCATCTATTTGATAACCGAGATAGACGTAATCAAGACCAGAATCGAGTGCTAATTCTATTTGAAGCAATATCATCACAACACCAAGACTAAACTTGTCATAGTCAGGGTGATAAAAGGTATAAATCGCAGACAATGAGTTTGGCATTGTATCTGTGACAGCAACGGCGATGAGTTCATCTTGATCCCACAACTCAATAAAGGTGACAGGTAACCAATTACAAAATAAAAAACTTTCATATTGTAAGCGGTTTGGAGGGAACATAGTGCCGTCATAATGCTTTTGATTAATATAGTTTTCATATAAGGCGTAATAATTTGATTGCTCTTTATCACTCACTTTAATATGGAACTTGCTTTTCGCTGCTTTTAGTTTGCGCTTTTGTGATTTTGATAACACAAAATCTTTAACAGGAAGGCGCATCGACTCACAGGCATGACAACTAGGACAGTGAGGGCGATAAATTTGGTCACCGCTTCGTCTGAATCCTAATTCTAATAAGTCTTGAAACCGTGCTGCGTTGTAGCATTGGCTATCAAGAATTACGAGTAGTTGTTCTTGTTTGTCAGGTAAATAACTGCAATCAAATTGTTGGCTTAATCCAATTTTTGAAGGAAAATGTTCAGTCATAAATCTCTTCCAAAACCTGTGGTTTCCACATCGAGCTGGGTATTTCAAAGCTTTGTGCTAATTTAAGTTTAGCTAAAAACTCAGACCTTGAAATTAATTTTGCACCTAAAGTGGTTAAATAGGGGTTTTCCAACTGACAATCTACAAAATGGGCGTTGTGTTTTTTAAGCCAATTAACTAACGCCCACATGGCTAACTTTGAGCCGTTCGGTTGATTAAAAAACATAGACTCACCACAGAAAACACCAGAGTTCATAACCCCATAAAGACCACCCATCAGACTATTGTTTTGATCCCAGACTTCGAGGCTATGTGCAAAACCTAACGAATGCATATGACTGTAGGCAACCAGCATCTGATGATTTATCCAGGTACCTTCTGCATGTAACCTTTGCTCTCGGCAGGCATTGATAACAGTGTCAAATGCTTTATTAACAGTGACTATAGGTCTTGTTCTTCTTACTACTTTTTTTAATGAACGACTGACATGGAAATCACTCAGTTCAATCACACCTCTTTCATTTGGCGACCACCACATGATGGGCTCTTTTTCATTAAACCAAGGGAAAATACCTGACCGATATGCAAGATTGAGTCTTGCAGGCGTAAGACAGCCTCCGATAGCAAGTAAGCCATTAGGTTCATTTAAAGCCAAAGTTGGTGAAGGAAAATCGATTGTTTCAGTTGATAGCTGATATAGGCGTGGTGTCATTTAAGAAATTAATCGTCTTTTTTAATGAAAAACATCTTAAAGTGAAAGCGGAGGGTTAAACAACCCTCCTGGTCTGAAATTTATTGGTTATCTAGGAAGCGCTCTGCATCTAGTGCTGCCATACAACCAGTACCAGCTGACGTAATTGCCTGACGATAGATGTGATCAGATACATCACCAGCTGCAAACACACCTTCAACAGAAGTTTGCGTTGCATTACCATTTAGACCTGACTGAACAACTAAATAGCCATCTTTCATTTCAAGTTGCCCTTCAAACATATCAGTGTTTGGTTTGTGACCGATTGCTATGAACACACCAGCTAAATCAAGCTGCTCAACATTATCTGAGTCAGTATCTTTAATTTTGATACCAGTTACACCCATTTCATCACCAACTACTTCATCTAAAGTACGATTGAAATGAAGTGTCACGTTGCCATTTTTCGCTTTTTCCATTAAGCGGTCAGATAAAATCTTTTCACTGCGGAATGAGTCTCGACGGTGAATAACATGAACTTCATCTGCAATGTTAGAAAGATACAGAGCTTCTTCAACCGCAGTGTTACCACCACCAACAACAGCTACTTTTTGTCCGCGGTAAAAGAAACCGTCACATGTAGCACATGCAGAAACACCACGACCTTGGAAAGCTGTTTCAGATTCAAGGCCTAGATACTTAGCAGAAGCGCCAGTAGCAATGATAAGTGCATCACAAGTATATGTACCTTGATCGCCTGTTAGTGTAAATGGACGCTTTGTAACGTCTACTTTGTTGATATGGTCGAAAACAATCTCAGTTTCAAAACGCTCTGCATGCTCTTTCATACGATCCATCAGTGCAGGACCTGTTAAGCCGTGTGCGTCACCAGGCCAATTCTCTACTTCAGTCGTTGTAGTTAGCTGACCGCCTTGCTGCATACCAGTAATTAACACAGGGTTTAAATTTGCACGCGCAGCATAAACTGCAGCAGTATAACCTGCAGGCCCTGAGCCTAAAATTAAAAGTTTACAGTGTTTTGCATCACTCATGAGGAATTCCTAATCAATTATCTTTTTAACGAAATGAGGACGATTCTATGTAAAACAAGTAAGAAGTAAAATAAATTAGGAATATTGAAAATTAATAAATTTAAAAGGTGTCAAATAATCTGTACTTGTTGAAAAAAACATCCAAAAATCGATGTTTTATCAGAAATTCATGACCTAATAATATTTTTTTGATATGTTCTTACTAATTTTGTGTGAGACTCTGGATTGAGTCACCTTTATTTATAGGTTGTTATGGCATTTTGGCAGGACATTCCAAGCTTTGAGTTAGCAGACAAAGACGTTGAAATACTAAATAGCGCAAAGCAATATCATGAAAGACTCTTAAGTCTTATTGAAAGCGCTAAATATCGGATTTATATCACTGCTTTGTATTTACAAGACGATGAAGCGGGTAGAGAAGTGCTTTCAGCACTTCATAAAGCTTCAATTGCAAACCCAACGCTTGAGATTAATGTATTAGTTGATTTTCACCGAGCTCAACGTGGTCTTATAGGGGCTGAGAAATCAGAGGGAAATGCAGCCTTATATTGTGATGAATTAGAAAAACATCAAAGTAATGTAAAAGTATTTGGTGTGCCAGTTAAAGGCAAAGAATTATTTGGCGTTCTGCATCTAAAGGGCATTGTTATAGACGATATCTTGCTTTATAGCGGTGCTAGCATAAACAATGTTTATATGAATGTGGGTGAAAAGTATCGACTTGATAGATACTTCATCATACAACAGCCAGGATTAGCGGACTCTTTTTGTAACTTCACAAATGATTTTTTGTTGTCATCAAAAGCTGTACCAAGAATAGATAGTCGTCCTATACCTAAATACAGTGAGATTAAAGTTCCTCAGCGTCAATTGATGAAAGAGTTGAGAAAAGGGCGATACAATATAGAATCAACTAACACAGACTCTCCTTTGAATGTTCGACCATTCTTAGGGTTTGGTAGACGTGCAAATAAGTTGAACAGGTTAATTAAAACCTTGTTTGACACAACAGAAAAAGAACTGCTGCTTTATACGCCATACTTCAACTTTCCCGCGCCGTTACTTCGCTCTTTACGTCGTTTACTAAAGCAAGGTAAAGAAGTAACCATTGTTGTTGGTGATAAAACAGCGAATGATTTTTATATTTCTCCAGAACAACCATTTAGTAAAATAGGTGCGTTACCTTATCTTTATGAAACGATTTTATTTAAATTCTTAAAATCTAATAAAAGGTTCATCCAGTCAGGGCTACTTAAGGTACACCTTTGGAAACATGAAAATAACTCTTTTCATTTGAAAGGCGTAAGTAAAGATGGTCAGCTACATCTACTAAGTGGTCATAACCTAAATCCGAGGGCCTGGGGTTTAGATATTGAAAATGGAATTTTGATCGAAGATAAAGCGCTCAAGCTCGACCAATTGTTATTGGCTGAGAAGCAAGACATTCTTCAACACTGTCGAACATTATCTAGTCATGAAGATCTGGAATCAGTTCAAGACTACCCACAACCAGTCAGGAAACTACTAGGCCAGGCGAAGCGTGTAAAAGTTGACTTCATAATTAAACGATTTATTTAGAAAAGGCCAAATATGGCCTTTTTTATTATGTTTTTCTTATCTATATACATGCTTAAATTTCTACAAAGTTGATTTTTTGGACTAAGGTTAGAAAAACAAAATCAACCAGCTGAAATTATGAAGGCCATCCAATATTGCTTTATCGTTTGTTTTTTTGCCTATAGTTCATCAAATTGGGCGCAATCAGTTCACCAATTCAATATTTATCATGATTCAGATTACTCAAACCATTTTGCATCCGCCAATGCGATTAAAATGGGATTTATGTCTGCGTTAGAATCTGAAAAAAATAAGCTAGAAAACGTCGAATTTAATTTTTTAGAAATGGATCATCGAGGTAATAGCAATCGTAGCTTGTTACATATGAAAAAATTTCTAAAGGATTCTAAAGCATTATTCATACTAGGAGGCCTTCATTCTCCTCCTTACATAAAAAATAGGACCTTCATAAATAGAGGACAGATCTTACTATTGGTTCCTTGGGCTGCAGGCGGCCCTATCACTCGCTATGAACATGGGTCGAACTGGGTTTTTAGATTATCTGTAGACGACACTAAAGCGGGCTACCGAATTATCCAATTCGCAAAAGAAGCACGTTCTTGTGAACAGCCTCATTTACTTCTTGAAAACACGCCTTGGGGCAAATCAAACGAACGAACAATGCAAGATGCGCTAGGTAAAAATAAAGCTGAAGTTACTTGGTTCAATTGGAATACGAGACTAAAAAAATCTAAGTTAATTTTGAGGGAGATTATAAATGCTGGTGCTGACTGTATTGTCTTTGTTGGTAATGCAATTGAAGGTAAATACTTTACTCAGGCAATGGCAGAAATAGATAAAACTTTGCAAAAACCAATCATTAGTCATTGGGGAATTACAGGAGGTAATTATTTCGATATGACTAAGCAGTATCTTAAAGAGGGTATTGAACTTAATTTTATTCAGTCCTGCTTCTCATTTGATGATTTACCTCATTCTGATAGCGTAAAAAAAGCGATTAAGTCTGCAAAGAAATTATTTAAGAAAGATTTTGACGTTGAAACGCTGCAAGCTCCAGCTGGTTTTGTTCATGGCTATGATTTGGGATTACTGTTTGTTCAGGCCATGACACAAATTGAAGCGACAAAAAATATAGCCAGTACAAGAGAGTCGTTAAGACATTCGCTCGAGAATCTCAACTCAACTGTAGATGGCTTGATAAAGGTTTATTCAAGACCATTCTCAAGTAAGGGTGAAGATTCGCATGAGGCTTTAGGTTTGGAAGATCTTTGTATGGCCAAATACAAAGATAATGGCTCAATCTCTATCATAAAGAATAAAGGCTAGTGCGTGAAGTCACAGTTCTTAAAAATGCAGCTTGATGCCAACAAAGCTTTCATTGTCTTTGTTGTGATGAGCCTCTTCTTATCTGTATTGATAAGTGTGATGCTAGTAGGAAGAGAAGCTTCATCGGTATTAAATGGTTACAAGCAACAAGCATCAGAAACAGAAGCAAAACTCAGTGCAAAATATGTAGAAAATTTTTTAGAAACTAGAATTTTGTTGCTGAAAGATTTATCAAGTCATCCCATCATCATTAATGGCGTTATGGGAGCAGGTGTATCAGAAGCGTCTTTAAATGATTATTTGTCTGAATTTAAAATTCTAGGGATAAAAGAGCAACTTTGGGTTTTTAATGTCCTAGGCGATTATGTGTATAAAAATAGTGAAGAGCAGGCATTAAGAGAAACTCCAAGTGATTGGCTTGAAGATTTACTTAATGGCGAGCTTTCACACGCTGTATTGCTTGATCAAAACCAAGGGCAAGCATATTTCAAGTTGGCAGTACCAATAAATTATAACGGGTTCACTGAAGGGGCGCTGATTGTCAAGTTTGAAACCCCCATTGATGTTTTATTATCTGAAGTTCTAGAGTCAAATACACATGGCGTTGAACTATCAGGCCCTTGGTTAAATTATTCAAATTTAAGTACAAATAATCAGTACGACTCAGTGCTAAAATCAGACCTTCACAGTTCCGGCTTGATGCTGAATTACTTAGTTGACTCTACTTTAGTTGAAAAACAAGTGAAGCAAGTCATTATAAGTATCGCCAGTGCAATTTTTGTTAGTCTGTTTTTATCTTCTTTATTTTTATTCTTAGTTGGTCAGAAACTACTTTTAAACCCCTATAGAAAGCTTGAGTTGTCTCAACAAGCAACAAAGTTGAGTGAAGAAAGGTTAAACCTTGCAATTAATGGGAGTTTAGATGGCATTTGGGACTGGGATATAAAAACAGGAAAGGTATTTTGTTCTGTACGTTTCAGAGAGTTACTCGGTTATGCATCTAATGATGATTTTCCCGAGGACTATACGGTCTTAGAAAGAATGGTCCATATTGAAGACCGTGAATATGTAAAAAGCAGCTTAAAAGCGCACCTTCAGCAAAAAGCAATTTATGATGTGCAACACAGATTCATGACCAAAAAAGGGGAGTTTAGAGTTTACAGAGTGAAGGGCGATGCACTATTTGACATTACTAACAAAGCCATCAGGATGGCAGGGTCAATGACAGATGTCACAGAGCAAATACAAGCGCAACAAGCGTTGAAAAAAGCGAAAGAAGAAAATGATTTATTAGCCCTTTCTATTGATGCTAGTAACCTCGGAGTAACAATTAGCTCAGTATCTGATCCAGAACTACCTCTCATATACATAAACCAAGCTTTTACTAACATAACAGGTTATGGAGAAGAGATCCTAGGAGAAAGTTGTCGTTTCTTACAAGGAGAGCAAACATCTCAACTAACAATTGATAAGATCAGGAAGGCTTTAAAAAATCATGACATAGTGAAGGTTGACCTCTTAAATTACAAAAAAAATGGTCAACCATTTTGGAATAGTTTACAGCTTTTTCCTGTACATAATGAAGCGGGAGAGCTCACCGCTTATGTGGGTATTCAACAAGATATCACAGATAGAGTTGCTTCAGAAAAAGCATTAAAAGAAGCCAAAATGATGGCGGAGCAAGCCAGTATTGCCAAAAGCGAGTTTTTGGCCTCAATGAGTCATGAAATACGTACCCCAATGAATGGGGTACTAGGCATGCTTAATTTACTGCTTAATAGTGACTTAAATGCAGAACAGCAACATAGAATTAACGTTGCAATGAGCAGTGCTAACTCACTTCTGACTTTAATTAACGACATCTTAGATTTCTCAAAAGTTGATGCTGGCAAGTTGGAATTAGAACACCTAGAGTTTGATTTGCGGGGGCTGTTCGGTGACTTTGCGGAGTCAGCCGTTATACAAGCACATAACAAAAGCATAGAACTCATTTTAGATGTAACAAACATAGATGAAGCCGTTGTAATTGGTGATCCTGGTAGGTTGAGGCAAATTTTAAGCAATCTGGTTGGCAATGCCATTAAGTTCACTTCAGATGGTGAAGTACTCATAGAAGCTTCATTGATTAAATATGATACTCATAATTGGCAGTTAAATTGTAATATCAAAGATACAGGTATTGGAATATCACCTGAGCAGCAGGCAAAATTGTTTCAATCATTTAGTCAGGTTGATGCCTCAACAACCAGAAAATATGGTGGTACAGGACTTGGCCTAGCAATTGTAAAAAGACTTTGTGAACTGATGGGTGGTGAAGTCTCTGTTTCCAGTCAGGCTGGTAAAGGGTCTTGTTTTAGTTTTTCGATTCTACTAGGAAAGAGTAATGCGTCATTTCATGTTATTCCAGATGTTGAAATGAAGCACCTTAATATTTTACTGGTAGATGATAACAAAACTAATCGTGAAGTACTCAGGGCACAGCTTGAACATTGGGGCGCTACTGTAACAGAGGCGCGTTCAGGAATAGAAGCCTTAACCATCAGTGAAGCTTACTTTGCAAAACACTATAACTGCTTCGATATCGCATTTTTGGATATGCAAATGCCAGTCATGGATGGGGCTCAGTTGGGGGAACATATAAAAGCAAATGAACATTTAAAAGCCATGAAGTTAATTATGATGACATCGATGTGTCATAAAGGCGATGCGAAGTTTTTTGCTAACTTGGGGTTTGATGGATATTTTCCGAAGCCTGCGACAACATTCGATTTATTTGCAGCACTTTCAATCGTTGTAGAAGATGGAGAAGCTCTCAAAGGCGCTAAACCTTTAGTGACGACTCATTATATAAAGTCGCTAAAAGCTCAATCAGCTTTAAAACCTGAAGAGATAAGCTGGGGAGAGGGGATCCGTATTCTTTTAGCAGAAGATAATCGGGTTAATCAGATTGTTGCACAAAGTATGTTGGCAAAGCTTAACTTAACGCATATCGATATAGCGGCAAATGGTGAAGAAGTCATTCAAAACTTATTAAATACAACAAGAGAGACTAAATACACAGCCATTCTTATGGATTGCCAAATGCCAGAAATGGATGGGTATGAAGCTTCACAAGCCGTTAGAAATGGAAAAGCAGGGGAGCTTTATAAAGATATCCCGATCATTGCGATGACGGCAAATGCGATGGTTGGTGATAAAGATAAATGTCTAGAAGCCGGTATGGATGATTATATTTCAAAGCCAATAAAACCCGAGGTTTTATTTGAACGTTTGTTACAATGGCTACCTTACAAAGAAATTGAATCATGAGATTAACAAAGCTTGAACTTATTTTTTCGAAGTGTGAACCACTCCCTGCTTATACTAACCCTCTTTTTAGTCACGATTTTTATCGCCACTAATGACAAACTTTTACTGCTTGTTTTAACCTATTTATTCATAACTAATTCGATCTTTTGTTTTTTGTTCTTACTTGATAAAAAGCGGGCAAAAATGGATGGGCAAAGGATCAGTGAGTTAAGTTTAAGTGTCATGGCGCTGCTATCGTTCAACCTTTCAACTTTATTGATGCAAGAGTTAATACGTCATAAGACCGTAAAATGGCAATTTAATGGCAAAATCTTCATCACGTTTGTAATTCAAAACATACTTTTACTCCTTTATTTTTCGCTTCCAACCTTTTCAAAAATCTAAAGAACTCGCTTATTGTTGTGCTTTATCATCATGACTAAGCTGTTAAAATACGCCATAAATTTAGAGGGCCGAGAAATCAAATGAAAAGAACAAAACTTGTTAATCAATTAACCGAACTATTAAAGCCATTTTCTATTAGTGACTATTGCCCGAATGGTTTACAAGTTGAAGGGGCTGAAGAGATAAAAAAAATCGTAACGGGTGTCACTGCCAGTCAGGCGCTGATTGATGCAGCGATAGAAGCTGGTGCAGACACGATTTTGGTTCACCATGGATTCTTCTGGAAAGGTGAAGATCAAACTATTACGGGCATGAAACAAAGACGTATTAAAGCTTTATTAGAAAACAACATTAATTTACTTGCATACCATTTGCCTCTAGATGTTCATCCTGAACTTGGCAACAATGCGCAATTGGCTGAGTTACTCGATATAACTTACGAAAGACCATTGGAGCCTTGGAATAAAAACTGTGTGGCTGTGAAAGGCAAACTTAATACACCAATGAGCTTAGAGACATTTTCGCAATTGGTAGAACAGAAACTTGATAGAAAACCATTAGTGAATCAAGCGGGCGACCACCAAATTAAAACCATCGCTTGGTGTACAGGTGGAGGCCAAAGTTTTATTGATATGGCCGCAAGCCAAGGCATTGATGCCTATTTAACAGGTGAAGCTTCAGAGCAGACAATCCATAGTTCTAATGAACAAAATATCCACTTTATAGCAGCAGGCCATCATGCTACGGAGCGTTATGGTGCCAAAGCTTTAGGCGAATACCTTGCTAAAACCTATGATTTAGATGTCGAGTTTATAGATATCAACAACCCGGTTTAACCGCTGAATATGAGCAAGAAAGGCAAAAGCTATAAAGATAAATTAGCGCGAGATAGAAGTTTTAATGCTATCTCGCAAAAATTTAAGAAAAATATATACGGTACACCCAAAGGCAAAATACGAGAAGCCGTTTTAAAGCGTGATTTTTCTCAGCATATTCCATGGCTAGATAATGCGAATGCACCAAAACGCATAATAGATATCGGCGGTGGGCAAGGGCAGTTAGCGATTTACTTGGCTAGTTTAGGTCATCACATCACGCTGGTGGATATATCGGAAGATATGCTACAACTTGCCAAAGAGCACGTAGATCAAGCGGGTTTAAGCGGTCAATTCGAATTTATCCACGCACCATTACAGGCTCTGCCTGAATTAGAGTTAGGTACTTTCGATTTTGTACTATGTCATGCTGTGCTCGAATGGTTAGTTGACCAAGTTGAGGCGATCACGATTTTGTCAAAGCTTGTCAACGATGCGGGTTATTTGTCTTTAATGTACTTCAATAAAGACGCGCACTTATTTGCAAATATGGTCTATGGAAATTTTGATTATGTAAATCAAGGGTTGCATGTAAAACAAAAAGTAGGGCTAAGCCCTAATCACCCTGTAGAGCCAGAAGTTGTAGACAATGCTTTAAATCGCGAAAATTTTTTGCGCCATTGTAAAACGGGTGTGCGTTGTTTTCATGATTATTTGAGAGAGCTTGAAAAAGGCAAAACACAATTTGATGATTTACTTGCATTAGAGCTTAAATATAACCAACAAGAGCCTTATGCGTCACTCGGTCGTTATACGCATTTATTACTTCAAGCTAATTAGTGATCCTCTTAACCAAAATAATAAGCCCTTGTTTAAGGGCTTATTCAATACAATTTTGGTGCTATTTATCCGTCATTAACGCCTTGACGTATTTGACTGGCGTACTGCCATAGCTTAAAAACTGCTCATGGAACGCTTTTAAGTTAAAGTCATCACCTAGAGCGACTTTTAATGATTCTCTGAAATCATAAATCTCTCTGTAACCGCTGTAGTAGCTAGTTAATTGGACTTGGCTTAATGTCGCACGACGCCACTTACCTTCGGCTTCCGTTTTTTCTTGGAATGCGCCGTTCATTAATAAATCTAAACCTTCTTCTTTGCTGATCCCTTTTACTTGGATAGCATAATCTAGAATAGTGTTACAGATGACACGAAGATTCCATTTGTAGTACATAAGCCACATCTCTGGCTCGAAATCACCATAGCCTTCCTCTAACATCATACGCTCTGTGTACACCGCCCAACCTTCGATCATCGCGCCATTAGCAAAAATACTCTTAATTAAAGAAGGAGACTCATTTGAGTAAACTAATTGCGTATAATGACCAGGGATCGCCTCGTGAATATTTAGGATCTGTAAAATCCAGTGGTTATATTCTCGTAAATATGACTCAGCTTGCTCATCAGACATGTTATCTAATGGCGTTACATTGTAATACGTGTTTTCTTTTTTATCGTATGGCCCCGGAGCACTAATAGATGCACCTGCAAAGCCACGCATATACTCTGGTGTTTCACGAACTACCAATGGCTTTTCTGGGTCTAGCGTGATCAGATCTTTTTCTCTGACGAATGCTTCTAAGTCTGGAATTTGGCGCTTGATTTCAGGCACGAATTCGTCACGAGCAACATGCTTGACCGATAGGTGCTTGATGAGTTTAGCTACTGCATCTCTGTCTTCAGATGGGCGTTCAGCGTTCGGGAAATACTTAGGCCATAGTTCATCTGTGATCTTAACCATCTCAGCGGTCACGCGATCTTTGTCAGCAACTGCTTTGTGATACATCTCTTTTGCGCTATACCCTGATTGAATATCTAGTGCGAACTTCTCTTCATAAAGCTTTTCACCAATTCTAAATGAACGCGCGTTCCCATTTTTTACTAGAGATTTTTCAAGTTCAGTTAAAAAGTTGATGTAACCATTAATTGCGTCTTTTGCAGCATTGAAACGCTTAACAAACAGTGCTTTATCACTAGAAGATAAATTAGAACCTTTAACTTGTGTTAACAGCTCATCTTTTAGCACGCTGAAAGCACCTTTATTTTGGCCGATTGCAAGCTGAGTATATTCTAAAGTTGGGTTATCAATGTTTGCTTTTGCAGCATCGTAATATGCAGGCACGTATTGAAGACGTTTTAAAACGGTCGCATACTTTTCGTCATCGGTTTTAAAGCGGCTATTTAGAATTGTCGCAAAACCACCAGATACATTGTAGTTAGACGGGTTCCATTGCCAACTCTTGAAGGTTTCTGAGTGCCAAATGGTGCGTTTTAAAGCATTTTCTATTAGGTAATAATCCGTCTTTTGCGCTGTCGGCAATGAGTCTAAATCGAATTTTGCAAGTTCGTTTAATTTTGCATTAGCAAAAGTCAATGTGCTGTCACGATTGGCTTGATTTGGAATACTGATAATATCATCGTATTTACCATAGCCTGCCCAAGCAGAATGTTCGGGGAACTGTTTCCAATAATCATGGATAAACTGTTCAGAGAAATTAGCAAAACTTTGTTGCACTTGAACGCTGTTATTTTCAGTTTGTTGTGTACTTGTTTGCGAACAAGCAGTCAGTCCAAGCGCTACGATAAGTGAAAGCGAGAGTGCAGTTTTTTTCATGGGTGTTCCTTGTTAGTGATTCTTATCTATTTTATCAGTTTTTTCATGATTAGCCTGTGCATCAGGGGTAGAAGGTAAAAAAGCTGCGCCGGATTGCGATTTGCCACAGACATCATCTGGGTTATACATAGGGCATTTCGTCATAGATAAACAACCACAGCCAATACAGCCATCGACTTTGTCTCTGATCTGCTCTAAATACTCAATTTGTTTGGTCAGTTGAGCGCGCCATCGCTGAGATAAATTTGCCCAATCTTTTTTATTTGGAGTTCTATTATCAGGCAACGCATCTAGAGTCTCTTTGATGTCTTGTAATGTAACACCCATATGCTGGGCTGCTTTGATCACAGCAATTCGTCTGAGCACATCGGGTTTATAGCGACGTTGATTTCCTTGATTTCGCCAACTTCTAATAAGCCCTTTGGTTTCATAAAAATGCAGGGTTGATACTTTCACGCCGGCTCGCTTGGCAATATATCCGACAGACATGGTCGCGTCTTGAAGTGGTTTGCTCATTATCATCTCATAAAAACATGTTTTAGCGACTTTAAACACATTTGTCAGAATTTGCTAATGGTATAACGTGTCAATATGTTACAGTTTTCGTGATATTTCACGAGGAATGCTATGTCTCACTTACTAAAACGTTTACTAAATGATCCTGAACTACTACTTAACTCTGTTGGTGAAGGCATTTACGGTTTCGACTTATCAGGTAATGCAGTATTTATAAACCCTGCAGCTGAGCGTATGACAGGTTGGAAAGCCCAAGAGTTAATAGGTAAAAAAATTCATCAATACCATCATCATAGCTATGCCGATGGTTCACCGTATCCGGCAGATGAATGCAACATCTACTGTACTATGTTTGATGGCAAAGTAAGACAAATATCCGACGAAGTGTTCTGGAGAAAAGATGGCACTAGTTTCCCTGTGGAATATACCTCTACGCCAGTATTCAAAGACGGACAAATTATCGGGGCTGTCGCGATATTTCGCGATGTAACAAAACAGCATGAAGCAGAAAGTGCTCTGAGAGCAGCATTAGAGCAAGTCCAAACTTTAACTGAGCAATTAAAAGAAGAAAATTCTTACTTGTTGGAAGAGTTAAATGCAGATTGGCAAGAGTCAGGTTTAGTCGGGCAAAGTCATATCTTCCAAACCATGCTTGAACAAATCAACTTGGTTGCAAAAACAAGTAGTACCGTATTGATTTTAGGAGAAAATGGTACAGGTAAAGAGCTTGTTGCCAGAAACCTCCATAGATTGAGTAATCGCAGCTCAAAACCATTTGTAAAAGTAAATTGTGCAGCTTTTACGCCTAGTTTATTAGAATCTGAGTTATTTGGGCATGAAAAGGGCGCATTCACAGGTGCCAATGAGAGAAGAAAAGGGCGTTTTGAACTCGCCGATACAGGCACTCTATTTTTAGATGAAATTGCGGAGCTATCACTTGAGGCACAAAGTAAACTTTTGCGCGTACTACAAGAGCAAGAGTTTGAACGTGTAGGTGGCAGCAAAACCCTAAAAGTTGATATTCGTATCATAGCGGCAACCAATAAAGATTTGTGGCAAATGGTTGGAAAAGGTGAATTTAGAATGGATCTGTATTATCGCCTAAATGTCTTTCCGATCAGAGTACCTAGCCTAAAAGAGCGAAAAGAAGACATTCCACTACTGTGCACAAACCTGATTAATCAGCTCAATAAAAGGCTTGGTAAACACTTAATGGGGTTGACAAAGGCTGCGATAGATAAACTTCAAGCTTATGATTGGCCAGGTAATATCAGAGAGTTACAAAATATTTTAGAGCGAGAGGCTATCTTGTCAAAAGGGCGATTAGTGTCAATTACTCAGCCATTAAATATGACGGATGAACAAATGCTTGAAGGTCAAAGTTTAAGGCTCGATGAGGCAGAGAAACTTCATATTGAACACGTATTAGAACTTTCTAATTGGCGAATAGCAGGTCCAAAAGGCGCTGCGATTAAATTAGGGCTTCCCGAAAGCACACTACGCTCTAAAATGAAAAAACTGAAAATAACTAAAAATCGCGAAATATAACGTGATTCGTGATATTTCGCGCCACCTTGTTTTCTTTATATAATAAAATCTTTTAAAAACAGTGGTTTATAAACTTTCAGATTGGACTGAAACTTGCTCTGTAGACAATAACCAATGTTAGTAGAGCAAGTACTATGAATTTTGATATTAAAGAAGAAGACATGATCATTAAACCACATAAATCGGAAGGACCGATTTATGTGCGAGAACAAAAAGGTTTTTTCCAAAAAATCCGTCGTAATCTGGGTTGGTTATTAATGCTGACCTTTATTGCTATTCCTTGGCTTCAATATAACGGCCAACAGGCAGTGTTGTTTGATGTAGGCAGCCAACATTTTAGAATTTTCGGCCTCACATTTTTGCCACAAGACTTTATGATCCTGGCTTGGGTATTTATGGCTGGGGCGTTTGCGCTTTTCTTTGTGACCAATTGGTTGGGCCGTGTATGGTGTGGTTATGTTTGTCCACAAACGATTTGGATGCTGATGTTTACATGGGTGGAACACCGTATTGAAGGCAGTCGTAATAAACGTATTAAGCTAGATAAAAGCCCTTGGGATGCAAAGAAACTTGCATTAAAAACAGCAAAACACAGTGCTTGGTTGCTCATTTCTCTTTTCACCGCAACGTCATTTATGGCGTACTTTGTCCCAGCACAAAAATTATATATAGACATGTTCACACTAGAATGGTCAGGCCTAGTTAGTTTTTGGGTATTCTTATTTGCATTCTGTACCTATGGTAATGCTGGATTTTTAAGAGAAAAAATGTGTACGGTTGCTTGCCCATATTCACGTTTTCAATCTGTGATGTTTGATAAAGACACACTATTAGTCACCTACGATGCACAACGCGGCGAATCACGAGGCAAACGTAAACGTAAACAAGATCCAAAAGATCTCGGCCTCGGTGATTGTGTTGACTGTAACTTGTGTGTTGAAGTTTGCCCAGCAGGTATTGATATTCGAAATGGTCTGCAATATGAATGTATAAACTGTGGTTTGTGTATTGATGCCTGTGATGACACCATGGATAAGTTCGGTTATGCCAAAGGGCTCATTAAATATCAAAGTGAACACGAAGCATCTGGCAAAAAAACCAATCCGTTTAGACTAAAGCTAGTTGGCTATGCAACCCTTACTGCGTTGATTATTTTAACTATGGTGGTGTGGGCATTTAATCGTACGCCAATTGAAGCATCGGTTATCCGAGATCGTAATGCGTTATATCGTGTTAACTATGAAGGCTTAGTTGAAAACCCTTATACGTTAAGCGTGATCAATAAAACGCAAACCACCATGACCTACACGGTTAGTCTTGAGGGGTTAGAAAATGCAGAGCTCAATGTGCCTACTGTGATTGAAATTGAAGGTGGAGAAATGTTGCAAATACCTGTTACCGTAATCAAAGATGGTTATGACCTCAAGCTTAAAGCAACCCCGATTAGTTTTACAATTGAGTCTAAGCAAAGAGCAGACATAAAAATAACGAAAGAAAGTTATTTTTATAAAAACTAGTTAGTTATATGGGGCTTATATTAGCCCCTTTTTTTTTAAGCAGTTGAGTACATATTAGTTAACTGATTGACCATTAAAACTGGAAACTAAGAATTAAAACTGCATATTTGTTTGAAAAATCTATTTCAGGACAGAAGATCTAAAGCTTAAATACTATGTCCGAAAAGATGGTTTATTTAATGAACCACTATTGTTACCCGTTAAAATTTATTGATTGTTTAATTTATTGACTAAGTTTTGTTGTAAATTTTTTGGAACCCATCTGAGCATTAACGAAGCGTATTCAGGTGACGCTTTAATTTTACTAAGGCTCATATCAGCTTTATTTAAAAATTGCTTACTCTCTTTAGATTTATTGCATCCAATGAAACCTAAAACGGTTTTTGGCGATTCAGAGATTTGCAATTGAATAAACTGACTTTCTTTTTTCAATTTTGATTGAAGATAAAGGTGCTCGCCGGGATAGCCAATAATTAAGTCGACTCTTTTCTTGAGTAGCATATAAGTTAGGCTTTCTAAGGAGTCTTTGCCTGCACGAACTATCATATCGTCTTGCGGAATTTTAAGGATAATCCTATCAACATTTTGACCATACGAACGTTCAGTTGATTTACCAAGAAGCAGAGCGTTTTTGAAGATAAGGTCTTTTAACGAAGTAGTGGTGACACCTTTGGGGATTATTTTTTCGGCAATATCTTTGTGCATAGCAACGGTTGGTGCTAGACCAATCGTGGAGTATTGTTCAGAAAAATAAAATTGCTGTTTTCTTTGCTCTGTTTTATAAAGCGACAACATACAAGTTGTTTTTTTACTATGTTGTAATTCAAATAAAGCTCTACTAGATGGGATAAATACCTGTTTAAATTTGTATTCTGGAAGCGACTTCTTTAGTAAATTTATGACAGCTTCATCCCTACCTTGTCCTTTATCTACCCCGTCGAGTATATAATATGGCGCAAAGTCTACTTTTAAAAATGTGACTGTTTTAGCAGCTGATTCAAAACCCAATAGCAGAAAAAAAATAATAACTAGGAACTTAAGCATTTTTCTACATTTCAAGTATACAGAAGTTAAGTGTAGCAAATGGTTGATATAAAATTCCGAATAAACAAAATCTTTACAATTATTTATCAAGTGGTAGATTGGAGAAAAGTTAATTTCACATCACCAATTCGTTGTTCAGTGGTAGAATATGAAAGTTTAATTAGAGTCTGTAAATAAGGACCCACAGCTATGAGAACATTAATTGTATCCGATATTTTTGGTTGTACAAACCAGCTAAAAAGCTTTTGTGAGCAGTTTTCTGGTGAAGTGTTAATTGTTTCTCCTTATGAAGCAACCACAGCAGACAATGAACTGCATGAGCAATTAATGTACGATAAGTTTATAGACAGGTTAGGCCATGATGGGTACGCAAATAAGGTTCAAGAAGCGCTGATCAAATTTAGCCCTGACTTTATAATTGCTTTTAGTGCAGGTGCTACTGCGGCTTGGCGTGCTTTAGCCATGACCCCCTTGAAGCGCGTGCAAAAGATGATTGCTTTTTACCCAGGCCAAATTAGACATTTCACAAGTTTAAATCCAAACTGTCACGTAGATATCTATTTTCCTGATGTTGAAAAGCATTTTGATCTTAATCCTGTTATAGCCACATTGAAGACAATTCCATGTCTTTACGTTGTTAAATCACGGTATAAACATGGTTTCATGAATGCATTATCTGAAAACTTTAACCATGATGCATATCAGCATTACGCGTATATTTGTTTGAATGAGCAACAAAACCTACAAGAAATAACAGATAATCATCTTCTTTCTTGTCAGGTGTAGAATATTTTTTGTGATTTACAAGTAGCTTATTGAAAAACAAAGTTAAGTATCTCCTTTGGTCACATAAGACATTTAAACTATACTTCGTCTTGCACACCTAAATCTGCACTGAGAGTATGGAAATGTCTAATTTATCCCCAAAAAGCCTTTTATCAACACTGATATCTTTGTCTTTAATGCAATCTTGTTATTTATACGCGAATGAAAGTATTGAAGTCATCGAAGTGTATGCTCAAAAAAGAAAGCAACTTGAAAATAAAGTCAGCGTGACTGTTAATCAACTTAAAGGGGAGCAGATAAGTAGCACTGGTTTAAAAGATACAACAGATTTAGGCTTGCTTATTTCAGGTCTTAAAATCAGTCAAAATGCAGCAGAAGGTACGTCACCCGCAATAAATATTCGGGGAATAGGCTTAATAGACTATAACACTGCAAATACATCTCCGATAGCAATGTATGTAGATGGAGCATCTGTTGGCTCTGCCAATAATCAATTATTAAACCTATTTGATATTGAGCAAGTAGAAGTTTTGAAAGGCCCTCAAGGTACTTTGTTTGGCCGAAATAGTACTGGCGGCGCAATATTGGTCAGAAGTAAGCGACCGGATGCTAGTGATTATGGACAGCTTACAGTCGGTGCTGGCACTGATGGTTTTTATAAAAGTAATGGCTTTTATAATGTACAGATAGATGATACATCAGCTTTTAGGGCTGCGTTTAATCATAATCGCTACGACTACACGAGTTATAATATATTTCCTACTTCACCAGAAGCGGGAATGGAACAAAATGATCTGCGATTGAGTTATCTGGGTCAATGGGATGAGCTGGAATGGTACTTAAAGTTAAATTACAGTCACTGGAATGGCATTGCTCAACCGGTAGGTAATATAGGCATATTCGCAGATCCGATTAATGGTGTTATGTGCTCAGTGAGCGACATAAATGCAGGAAACTGTGTTGATGCATTTGGGTTTAACGATGGTGTTGATGACTTCTGGGCGGTAAGCGTGAACAATGATTCACCACACCACGGTATAAATAAAGGTTGGACAAGTGAATTAACTTGGCAATTAAGCGATGATGCATCAGTCATTTGGCTTAACAGCTTTAACCGTTTAGACAGAGAGCATGCATTTAATTGTGATGGCTCTCCTGCGAGGTTATGTGAAGGTCAATTGGGTGTTAAAGCAGAAGTGTTAAATAACGAAGTACGTTTGAACTATGAAATAGGTGATGATCATTTCACACTTGGTCTGTTCTCACTGCAAGAAAGAATTTATCAAGACAATTATAATGACATTCTGAGAGATTTACGAGGCACGCAATTTGGAAGTAACTCAGCTAACTTTTTCTATGATAATGACTTAGTCAGTAAGTCATTCGCATTATTTGGACAATATGATTGGCAGCTGTCTGAGCGCTTAATCCTTACAACAGGTCTTCGTTACTCTGACGAAGTGTTTGAATACAACTCATTAAGTGACATTAATGTTGTAGTGGATGCTAGCTCATTAGAAGGTGTTTTATTGCCTTTCTATCGTGTTGAGGGCGAAGTTAAAGATGATGATATCTCTGGCAAACTTTCCCTAATTTACGCATTGAGTAACAATCATTCAGTATTTTATAGTCTAAGTAATGGCTATAAAAGTGGTGGTTATTACGGAGGATACTTATCAAGCCCTGAGCAAGCGATGCTTGCAGATTATGGTCCAGAAGAACTTATTTCGAATGAAGTCGGTGGTAAGTATATTAATGACAATAGAACGTTAAAAGTAAACTGGGCCTTGTTTCACTATGATTATAAGGGACAACAGGTCTTCATGAATCAGCCCTCTCTCATTGAAGGCGCTCCGCCGATACAACTTCTAGAAAATGTCGGTGACTCAAAGATTTACGGTTCTGATATTGATATTAATTATAAATTAACCGATGAATTTAACACCACCTTAGGGTTTAGCTATATTCCACATGCCGAATTTGAAAAATTTATTGACCCACTTGGCAATGAACTGACAAACCATCGCTTACCTTTTACTTCAGAAATGAATATAAATGGCGCGCTTACTTATGAAACAGACCTACAAGCTAACCTAAGGATGACAGCAACGTTGGGTTTTGATTATCAGTCGGATTATTATTTTGACCAAAATCAAAATATACTAGCTCACCAACCAAGCTACACATTGTGGTATTTGAATAGCCAAATTACTTTTAAAGACTACCAGCTAAGGTTTTGGGCTAAAAATCTATTTGATAAAGAATATAGTCACTTAAAATTCGATTTATCTAGCTTCTTAGGTATGTTAGAAGACTTTAAAGGTGAGGGCAGGCGTGTTGGGCTAGAGGTTTCATATAACTTTTGATTGACATGATGAATAAACATAGAAGAGTAGTTGGCTGACTAAATGCGTAAATTTATACTTTATATTACGCTGATTATATTGAGTATTGTGTGTGCGGTGTCACACGCACAGACATTTAATTATCACCATAACATGCAAGAAACAAATTTGCATGATTCTGCTTTGCTTTTAAAATCGAAAGAAAATGTGGTCTTCCCATTAAGCTACCAGTCTGTAAAAGAGTGGCAACAAGGCCTTGAGATACTGCCAAAGAGGGCACTTTTTGGAGGAAAGTATTGGCTTGTTACAGAGCTGGTAAATCATACCAATGACACAGAGTTTGTCTTATACCCCTACAATACCGTTGTATCAAGAATAGAAAGTAAGCTCTACAGTGAAGATGGCGAAATTCAAACTATTGTTACAGGGGGAGAAGTCAGTAATGAATTTGCATTTCATTACGGTAACTCGATTCGACTTAATCCGAATGAAAAATATGTATTGGTGACTTGTTTTGAAAGTGATTTTTTTTACACACCCATCAAATTTGTCATTAAACCTAAAGATGAGTTCGAGCGTTTAGTCGTTACTGAAAATTTGGTAATGATTTTATGCTTTGGTGTTGGCTTAGTTTTAGGCTTGTACAATCTACTCATTTACCTCGGCTCAAAAGACAAAACGCATTTATATTACGCATTATTTGCAATTTGCTGGGTATTTGCGTGGAGTCACTTTTTCCACATTTCTGATCAACTATTTGGCTTTTATTCGCCGAATTTACACTGGCTTGGTTTTGCCTTAACGCCGCTAACGAATATCCTTTTTTACATTAACTTACTCAAACTTAAAGAAACCCACCCAACATTAACCAATGGGTCGCTGTTACTTGGTGTTATAGCAGCGTGTGGGATACCAATGGCGATGTTGTTTCCAAGTTTTGGTTTCCTCTGGGCCACAATCGTTACTGGCGCAGCACTTTGTTTGGGACTCTATGTAGGTTTTTTGCGAATAAGCGAAGGCTTTAAACCAGCAAGATATTTTGTACTTGCGTATGTCGCAATGGCCATTCCAAACATGATTGGTAATCTAACTAACCTTGGCGTGTTGCCTCCATCTAGCTTAAACCTCTATCTACTTGGGCTAATAGGGACAGCAATGGATGCTCTGTTGCTGGCATTTGCTGTTGCAGATAAGTTTAGATTAACCAATTTAGAAAATGTTGAGCTTAACAAAAACCTAGAATTGAAAGTACTACAAAGGACTCAGGAGTTAGAAGACTTAGCTTCTGAATTACGTGATGCCAGTGAAGCAAAAAGTCGATTTTTAGCAAATATGAGCCACGAAATTAGAACGCCGATGACTTCAATTATTGGTTATGCAGATGGCATGTTGCTTGGTGACATAAAGCCCTCTGAAAAAGGGCATGCTATCAATGTTATTCTCCAAAATGCCAGACATGTACAAAACCTGATAAACGACATTTTGGATATGTCTAAGATTGAAGCCAATAGGTTGGAAGTAGAATTAATTGAAGCAGATATGTTTAGATGTATTGCTGAAATTGAATCACTCCTCGGTAAACAGATAAGAGATAAAGGTTTAGAATTTGAGTTAAATTATCATTTTCCTTTACCGAATTTAATTGTTATAGACCCGACCAGATTCAGACAAATATTGCTAAATCTAACTTCAAACGCATTAAAATTTACCAGTGTGGGTAAGATCTGTATTGATGTGTCATGTGGTGACGAGAAGTTGCAAATTTCGGTGAGAGATACTGGAATAGGCATGACCAAGGATGAAATTAAATCATTGTTTACTGCATTCCACCAAGCAGACACATCTACCACACGCCGTTATGGCGGTACAGGCTTAGGTCTTAACATATCCAAGAGTTTAGCTCGTAAGCTTGATGGTGATATTACCGTTGAAAGTAATGTTGGCTCTGGGACAACATTTACACTTGAGTTAGGTTTATATACAACCAAAGATACTCAATGGGTGGGCAACCTAAATGAGCTTCCGCAATCTAAATTAGATTTACAATCTATAGATACATCGGGCATGCTTAAAGGCAAAGTTTTGCTTGCTGAAGACCATCCTGATAACAGAAAGCTTATCACCATTATACTTGAAGGTATGGGGCTTCAGGTGATCGCAGCAGAAAATGGGCAAGAAGCCGTTCAAGCTGTTTTAGAACATGAGTTTGATTTAATCTTATTGGATATACAAATGCCTATAATGGACGGTGAAGAAGCATTTAAGTTTATCCAAGCAACTGGGGTTAGTTCGCCTGTATTAGCATTAACCGCTAATACCATGACCCATGAAGTAGAGCGTTATCTAAAAATGGGCTTTACGGATCATTTGTCAAAACCCATCGACAGAACAAAGTTCCATAAGAAAATCAGTCATTATCTCAACCTAGAAGTAGAAGAGTTAAACCTGCCTATCGGTGAATTTGAAGCTCTACAGAATAACTATCTTCGGGGGTTAGAGGAACAAAAACACCTATTGCACTCCAGTTATGAAAATAGTGATTTTGTGGCATTGAAAAGGCATGTACATGCCATCAAAGGGACTGCCGGTATGTTTGAGTGCTATGAAATTCATAACTATGCGACACAACTTGATGAATTACTGAAGAGCGGTAGCTTGGAAGATGTTGATGTACTTTTAGATCTTTTAGTCAATGCGATGTCTGATGCTTCAAAAGCAGTTATGAGTTAATGACCTTATTATACCAACCGCAATAACACTTAATCATTAAGAACAACTAAATAACGAAATATTTGCCTTGCTTACATGGATGTAGGTACCTCAGCGATAGTAGGACGCGTGAGCGGTGCTATCAACAAGGTTTTCTTGCCCCAAAATAGATCAGTTACTTAACCGGGTTGGTATTACTTTCTACTCTTGGTCAAAAATAATACTTATAATTTTAGAGCACCCTCTAAAAATTAATGCTTTACATTGCGTTACACTTTGGTGGTATATTGTATGCAAAAATAAAGGGGGAAGTTAAAGTGTACTCTACTCATAAATCGGCATTTGGAAAGAGCTTTTATATTGCCAATATCATGGAAATTTTTGAACGACTAGCTTGGTATGGCTTTTTTGCAGTGTCATCTATTTATATGACAACACCAAAGTCACAAGGCGGTGTCGGATTCTCTGATATTGAGAGAGGAGCAATTCAAGGGATCATTCCTTTCTTTTTATACTTATTGCCTGTTCTAACTGGCGCACTCGGTGATCGAATTGGTTATAAAAAAATGTTTATCATTTCTTTTGTCATCATGGCGCCGAGTTATTTCTTACTGGGCCAAGTTAAAGACTTCTGGCCATTTTTTTTAGTACTCAGCTTTGTCGCTTTAGGTGCTGCATGCTTTAAGCCAGTCGTTGTTGGCACGATTGCTCATAGTACCAATGACCAAAATAGAGGGCTTGGTTTTGGTATATTCTATACCATGGTTAACGTCGGTGGGTTTCTAGGTCCACTTATAGCCGGTGCTATGCGAGCGATAAGTTGGGATGCGGTCTTTATGATGTCAGCGGTTTGGATATTACTAAACTTTGTGCCTGTTTTATTTTTCTACAAAAACCCGCCATCACTTAAGAAGCAAAACGATAAAAGCTTAAAAGAAACAATAAATGAGGCACAAAGTGTGTTAGGAAATGGCCGTTTTGCTTTGGTTTTATTTGTTTCTATCGTACTACTAATGTGCGCGGGTGTTGAGTGGTTAACTTACCCTCAAGCGTTTTTGGCCATTGCACTCTGGCTTATATCAAATGTAATTTGGAATTTATTTGCAAAAGAAAGTGCATCATGCTGGTGGCAAGAGAAAGTGAAAGTCAGTAATGCTAAATTCGCGATTTATCTTGCTATATTAACGGGTTTTTGGACTGTTTATAACCAACTTTTTTACACCGTACCGCTTTTTATTCGTGACTTTGTTGATACCAAAGACTTAGTTCAGTTCTTATCAATATTCGGGCAGGGTGCAGTTGATTTCTTTGCCTACGTAGATGAAGAAAAAATATCTGCAGCTATAGTGGCTTTGTTTAATGACATAAAGTTGAACAACACTATTGAATTGGAAACATTGAGACTGGAGTGGGTGCATTTAAAAGTAAATGTACCAACTAATGAATTAGCGAATTTGGTCACAGAATTACGTTTAATTACCAACAATACAGACGAATTAAATAGTACACAAATTCAAAACTATACAGCCCACCTTTTGGCATACCGACAGGTTAACCCTGAGTATCTAATTAACTTAGACTTTGCTGCAATCGTTTTGCTACAAATATTTGTGAGTTTACTTTGTCAAAGGTTTAAATCTATCTATGTGCTAATTGCTGGACTCATAATCATTGCGGCTGCATTCATATTCTTAATTGGCTCTCAAAGCAATATGGTAGGCTGGGTGATTACAGTTGTGATCTTATTAATTGCATTAGGTGAAATGCTTACCTCACCAAAGAGTCAAGAATATGTTGCAAGCATAGCACCGAAAGAGCAAGCAGCCTTGTATATGGGTTATTACTTTGTTTCCATGGCATTAGGTTTTTTGTGTGCAGGATTTTTGTCAGGTTGGAGCTATGCGAATCTAGCATTAGGTATGAATAAACCAGAACTGATGTGGTTACTATTTGCTGCCATTGCCGGCGTCACATCTATTGCGTTGTGGTGTTTTAATCTTTACTCGAAAAATATGGCCCCAGAACCTGTGATGAATTAACGTCGAATACTTTAACAAAAAATTGAAGCCTTTATAGCTAACCCTAAAGGCTTTTTTCTTGTCTATACAAGTATTAAACCTTAATTATAAATACCAAAACAAAAGGTAACTCACTAATAATGCAGGTATTGCTGAATATAGCGTGGCAATTAAAGCTGCCTTAGGTGCCATTGCTAAAGCAGGGAAAAGCGCGTCTCCATCATTAGATATGGCATTACCAACTAAAGCACTAAATGGAATAATACCTTGTATATACAATGTAGTGATAACTATTTGAGGGCCACAACCAGGTAATAAACCGATTGCAACAGCAATGGGTGGGGCATAAATCGCATATTCACTAAACCAAGCTCTAAGATCTAGCCCAAACACACTCACTGCAATTTCATAAAGCATAAAGCTCGCGATTACCCAGGCTGTTACAAAGTGGGTATCTTGTATTATTCGAGAAAACTTACTGGGTGGTGATACTTCCTCATCTTCAGCTGTTATTTGTTGATAGGTTTTACCTTCTGAAGAGAATGCCCAAATGGTGACTGCGATAGCTGCAAACAAAGCACCAAAATAAGTGATGGCATTATCAAATTCTCCGAAGTCTACATTAAATGCGATGAGTAAAGATATAAACAAACAAGGCGCTAAAAAGCACTTCCATAGCTTTTCACCAACATAAATGGCCTTATTCGATTTCATGCAATCATGGGCATAGTTTGAAGCTTTTTGAGGATGACAAAATGAATCTGCATGGAACAAATGGACAATTAAACCACTTATTATGCCTGTAGCAACGCCAATACTAATAACAGTGAGCGCTGCAATAGGATCTTTAGCTAACAGTAGAAAAGCAGCATCTCCCATGGTTGCAGTTAATACAGCGACAACAGAAGCAAAGCTGGCTTGTTTCTTGGTAAATTGAGTAACTACAATAATAGCTCCACCACAACCTGGTAATGCGCCGAGTATTGCAGCGAAGGTAATCTCTAACGAAGGTGATTTGGCTTTTAAGTAACTGAGTTCAAGTTGAGGTAACCTATCAACTAAATAGTAATAGATGAATAAGGTTGCGGCGACAAAAACAGTAACCTGAAAAAATGCATCTGCAAGGGTAGGTATTGTTATGGTTCTTATTGGTTCATAGAGTAAAGACAGAAGTATAAAAACAGGTAAAACAAGTCGCTTATTGGCAAGCATGAATGCAAGCGAATTGAGAACAGGTGAATGCCTTAAAGTTGTGAGAGTGTTCATAAAGTGCAACCAATAAATATTATCAGTTGCACTTTAGTGTTAATTTAAATAAAAATCAATCTCATTTAAGTTTATTTGCGTTTGAATTCAGCGCCGGCTTTCCATGTTGGCCATTCAGCTTGTTGAGAAACGTCATAACCGACTTGGAAGAACAACTGCAAATCTTGGACTGCACCTCTTAAGTCCCATTCATCACGGTATCTGTCACATGGTTGGTGATAACAGCCACGAAGTACCAAACTCATTTTCTTACGATAGTTTGCTGTTGCTTCATCAAATGCTTCTGTACCGCCACCAGCGTACATCGCAGGTACGCCCATATTTGCGAATGCAAAGTGATCTGAGCGGTAATAACCACCTGATGCCGGACGTGGATCTCCAGAAACTACACGACCCTGAGCTTTAGCAGCATCAGCCAACATTTCGTCTAGGCTTGATTTACCGATACCCACTACGCTGATATCTTTCACTTTACCAAGTAGGTTTAAGCTATCCATGTTGATGTTAGCAACGGTCTGTTTTGCTGGAATAACCGGCGTATTCGCATAGAATTTTGAGCCAAGTAAGCCTTGCTCTTCAGCGGTTACTGCTAAGAAGGTAATGGAACGGTCTGGACGAGTTGGCAACTTAGCGAATGCTTCTGCTACTTCAATCATACCACCAGTACCCGTCGCATTATCATGCGCGCCGTTATAGATTTGGTCACCTTTACGGTTTTTATCTATACCCAAGTGGTCCCAGTGTGCAGAGTAAACAATGTGCTCTTCTGGCTTTTTACTTCCAGGTAAAGTCGCAATAAAGTTATACGACGTTGATGTCTTGATCTTGCTCTTAACCGTCACTGAGGCGGTTAAGTCGCCCATATCAACATGATAGGCGCCTTGTGCCGCTTTCTTCTTAGCATCCTTAAAGTTTAGACCTGCTTTTTCGAACAGCTCTTTAGCGACATCGACTGTCACCCAACCTTCAACGGCTACACGGTCCATGTTTTTATTTTCTTTTTGGAAGCCAAATTGCTCGCCGCTCCAAGAGTTTTCAACAACGCTCCAAGGGTAAGAGGCAGGTGCTGTTTCATGAATGATAATGGCACCTGCAGCACCTTGACGGCTGGCTTCTTCGTATTTGTATGTCCAACGACCATAGTAGGTCATGGCTTCACCGGTGAACATGCTTGGATCTTTGGTCGCAAAACCAGGATCATTAACCAGCATTACAACCGTTTTACCCTTAACATCTAGGCCTTCATAGTCGTTCCAGCCGTATTCTGGGGCATTCACACCATAGCCAACAAACACCATTTCAGAGTTGTTGATAGACTCAAGTTCGCTAATACGGCCTGTGCCCATCACCATTTCTTTTTTGTATTGATAAGCTTTACCATCAATTACTAGCTCCATATTAGAGTCAGCTTCAATTGAAACAAGCGGCACCTCTTGGAAGAAACTGTCGCCATTACCAGGCTCATAACCGAGCGCTTTAAAGTGTTTAGTTAAATAGGCGAGAGTAAGCTCTTCACCTTTTGAAGAAGGGGCGCGGCCTTCAAACTCATCAGAAGCAAGTGTTTTAATGTGCTCTGCAAGTTGTGTTTCGTTGATGCTGTTATAAGCGGCTTGAATATCGTTAGATGTGTTACTTGTTGATACGCAACCTGCAAGCACTGCTGCTGCAATTGCGCTAAGTGTTATTCTCAGTTTCATAATCACTTTTTTCTTTTAATTAAAATCGCTTAAGTATACACATTTCTAGACTGCTTGTTCGAGTTAAAGCGATTAACCGCCTCGGTTGGCGTGAAGACAAGTTTACGATAAAATCGCGAAAATTTTTAAGTCTGTAGTCCTATGAAAAGATTTGTTGCCTCAGAGACATTTTCTCAATCCTGTCTTAATAATGGTGCTTTTGAGCATCTAAATACATTGTTTAACCTCAACTCACATACAGACTGGCCAAGTTTTGACTGGTTAAGTGGGTTAAAAGACTTAAAGAACCCGCAAGGGTTAAATATTCGTTTTACGCCTAACTCTGAATTAGAAAATGAAACACGTTATTATGAAGCGATTATCTTCGAAACAGGGCAAGTGCCAACGCGAGAGCAAAATTGGCATGACTTATTCGGCGCTTTCATCTGGTGCTTATTTCCAAAAACCAAAGCACTTCTTAACGAATTGCATATTAAAGAAATAGAAACGCACGGCACTAAACAAAGAAGCAAAAAAAGAAATGCAATCACATTATTTGACGAATGTGGCGTTATATTAGTGGTTGATAATGATGAAATAATTTCTCAGCTTAAATCACATCAATGGTCAGAAGCTTTTGTGGAACAAAGAGCACAGTGGGGTAAAAATTATTTACCTTTTACATTTGGCCACGCTAACTACGAAATGATGACCAACCCGTTTATAGGGCTTACAGGTAAGTTAGTTTGTATAAAAGCTGATGAAAGTTTTTACCAATTAAGCTTAGAACAGCAATATCGCTATTTAGACACGCAACTTTATCAAATGATCAAAGATGGGTTATTAGAAGACAATAAAAAGATGTCACCTTTACCATTATTAGGTGTGCCTTCATGGTATGAAGAAAATAAAGACGCAAGTTTTTATGCTAATACAGATTATTTCCGCCCGAAACGAAAATAATAGCGTTTGAAGACAATAAAAAAGCGGCTAAATAGCCGCTTTTTTTTGCTGTAAGATTAAGCCTTGATAGCTTTCGTGATCTCAGCAACTGCTGATTCAATATCAAGTATTAGCTTTTCACCGGTTATACGGTTCTTAAGCTCAACCTTATTCTCGTCAAGATTACGCTCACCGATAACAAGCGTGTATGGAATACCAACCAATTCCATGTCATTAAACATGACACCAGGGCGCTCTTTACGGTCATCGAATAACACATCAACACCAGCATCTTGAAATTCGCTGTATAAACGCTCTGCGATATCAGGAATACGATGAGATTTGTGCATGTTCATAGGCACGATAGCAAGTTCGAATGGCGCAAGGGTTTTTGGCCACTTAATACCAAACTTATCATTGTTTTGCTCAATGGCAGCAGCAACGATACGCGATACACCAATACCATAACAACCCATGGTCATTATTTGGTTTTTACCGTTTTCACCAAGCACACCAGCATTCATTGCTTCAGAATATTTACTACCAAGTTGGAAAATATGACCCACTTCAATACCGCGTTTGATATGCAGTGTACCATTTCCGCAAGGGCTTTGATCGCCTTCAACCACGTTGCGAATATCTTCAACAGTGTATTCTGTTACATCACGGTCGAAGTTGATACCACTGTAGTGCACACCATCTTTGTTTGCGCCAGCAACAAAGTCAGCCATCACAGCAGCACTGCGGTCAACAATAATTGGCATATTAAGACCTACAGGACCTAATGAGCCAGGACGAGCGCCAATGGTTGCGACAATGTCTTCTTCTTTTGCCATTTCTAGTGGCGAATCAACAAGGGATAGTTTTTCAGCTTTTAATTCATTTAATTCATGGTCACCACGAACGATAAGTGCAACTAAACCACGTTCTTCATTTTCATCTGGTGCACCATAAACAATAAGGGTTTTAACACCACGATGTGGTTTAACACCATGTTTTGCTTTTAGCTCTTCAATGGTTTTTGCTTCTGGCGTGTCGAATGTGTTTAATTCTTTAGATGGAGCAGGGCGTGTTTCGCTAGGTGCAACTGCTTCAGCTTTTTCAATATTTGCTGCGTAATCGCTTGAATCACTGAATGCAATTGCATCTTCACCCGATTCTGCTAACACGTGGAATTCATGAGAAACACTACCACCAATTGAACCCGTGTCTGCAATTACTGGACGGTAATCTAGACCTAAACGCTCAAAAATATTGCAGTATGCTTTATGCATACGTTGGTAGGTATTATCCAGACACTCTTCTGTCATATGAAAAGAGTAAGCATCTTTCATGGTGAATTCACGTGCACGCATTACACCAAACCGAGGACGAACCTCGTCGCGTACTTTAGTTTGAATTTGGTAGAAATTAATTGGTAGCTGCTTGTAGCTATTAATTTCTTTACGTACTAGATCTGTGATCACTTCTTCGTGTGTAGGGCCAAGTGCGAAAGGACGGTTATGTCTGTCGTTGATACGCAATAGCTCAGGGCCAAACTGTTCCCAGCGGCCAGACTCTTCCCACAGATCAGCAGGCTGAATAACCGGCATAAGTAACTCGATTGCACCGGCTTTGTTCATTTCTTCACGAACTACTTGTTCAACTTTACGTAAAACTTTCAAGCCTGATGGCAACCAAGTGTACAAACCTGATGCAAGTTTACGGATCATGCCTGCACGAAGCATAAGTTGGTGGCTGATAATTTCAGCATCAGAAGGCGTCTCTTTTAGAGTCGCAAGAATATATTGACTGGTACGCATGGTGGTTCCGTTCGTATAGTATTTTGTTTTTCTAGAAAATGGCCGTTAGTTTAGCAGTGCTAACGAGCCATACAAAGTGTTTATTAACGTTCAATACTGATTTCTGTGACAAGATTGTGTTCACCGTCGACTTGCCAGCGAATATTGTAATGATACAAGTTCATTCCGTAAGTCTGTGTGCCTGTTTTTTGTTTTTTGTAAGCAGGTCGGGGGTCTTGTTTAAGTACATTGGCAATAAACTCTGGCAGTGATTTATCAGATTGCTTTGCTAAAAACTCAGTCGCTTTTTTTGAAAACTCAACAGTCATTAAGGTTTCTGGACGTGTATCGGCAAAACCTGCAGAAGCTTCAGGCATGGCATCTGAATAGGGTAAATAGGGCTTTATATCGATAATCGGTGTGCCATCAAGTAAGTCTATCCCAGATAAAAGTAGCGCAAGTTGACCGTTCTTATATTCAACACCCTCTAATTTAACCGCACTCATGCCAATGCCATTAGGTCGAAAAGTGGCTCGGGTTGCAAATACGCCTTTTTTTTCATTGCCGCCTAAACGTGGCGGACGGACAAGTGCAGAATAGCCTTTGTCAGCGGTTTCGTGAAAACGAAACAACAACCATAAGTGTGTAAACTCTTCGATACCTCGAACAAACTCTTCGCGGCTAAATTCTTTACTAAAAATCAGTTTGGCTTTTGCCTCAGGCACTAAACGGGGCTGTCTAGGTATGGCAAACTTTTGTTTATAAGGAGATTGAATAAAACCGACAGGCTCAATTTGGTAGTTTTCCACAAGCAACTAAATATAAAAATATAGATGTTCAGATTGTAACTTTTCTAAAGCAAATAAACCATGTAATGAAGGTGTAATGGCGTGTAATTGGATTATTTTGCAAACCGACATAATCTTATGTCTGAATTATCGTTTAAGTTACAGAAAAATGACTGATAAAAAAAACGCATCTAGGTTTATTGCCACTAACCATCAACCACATGAGCGAGAATTATTGATGAGTGCAAGATCATCAGCCTTAAAAGAACATTTTGCTTCTAGAACAATATTTAACCTTAAGGGCACGAAGAATACTTCAAAAGGGAGTGATGAGAGTGAACATGGGATTTGAACACAATATTGATGTCGTATGTAGAAAGGTAATATTAAAATATAGCTGTGAAGAGTTACACAGTTCGATTAAAGATTCGCTTATATCGAGAAAAACAAAACTAAATGAGCTTGTTTCTCAGATCCAAAATGGCTTAGTGAGCCCTAAAAACTTTGAACTCTTGATTGAAGAGCAGAAGTCATTATTAATTCACGATTTAAAAACGAATAAACATAGTCAGCAGCAAATAAATGACATTGCAAATATGACTATTTATGAACTGGCTAAGCACGCTCTCAATTAAAACCTCTTATTTTTCTACAGTGCGATGAAGCAAGGATTCAGTTTCAATCGCTATTTCTTTCATTTTAATTGCATATTGTTCTAGCTTTTTTTGTTCTTTGGTTTTTGCTACAAACTGTGGCACAGGCACAGGGTAGCCAGCTTTATCCATCGCAATAAAACTAATAATGCAGTGATTACTTTCAGATAGAATATTATTTTGAGGGTCGCCACATTTTACTCGGATGAAAATTTGCATGCTAGTTTTACCGGTATGTGCGATTTGCGCGGTAACTTCTACAACTTGGCCGACAAGAATAGGGCGTTTAAACCTGACACCTGCAACAGATACAGTAACACAATAACTGCCACTCCAGCCCGCTGCACACGCATAACCGGCTTGATCTATCCACTTCATAACAATGCCGCCATGCACTTTACCACCAAAATTAACATCCGTGGGTTCTGCCAAAAATCTAAAAACAAGCTCAGATTGCTGATTCATATATTTCAACTTATTAAGATGAATAATGTTAAGTATAGTCAACAGTCTGTAAAACGAAAAAAGGGCCATTCGGCCCTTGTGCAATTTAGGTATAGGAATACAGCTTTACATATTAGGGTAGTTTGGACCACCTGTCCCTTCAGGCGTTACCCAAGTGATGTTTTGACTCGGATCTTTGATATCGCAGGTCTTACAATGTATACAGTTTTGGGCGTTAATAACGAATTGCTTCTCACCTTCGTTTTCAGAAATTTCATATACACCAGCAGGACAATAACGTTGTGCAGGCTCATCAAATTTAGCAAGATTAAAGTTAATAGGGATCGCTTTATCTTTTAACTGCAAGTGACAAGGTTGCACTTCTTCATGGTTGGTATTTGATAAAAATACAGAAGACAATTTATCAAAGCTGAGCTTACCATCAGGTTTTGGGTAGCTAATGTTGTCACATTCACTCGCAGGTTTCATGCATGCATGGTCGAAGGTTGTGTCTTTAAATGTGAATGGTAAAGACCCATTAAAAAAGTTTTGATCTAGTGTGTTATACGCGCCACCTAAAATACTACCAAACTTATGAATAACCGGACCGAAGTTTCGTGATTGATATAACTCATCATACAACCAGCTCGATTTAAATAACTCGGCAAATGAACTTAAATCAGCAGTTGGGTTTTCTTGCGCTAGGGCTTCTATCATTGCATCGGCAGCCAACATGCCTGATTTCATTGCAGTATGATTACCTTTGATTTTGGCAAAGTTTAACGTACCCGCATCACAGCCAATTAATAAGCCGCCAGGGAAATGCATTTTAGGCAGTGAATGGAAACCACCTTTTGCAATAGCTCTTGCACCATAGGCGATGCGCTCACCACCTTCTAATGTTTCTTTAAAGACAGGATGGTGTTTCATTCGCTGGAATTCATCAAATGGACTCAAATGTGGATTCGAGTAATTTAAGTCAACAATAAGACCCACAACGACCTGATTATTTTCAGCATGGTACATAAATGAACCACCCGTTGTATCGCCTGTTAGTGGCCAACCAGTACCGTGTACAACCGTACCCTCTTTGTGCTTACTCGGATCTATTTGCCAGATCTCTTTAAAGCCTAAGCCGTAATGTTGTGGTGTTGCATCTTTATCGAGTTCAAACTCTTTAATTAACTGTTTACCTAAATGACCACGGCAACCTTCAGCAAACACAGTATATTTTGCTCTAAGCTCCATACCCGGCATGTAGCTATCTTTCGGCTGACCTTCTCTGTCTAGGCCCATATCACCTGTAACAATGCCTTTTACTTGATTGTCCTCAATAATGAGAGAGTGGGCACTGAAACCAGGGAATACCTCAATACCCAAGCTTTCAGCTTGTTCAGCAAGCCAACGACATACATTACCCATAGATACAATATAGTTGCCATCATTCTTGAATGTCTTTGGGATCGCAAAATGAGGAATGCTGGTGGCATTGTCTTCATTTTTGAATAGATATATTTCGTCTTCGGTGACATGCGTATTTAAAGGTGCACCTAAAGTTTTCCATTCAGGTAATAATTCATCCAGTGCTTTGGTTTCGAATACAGCACCAGATAAAATATGTGCGCCGACTTCAGAGCCTTTCTCAACAACGCAGATCATTAATTCTTGTTCTTTTTGTTGCGCTTGTTGAGCCAGACGAATTGCACATGAAAGGCCAGCAGGTCCTGCGCCAACAATTACAACGTCAAACTCCATCGTTTCGCGTTCGACCATATTATCCTCACTTATCTTGACGGTAGCGTAAACGTTTAAATGTTTTATTGTGAACTAGTTATATGACGCAGTCTTGATCTTAACCGCGATTAAATGACTTTGAACACATTAAAATGGCTGACGGATTGCCAAATAAACGTTTATTTAAATATTAAGTTTTTTATAAGTTAATCTAAGGTTATTTTAGGTTGACGTTTACGTCAACAGGAAGTAGGCTGATTGCATTAAATAAATGTATTGACGTTAGCGTCATCTTCAAGAATTAACCAGATCATGGAGTAACTATGAAAGTACTTGTGCCAATCAAACGCGTGATTGACTACAATGTCAAGGCAAGAGTAAAGCCTGATAACAGTGATGTTGATCTAACGAACGTAAAAATGGCAATGAACCCTTTCTGTGAGATTGCGGTAGAAGAAGCCATCCGATTAAAAGAAGCGGGCATTGCAACAGAATTGATTGCAGTGTCTATTGGTGATAAAGCTTGCCAAGAGCAGCTTCGTACTGCACTAGCACTTGGCGCTGACAAAGCCATTCAAATTGAGACAGATGCAAAGCTTGAGTCTATTCACGTTGCTAAGCTGCTAAGTAAACTTGTAGAACAAGAACAACCTGAATTAGTTATTTTAGGTAAGCAGTCGATTGACTCTGACAATAACCAAACAGGTCAAATGCTTGCGGCATTAACAGGTCGTAGCCAAGGTACATTCGCTTCAAAAGTAGTCGTTGAAGGTGGTAAAGCATTAGTTACTCGTGAAGTTGACGGTGGTTTACAAACAGTGTCTTTATCACTTCCAGCAGTTGTTACAACAGACTTACGATTAAATGAACCCCGTTATGCTTCTCTTCCTAACATTATGAAAGCAAAACGTAAGCCATTAGACGTAATTTCAGCTGACAGCCTAGGTGTTGATTTAGCACCTCGAACTGAGCTTTTAAAAGTTGAAGAGCCAGCTAAGCGTGAAGCAGGTATCATAGTTGAAGATGTAGCAGAGCTTATAAATAAATTAAAAACTGAAGCTAAGGTGATCTCATGAGTGTATTAGTAATTGCAGAGCACGAGCAGGGCGCTCTTAAACCTGAAACAGCTAAAGTTATCAATGCAGCAGCAAAGATTTCAGACAATATAACAGTGTTAGTTGCAGGCCATTCAGTAGCGGCCGTCTCTGAGTCTGCTGCTAAAATTGCAGGTGTTAAGTCAGTAATTGTTGCTGATAAGCCTGTGTTTGAACATCAGCTAGCAGAAAGTACTGCGGACTTAGTTGTGGAGCTTGCTCCTGACTATACACATATTCTTGCGAGTGCTTCAACTACAGGTAAAAACACTTTACCTCGTGTAGCTGCTTTACTTGATAAGTCGCAGATTTCTGAAATCATTGATGTTATTGATGCAGATACTTTCAAGCGACCAATTTATGCGGGTAACGCGATTGCAACGGTTAAATCATCGGAAGATAAAAAGATTATTACAGTTCGTGCAAGTGCATTTGATACGCAAGGTGAGCAGGCTGCAGTTGCAATTTCATCTGTCGAAACTGCAGCTGATAATACTCTTTCTGAGTTTGTTTCAGTTGAGCAAACTGAATCAGAACGTCCAGAGTTAAATGCAGCACCTGTGGTCATTTCAGGTGGTCGTGGTATGCAGAATGGCGAAAACTTTGCGCTACTAAATGGTATTGCAGATAGATTAGGCGCTGCGATTGGTGCTTCACGTGCAGCGGTTGATGCTGGCTTTGTACCAAATGACATGCAGGTGGGTCAAACAGGTAAGATTGTTGCCCCAGATTTATATATTGCAGTCGGTATCAGCGGTGCAATTCAACACTTAGCGGGTATGAAAGACTCTAAAGTAATTGTTGCTATAAACAAAGACCCAGATGCACCAATTTTCCAAGTTGCTGATTATGGTCTAGTAGCAGATTTATTTGATGTGTTGCCTGAACTAGAAAACGCATTATAAGAACAACGATAGTTTCTGGTTGTAAAGCCGCGCTCCACTTTATGGTCGCGGCTTTTTTATTTACACAGTAAATTGGCTGACTAAAGCTTTCAAGTGCGAGGCTTGTTTATCCAAAGATGCGCCAGCATGACTGGTTTGCTCGACAAGCGAGTTGTTTTGTTGAACACTTTGGTCGATTTGTTTAATTGCAATATTGATTTGTGACACGCCATTTGACTGCTCATTACTTGAAATCGCAATGTCATTCATAAGCTTAGACAGAGTCTGAATACTACTTACGATATCGCGCAGGGTATTGCCAGATTGTTCAGCAAGCATCAAACCATTTTCAACCTTGTCGGCACTGTCTTTCAGTAAACCAGAAATTTCTTTTGCAGCATCTGAGCTTCGTTGTGCTAATTGACGCACTTCAGCGGCAACCACAGCAAATCCTCGACCTTTTTCACCTGCTCTCGCGGCTTCGACAGCGGCATTGAGCGCAAGAAGATTAGTTTGAAATGCAATGCCATTGATTACTTCAATGATATTAGAAATCTCATTTGAACTGTCACTAATGGCCTTCATTGCGGTAACTGTATTATTAACTAATTCACCACCTTCGATGGCTTGTTGGTCGGCATTTTGAGCGTGTTCATTTGCGGTTTGTGCATGTTTGGTATTACTGGTGACTTTATCAGTCACTTCACCCATAGAGACGGTAGTTTCTTCAATAGAAGCCGCTTGTGATTCTGTGGATGAATTCAACTCTTGTGTAGATTGACTTATCTGCGCTGAGGCATTCGCAACGGTATTTGCTGTTTCATTAATTTCGGTGACCATTGCGGCAAGATTTTCGATACTTTGGTTTACGGAGTCTTTTAGACATGAAAAGTCACCTGAGTAGTTACCATCGATTTTTTTAGTTAGATCGCCTTGCTCTAAGGCATTCATCACGGCGATACAAGACTGTAATGGGGTAGAGATAGCATCTAGTGTATCATTAATTGATGAAACAATGTCTCTATAAGCTCCTTGGTGTAACTCGACATCAGCACGCTTTGATAGCTCACCAGAATTAGCAGCACTAGCTAACATTGAGGTGTCATTTAAGAGCAAGTTAATGGCATGAATACTTGTTTCAAAACTGCTCAGAATGTTCTCAAAATCTCCTTTGAATTGTGATTTGTCTAGATTGGGTAGTTGTCCAACGGCAATGTTATCAAGGTAGCTAGATGTGAGTTGTACTGGCTGTATGATGGCATCAAGAGTTTGGTTAATGCCAGTGATGATAGATTTAAATTCTCCATTATGCGCATTGCTATCTGCGCGATTTGAAAGTTCACCAGCTAAAGCTGAATTTACTAAATACGTAGAGTCAGAAATTAGTAAGTTAATCGCTTTTGCGCTTTGTTCCAAAGATTGTTTTATCTTTAAAAAGTCGCCTTGGTAGCTCCCTTCAATTTTATTTGGTATTTCACCACGTGAAATGGCTGTGAGATATTTTTCTGTTTGCATGACGGGAGATACAATGGCATTAAGCAAGCGGTTGATGCTTTGGCTTAGTGTCAGCATAAAGCCGTTTAGGTTGTCTACGTCTAACCTGGCGTCCAGTTGGCCTGCTACCGCAGCATTAATAATGTCGTCTACTTTATTTTCTGTGTTTCTCTGTTCGGTTAGATCATTGAGTTCAACGACCACACCAATTACATCACTAGCATTATTTAAAACAGGGCTCGCTGTAATATTGAGGTAAACATGCTCGACATTCATTTCGAATTGAACTTGTTGGCTTTTAGCTTGTTCAATTTGTTGTTCATACTTACTCGACAATATTTGAATAATATTAGTCCCAATCAGTATTGAAGGACTGTTGATTAAACTCTGATAGCGATTTAGCAGTGTATTTGTTTCATTATTAGCGTAAATAATTTCATTATTTGCTTTGTAAAGTAAAACTGGGGAAGATGCGTTGTCTAGTGCTTGTTTAATTCGGCCGCTTTCTTCAGCTTGTAATTTTTGCTGGAGCATTTGTTGGGTCAATTGCTCATTAGCTTCACGAATGTTGGTTTGCATCTTATCGAGCGAAGTAAGTAAAGCGCCAATTTCATCTTTACTAGTTGAGTTGATGTTGTTTTCTAAATTACCGTCAGATATTTCAGTTGCAACTTGTGACGCTATTTTTATAGGGCGAGTGATCCAACGCTGAATTAACAATGCCATGATCACGATTACAATAAATGAAACAGCTAGGATGATTACAGTACTTTCAAAGATCGCAGTTTCTTTTTCATCACGCAGTCTTTTTACTGCATTGTCAACATACTTATCTATGGATTGATTGAGTTCTTTTAGCTGAGTTGCAGCTGCTCTATCTATACCTTTAACGGCTTTGTCACCTGCTTGCGTATTGTAATTCGCATTTTCAAAATCAGACAAACCAATACGATATAATTCGCCAAGCTTATTATGCTCAGTTTTAAATTTATTAAGTTGTGACCGGATAGCTTCTGGCAAATAGACTTTAGACATAAGCTCAGAAGTCAGGTTTTGTACAACCTTTTCTTGTTCTGTAAATTGCTTTAAATATTTCTCGAATTGATCAGGGCTTTCACCACGAATAAGAATATTTTTCCACTCTTGGACCTGAGTTTTGAAAGTATTTAAGATGAGGTTAACTTTTAATTGTGCACTTAGCTCTTCTTCGATTAGAACATCATATTCTTGTGCAATATATTTAACAGAGTTAATCGCGAACATTGCACTGAGAAGTACTAAGGCTAATCCACCAAAAACTGTGCTGAGTAACTTGGCTTTAACAGTTTTCATCTTCATTCCCTAAATTTATTTCAGTATTATGAAGACTAGTGAAATATAATATTAATTCAATGTTTTGTAAGGAATAAAATAATAAAAGGCCAATAAATTGGCCTTTTATTATTGTCATTACTTTAAATTTAGAAGAATGCTCTGACACCTAATTTAAAGTTTCTGCCAGGAAGTGGGGCTTGCTCTTTAATTACAGAGGTATGAACAAAGCCTAGCTCATCTGTTAAGTTATCAATATTGAAATAAGCCATTACATCATTGCCAGCGAGATCAAAATCATACTGCATGCTAAAGTCTACTAATGTATAACCAGCTGTTCTGCTCTCATAAGAAGTAATCTTATTTTGACTTGCGTAACGCGTCACAGTTAAGTCAGCAACTAAATTGTCGAGTGCGTATTCGTACTTAATGCCAATTTTATTACTTGGAATACGGGGTAAATAACTTGAGTCTTTTAGTTTTGCCGTAATTGAATCAGCAAATAGCTTAACCGTGTTTTCTTCATTTAGCTTGTAGTGAGTATCTAGTTCAAAACCATATAGCTCAGCATCTTGGCTCTTGAATTGGTATACAGGTAACGCGCCTTCATGCTCATGGTCAGCTTCTTCAATACCATGTTCAGAAGAGTAAATTAAACCAGTATTTTCTTGATAGTAATAGTTTTCAACATCGTTATAGAAAAAGTTTAGTGTGTAACCAAAGTCACCAGTGAATTTTCTAAAGCTGATGTCAAAGTTCGTAGAAACTTCTTGTTGAATATCTTCTGGTTCGAAGTGGGCTTCACCATTTTCTAAGTGATAACCAAGACCTAACTCATAAGTACTTGTTGCGATATGCGTACCGTTAGAGAGTAATTCAGCAGTTAAAGGTGAGCGTTCAGAGTGCGACAAGTTAACAGCAATGTTCTGTCCTTCTGCATAATCATATACACCACCAATTGAGTAGCTCATATTAGTTTGGTTTAACTCGTATGCAAATAAACGTTTTTCATCATGCTCTTCGTGATCGTGATCGTGATCGTGATCGTGATCGTCATGTTCTTCGTGTGCTTCTTCAGTGATAACACTTGAAAGCTGGTAGTCCTCAATTCGAGCACCAAGCTCGAGGGTAAAATCACCAAACTGCTTTTCTTCTAAAACATAAAGTGCATGACTCGTTGTTTCTGTAGCTGGTGTAAATGCTTCAGCACCTTGTGCTTCATAATCACTATCAGAGAAATGATAACCAATAATACCATGCCAGCCAGCAAGTTTATGCTCAACACTAGTTCTCAATTCAGACGTTTTATTTTTGAAAGTTGTGCCTACTGCACCGCCTTCAATCTCACTGTGTTGATAATCAGTGAAGCCCACTTTCACATTGATGTTTTCAATGTAATTGTTGTGAAGCGCGTAATTAAAAAGTGCTTGCCAACGATCTTGTTTTACTCTTGCAAAAACACTTTCTTCATCATGGCCTTCGTCTCCATGCGATTCATGTTCACCCTCTTCATGGTCATGGTCATGGTCATGGTCATGGTCATGGTCATGATCGTGATGAGCGTGACTATGCGCAGGAATTCCATAATCTGTATCAATTCTGCCAAATGAGAAGCCCACGGTCAGGTGGTCATTTACATAACTTGTACCAAAATTAACTTGTTGAGAGTCGATGAATGTATTGGGTACTGATTTTAAAAGTTCTTCGTGTTCCTCATGCTCTTCATGTTCACCGTTCTCTTCATGTTCACCGTTCTCTTCATGTTCACCGTTCTCTTCATGTTCACCATTCTCTTCATGTTCACTATGTTCTTCATGAGAAGGGTACTCAGGTGCGTCATAATCTTTGCCATTTCTTACCACACCGTCAAAATGGAAATTGAATCCATCTTTACCTGTTTCGAATAAAGCAGCATAAGTATTTGTATTTGAGACAGTATCAAAACTATACCCAACGGCACCTGTTGTAGTGTCAATAATATCTGTTGGAATACGGTTATCTACAACGTTTACAACACCACCAATTGCACCAGAGCCATAAAGTAGGGTTGCTGGGCCGCGTAATACTTCTATTTGTTCGGCAGATAAGCTCTCATTAGTTGTTGTGTGATCAGGGCCAATACGAGAAGCGTCACTGCTATCTAAACCATTTTGCGTAATTTTTACTCTTGGACCATCTAAGCCACGAATAATTGGGCTAGAAGATACAGGCCCAAAGTAGCTAGCATTAATACCTGGTTGACCTTTAAGTGTCTCGCCTAGAGTTGGCTTAGCTTGCTTTTTCAATTCATCGCCAGATAAAACTGAAACAGGTGATGCCATCTCTAAATTATTTTTATGAAGGGCAGAGGCATAAACAATGATACTCTCAACTGAACTCGGTTCTAAAGACACTACCACGTTGCCTTGATCAGCTTTGATATCAATTCGCTGGTCGATGTAGTTGTTTTTAGTGATGTGTAGTTGACTATCAGCATCAGTATTAATGCTAAATTTTCCAAACCTGTCAGTGATAACAGATTGTTTTTTACCATGCAGGTGAACTTTAGCACCTGATATAGGTTTTTTGTTTGAGTCAATCACTTTCCCCGTGATTTGTGCGGCATATGCATTGCCTGCAGACAAAGCTGTCAGAATTGCAGTCGCAATTATAGAGTGTTTTTTCATCTTAGTAATTCATATTTAGTCTCAGTTATGGTTATGGTATAACAACACTGTGTCTTCAATCAACGAATGTTATACTGTAGCTTTGTTGAATTATCGCATTTTTGGCCTAAAGTTTGTTTATAAGGGATAGGAGTATCTGATGAGCAAGCCTTTTGTCTTTAAAGCAAGGTTAAAAGTGGCGGATCTTTTTCACCATGCAAATCATATAGAAGTGTTTACAGCTGCTGTTGCAAAAAGAGAAACTTTAGAGCACTTCTTACTTAGGATACTAGGGTTTTCTGCACTTTCTTATAATCAACGTACTTTTTTGAATCAAAAGTCAGATAAATCTTACCCGGATGTTTGGTGTGAAAACGATGAACAAAAGATTGTCTTAGCTTTATATGTGTCAGAGTTAGACATAAGCGAAATTAACCGACTGTGTAAACTTTACGATAGACTTTTGATTTTAACTATCGAAGGTGAGCGCTGGTATGATGAAATATCACCACAATTAATACAACATCACAATATTAGTATTTTCACCCTTAAAGCAAGCTTTTTAGAAGATCTAAAAACAAACTTAACCAATAGTATGCACTGGGATATTTTAATTGAACAGAATTCGATGAGTGTGAGTGATAAGTCAGGTTACTACCAAACAGAAGTAAAACAACTTTGTTAATACTAGAGTAATGTGATTGAAATATCAGTTAAAGGTTTAGAGCAACACATTAATACTTCACCATCTCTTACAAATGCTAACGGCTCTTGGTTGTAAATCACTTCACCTGAATTAAGTTTGGCTCTGCACGCACCACAAAAGCCTTCTCTACATTGATAAGTAACTTCAATGTTTGCTTTTTCAAGTGCATCTAATATGGAAGAGCACTGAGCCGCAAATGTAAGCGGCTCAGAATGTTCTTCAATAGATATTTTAGAACTGGGTTTCGAATTCATTATAAATCGAAATCACCGAAGTCAGATGCATCGACTTGAGAGTCGATTTGGCCAACTAGGTAAGAGCTGATCTCAGCTTCTTGTGGTGCAACTTGTACGTTGTCTGATACTAACCAGGCGTTGATCCAAGGGATTGGGTTGCTCTTAGTTTCAAAGATAGGCTTTAAACCAACAGCTGACATACGAGTGTTCGTAATGTATTCAACATATTGGCAAAGAATGTCTTTGTTTAAACCAATCATAGAACCGTCTTTAAACAGATATTCAGCCCATTCTTTTTCTTGCTGTGCAGCTTCTTCAAACATACGGTTTGCTTCGGCTTCACATTGCGCAGCTACAATAGACATCTCAGGATCGTCTTTACCTTCTTGCATAATATTTAGAATATGCTGAGTACCAGAAAGGTGAAGGGCTTCGTCACGGGCGATAAGCTTGATGATCTTTGCGTTACCTTCCATCAGTTCACGCTCTGCAAAAGCAAATGAGCAGGCGAAGCTGACATAGAAGCGAATAGCTTCTAAAATGTTTACAGACATGATGCAAAGATAAAGTAGCTTCTTAAGCTCAAATAAGTTAATACGAACTTCTTCACCATTAATTACATGCTTACCTTCACCATAAAGGTTATAAATTGATACCTTTTCGATTAGTTCGTCGTAATATTTTGTAACCGCATCAGCACGCTCATTAATTTTGTCGTTGCTTACGATGTCATCAAAGATAAGTTCAGGTGACTGCGTTACGTTACGAATAATATGTGTATATGAACGGCTGTGAATTGTTTCACTAAACGCCCAAGTTTCAATCCAAGTTTCAAGCTCTGGGATTGAAACGATAGGTAATAATGCAACGTTTGGCGAACGGCCTTGAACACTATCTAGCAATGTTTGATATTTCAAGTTGCTTAAGAAAATATGCTTTTCATGTTCAGGCAACGCTTGGAAATCTAAGCGGTCCTTAGACACATCAACTTCTTCTGGACGCCAGAAAAACGAAAGCTGCTTTTCAATTAACTTTTCAAAAATAGGGTATTTCTGCTGGTCATAACGTGACACGTTTACAGTTTGACCAAAAAACATTGGCTCTTTTAACTGGTCGTTATGATTTCTGCTAAATGTAGAATAAGACATATTTAATAATACTCGATAACGCAAAAAAGTGAGTAAGAACACTGCTTACTCACGTCTTAATTAAATTTTACACGCGCCGCCTTCGCAGCCATCATCTTCAATTTCTGGTTTTAATTCGTCTTGAGAGTCTGACGCACCATCACGTGTATTGTGATAATAAAGTGTCTTAACACCTAACTTATATGCAGTAAGCAGGTCTTTAAGAAGCAACTTCATTGGTACTTTACCACCTTCAAAGCGAGTTGGATCATAATTCGTGTTAGCAGAAATAGTTTGGTCAATAAACTTCTGCATGATACCTACAAGACCAAGATAACCGTCATTCGAAGGGATGTCCCAAAGTAGCTCATATTGTTCTTTTAGCTTTTCATATTCAGGCACTACTTGCTTCAATATACCATCTTTACTTGCTTTAACACTGATATGGCCGCGAGGAGGCTCAATACCATTTGTCGCATTTGATATCTGTGATGAAGTCTCTGATGGCATCAGTGCAGATACTGTCGAGTTACGCATACCGTGCTCTTGAATGCTTGCGCGTAGCGAATCCCAATCAAGGTGAAGCGCTTCGTTACAAATGTTATCTAGATCACGCTTGTAAGTATCAATCGGCATAATACCTTTTGAATACGTTGTCTCATTGAACTTAGGACATGTACCACGCTCTTTAGCAAGCTCATTTGAAGCTTTCATTAGATAGTATTGGATCGCTTCGAATGTGCGGTGTGTTAGGTTATTCGCACTGCCATCAGAGTATTTAACGCCATTTTTCGCAAGGTAATAAGCATAGTTAATTACACCAATACCTAGCGTACGACGACCCATGGTTGCTGTGTGTGCAGCAGGAACCGGGTAGTCTTGGAAATCTAATAAATTATCAAGTGCACGAACAGCAAGCTCAGCTAATTCTTCAAGTTCATCTAGAGAGTCGATTGCACCAAGGTTAAATGCTGATAGCGTACACAGCGCGATTTCACCTTCTGGGTCATTAATGTGTGAAAGCGGCTTTGTCGGCAGCGCAATTTCAAGACATAAGTTAGACTGACGGATAGGTGCAACCTTTGAATCAAATGGGCTATGCGTATTACAGTGGTCAACGTTTTGTAAGTAAACGCGGCCTGTACTCGCACGTTCTTGCGCAAACATAGAGAATAGCTCAATCGCTTTAATGCGCTTTTTACGAATAGAATCATCTTGCTCGTACTGTGTATATAATCGCTCGAACTCTTCTTGATCTTCGAAGAATGCATCGTAAAGACCCGGCACATCAGACGGGCTGAACAGCGTAATGTAGTCGTCTTTGATAAGGCGAGCGTACATTGTTTTGTTGAATTGCACACCGTAATCTAGGTGACGAACACGGTTTTCTTCAACACCACGGTTGTTTTTAAGTACCAGTAGGTTTTCTACTTCTAAATGCCAAAGCGGGTAGAATAGGGTAGCTGCACCACCGCGTACACCACCTTGAGAACAGCTTTTAACAGCCGTTTGGAAGTGCTTATAAAACGGAATACAACCTGTGTGATAAGCTTCACCGTTACGAATTGGGCTGCCTAACGCGCGAATACGACCCGCATTAATACCAATACCAGCACGTTGGCTGACATATTTAACGATTGCTGATGAAGTCGCATTGATTGAATCTAAGCTATCACCCGTTTCAATTAATACACAAGAGCTGAATTGTCGTGTTGGTGTACGAACACCTGCCATGATAGGTGTCGGTAATGAAATTTTAAATAAAGAAACCGCATCATAGAAACGTTTGATGTAATCAAGGCGAGTTTCTTTCGGGTAATCAGAGAATAAACTTGCAGCAACAAGAATGTATAAAAACTGAGCACTTTCATAGATTTCGCCAGTTACACGGTTTTGTACAAGGTACTTACCTTCTAACTGCTTCACCGCTGCATAGCTAAAGTTTAAGTCGCGGCTATGGTCTAAGTAGTTATCAAGTTCATCAATTTCTTGCTCGGTATAATCAATCAGAAGGTGTTGATCATAACGCTTTTGTTCTACCAGCTTTGTAATGTGGTCGTATAAACGTGGTGGCTCAAATTGGCCATATGCTTTTTTACGTAAGTGGAAAATAGCTAAACGTGCAGCAAGATACTGGTAATCCGGAGAGTCTTTATCGATCAAATCAGCAGCAGCTTTAATGATAGTTTCATGAATATCTTCAGTACGGATCCCATCATAAAATTGAATGTGTGACTTTAATTCAACCTGAGAAACTGAAACATTATCTAAGCCTTCTGCAGCCCAAGTAATGACGCGGTGAATTTTATCGAGATCGAGCGGCTCTTTGCGGCCGTTTCTTTTACTGACAGATAACTGTTGGTTCATAGCTGTGCCTGTAATCCTTCGGATTGAATATTTTAAAAATAATTGGCGAAAAAAAGCTCAGGTTTTGACCACTATATATGGTGGTTCTTCTGATTGGGATCACAAGATAGTGGGGTTCAATTTAATTTGCAATAGCAAGGTAAATGCACAAATGTGGATAAGTTTGGGATAAATAAAAAGTGTTAGTAACTATTAACCTTTTGAGGTTTGACGCAAGTAACCTCAGAAGGAAATCAATAAAAATGATGCGATTTTTAAAGAAAATAAAAAAATATTTATTGTGTTTTCTTAATGAGCAGCTTGTGGTGATGAAAGAGCCAAAACACTAGATGTAGTGTTTTGGCGTAAATATGAGCACTAGATATGGTCTAACACTAAAAGGGGGCTAGTTAAATTTAGATCTGCTTGCCAACTATACGCATCTTCAAGGCTTGGTATGTATCCCCATAAAGCACAAGCAGAAGTCATACCAGCCGCTTTTGCTGCTTGAATATCTCGTTGTGCATCACCGACATAAAGACAATCGGATGAACTAATGCCTAATTGTTCCGCTGCATATAATAATGGTTTAGGTGAGGGCTTAGCTTCATCTAATGTGTCTCCACAAACAATAACTTCAATTTCTTTAAGTGCTGAAATTTGTCCAACAAGAGGTAAAGTCAGGAATGTGGGCTTATTTGTCATGATTGCGACTTTTATACCAGCATTAATTAAAGATTGGATTAATTTTGGTACACCGTCAAAGCAATCCGTATGCACAGCAATATTGGCTTCATAATGATCAAGTACATCTTGTCTTAAGCGAGCTAAATTAAATTCAGCGAGCCGACTACCAAAGCCAACATCTAAGAGTGCTTTTACGCCATCAGAAATAGCAGGGCTATATACTTCTCGAGAAACAGCAGCAAGCCCATTTATTTCGAGAACATGGTTTAAAGCCGCCCCCAAGTCGTCAGTGGTGTCGAGTAGGGTGCCATCTAAATCGAATATGACAGCCTTCATTAATCAAGTTTCTCGAAATGTAGTAAGTAATTCACACTGACATCATCAGTCAAGGTGAATGTTTTATTGATTGGGTTGTAATTGATCCCCGCACTGGCGCGAACTTTAAGACCAGCTTTTTCAGCCCAGCCGATTAAAACAGAAGGGCGAATAAACTTATCGTGCTCATGTGTACCCTCAGGTACCATTTTTAGAATTTTTTCTGCACCGACGATTGCAAGTAAATACGCTTTAATCGTTTTGTTTAGCGTAGAAAAGAACACACTTGCGCCAGGCCTTGCCATTTGTGCAGCAGCTTGGATAATAGATTCTGGATCTGGGACGTGCTCAAGCATTTCCATACACGTTACTACATCAAATTGCTCAGTATTGTTTGCTGCAAATTCCTCAGCGGGTACTTTTATATAGTCAACTTTTACACCCACTTCTAAAGCATGCAGTTTGGCAACATTGAGTGGCTCTTGGCCTAAGTCTATACCGGTCGCTTTGGCACCCAGTTTCGCCATGCTTTCAGTTAAAATACCGCCACCACAGCCGATATCGACAACTTGTTTATCAAATAAACCATTAGATTTGTCATTAATAAAATCGAGACGTAACGGATTAATATCATGAAGGGGTTTAAATTCTCCTTCTGTATCCCACCACCTTTCTGCGATGCTCTCAAATTTCGCAATTTCTTGTGGATCTACATTCTGATGCTCGGTCATAAAAAACTTCCTCGTGAATCTGAGCGCATTTAAATTGGATTATTTCAAAATCACACGGATTTTGCGCCTGTAATAATTATAAATCTGTGTTAGCATGGGCGTTGATATTAATAATAACTTAATCTCTAGGGCACTTGATAGTGCTAATGGAGATAGACTCTGAAGGAAAGTGCAATCAATGACTGATCTCGCCAATGAAATCCTCCCAGTCAATATCGAAGACGAGTTAAAAAATTCATACCTAGATTACGCGATGAGTGTAATCGTAGGTCGTGCATTACCAGACGTACGTGATGGTCTAAAGCCTGTTCACCGTCGTGTATTATTTGCCATGAATGAGCTTCGTAACGACTGGAATAAGCCTTATAAGAAGTCGGCTCGTGTTGTCGGTGATGTTATCGGTAAATACCACCCGCATGGTGACAGTGCTGTATACGACACGATTGTTCGTATGGCTCAGCCTTTCTCTCTACGTTATATGCTGGTTGACGGTCAAGGTAACTTCGGCTCTGTTGACGGTGACTCAGCTGCTGCGATGCGTTATACCGAAGTACGTATGGCGAAAATGTCGCATGAACTACTTGCTGATCTAGAAAAAGAAACCGTTGACTATGTACCTAACTACGATGGTACAGAGCAAATCCCTGATGTACTACCAACCAAAGTGCCTAACTTATTAGTAAATGGTTCTTCAGGTATTGCTGTAGGTATGGCAACAAACATTCCACCTCATAACTTAACTGAGGTGATCAATGGCTGTTTAGCGCTTATTCAAAACCCTGATTTAACGATTGAAGAGTTAATCGAATATATCCCAGGCCCAGATTTCCCAACTGCCGCGATTATTAACGGCAAGAAGGGCATCGAACAAGCATACAAAACGGGTCGTGGTAAGATTTACATTCGTGCACGTGCTGAAATTGAAGTGGATGAAAAAACTGGTCGTGAAACGATCATCGTTCATGAAATTCCTTATCAAGTTAACAAAGCGCGCTTAATCGAAAAAATCGCTGAGCTTGTAAAAGATAAGAAAATCGAGGGCATTAGTGCGCTTCGTGACGAGTCTGACAAAGACGGTATGCGTATCGTTATTGAGGTTAAGCGTGGTGAAGTGGGTGAAGTGCTATTAAATAACCTTTACGCACAGACACAAATGCAAACTGTATTTGGTATGAATATGGTTGCACTTGATAATAACCAACCTAAGTGTTTCAACTTAAAAGAAATGCTTGATGCGTTTATTATCCACCGACGTGAAGTTGTTACTCGTCGTACGGTATTCGATTTACGCAAAGCGCGTGATCGAGCGCATACACTTGAAGGTCTCGCAATTGCACTTGCGAATATCGACCCAATTATTGAGTTAATTCGAAAGTCTCCAACGCCATCGGAAGCGAAACAAGCGCTTGTTTCTCGTCCTTGGGAGTTAGGCACTGTTAAAGCTATGCTTGAAAAAGCAGGTGAAGACAATGTAGCACGTCCGGATTGGTTAGCAGCTGAACTAGGTATCCGTGACGGCCAGTACTATTTATCTGAGCAACAAGCTCAAGCTATTCTTGACTTACGCTTACACAAGCTAACAGGTCTTGAACATGAGAAGATCCTTGGTGAATATCAAGAGCTACTAGACCTAATTGCTGAACTTCTTTATATCCTTTCTTCACCAGAAAGATTAATGGAAGTTATCCGTGATGAATTAGTTGAAATCAAAGAGCAATATGGTGATGAACGTCGTACTGAGATCAGTGCTGCTGCTCACGATATTAGCCTTGAAGATCTGATCAACGAAGAAGATGTTGTTGTAACACTTTCTCACGAAGGCTATGTAAAGTATCAGCCATTATCTGATTACGAAGCACAGCGCCGTGGTGGTAAAGGTAAAGCTGCAACTAAGATGAAAGATGAAGACTTCATCGAGCGCTTGTTAGTTGCAAATACACACGACACCATTTTGTGTTTCTCAACAGCCGGTAGAATGTACTGGTTGAAAGTGTACCAATTACCACTGGCATCACGTCAGGCACGCGGTAAGCCAATTGTTAACTTGTTGCCACTAGAAGCGGATGAACGTATCACAACCATTTTACCGGTTCGTGAATATGAAGATGATAAGTATGTATTAATGGCAACGGCAAACGGTACTGTTAAAAAGACACCTTTAACAGCGTATAGCCGTCAACGTGCAAGCGGTATTATTGCAATTAACCTTAATGAAGGTGACAGCCTAATCGGTGCTGATATCACAGATGGCAGTAACGACATTATGCTATTCACAGATCACGGTAAGGTAGTGCGATTCAACGAAAAGCTTCGTGATTCAGAAACAGGTGAAGTTAAAATAGATCCTGAGACTGGTGAAGAAATGCTTGCTTTACGTCCTATGGGCCGTACAGCTACTGGTGTGCGTGGTATTAAGATGCCTGAGGGTGTCAAAGTTGTATCGCTGATCGTGCCTAAGAATGACGGTGCAATCTTGACCGTTACTGAGAATGGTTATGGTAAACGTACACCTCTAGAAGACTACCCAGCGAAGAGCCGTGCAACACAAGGTGTTGTATCAATTAAGGTATCGGAGCGTAACGGTAACGTAGTCGGTGCTGTGCAAGTTGAAGATAACCATGAAATCATGATTATCTCAAACCGCGGCACGCTTGTACGTACCCGTGTCAACGAAGTTTCTACTGTTGGCCGTAACACACAAGGTGTTATTTTGATAAGAACTATTGACGAAGAACAAGTAGTTGGTTTACAACGTATCGAGGAAATCGAAGTTGATGAATTACCTGAAGACGGTTCTGAAGCAGTAGTGCAAGATAACCCAGAAGGTACACAAGAGAGTAGTGAAGAAACTCCAAGTGAATAAATCTTAAAAAGCGGCTTCGGCCGCTTTTTTTAACTCTAAAAAGCGTGAAGTTATTTATAACGATAACTCAATGCGTTCACAAATATACAGTTTAGGAATGAGGAAATGACGGTATATAACTTTTGTGCTGGTCCGGCAATGTTGCCACCAGAAGTAATGAAAAAAGCACAACAAGAATTTTTAAATTGGCAGAACCTAGGTGTATCTGTCATGGAAGTGAGCCACAGAGCTCAGCCTTACCTAGAAATGGTAAAAGAGTGCGAAGCAAGCCTTCGTCGTTTAATGAACATTTCACATGAATTTGAAGTTTTATTTATGCATGGCGGTGGCCGTGGCCAATTTGCTGCAGTGCCTTTAAACCTTCACTTAGATGATGCACCTGGTGTGTATGTTGAGAATGGTATTTGGTCTAGTGGCGCGACGACAGAAGGCGCTAAGTTCACCGAAGTAGAAGGCATTAATATTCGTACAGATGTTGATGGTCAATTCGATATTCAGCCTGTTGCACAGTGGAAGTTACCTGAAAAAGCGTCGTTTATTCATTATTGTCCTAACGAAACAATCGATGGTATTGAGATATACGATGTGCCTAAGCACGATGCACCCATCGTGGCAGATATGTCTTCAATGATCTTGTCACGTGAAATCAATGTAGATGATTTTGATTTAATTTATGCGGGTGCTCAGAAAAATATCGGCCCTTCAGGCTTATGTATTGTTATCGTGCGTAAAACCTTGTTAGAGCGAGAAGGTTTACCTCGTCCAGCTATCCTTGATTATGCGATTGAAGCAAAACAAGGCAGTATGTATAACACGCCGCCAACTTTTGCATGGTATTTAGCAAATGAAGTATTTCAATATCTAGAGTCAATCGGTGGTGTTAAAGCAATGGAAGCGCACAATAAGAAGAAAGCAGCGATCCTATATGACTATATTGATAGCTCAGACTTCTATTCTAATAAAGTTGCTAAACATTGTCGCTCACTGATGAATGTCCCATTTTGGCTTAAAGATGACACTTTAAACGATAAGTTTTTATCTGAAGCCGAAGCCGCAGGGTTACTTGCACTTGAAGGTCATAGATTTGTTGGTGGTATGCGTGCAAGTATTTATAACGCTATGCCAGTAGAAGGTATAGAAGCTTTAGTCGCGTTTATGGATAAATTTGCACAGGAAAATAGTTAATGGAACAACTTACCTTAAAGCCAATTAAAAAGGTAAGTGGTTCAGTTACCTTACCTGGCTCAAAAAGCCTATCAAACCGAATCTTGCTGCTTGCAGCACTTGCTGATGGTGTGACGAAAGTCACTAACTTGCTTGATAGCGATGACATCAGGCACATGCTAAAAGCGCTTGGGCAGTTAGGTGTTAAGGTGGAGCTTAACGAAGACAAGACCATCGCTACTGTTCATGGTGTTTCAGGTAAATTCAAAACGCCAAATGAACCACTATTTTTAGGTAATGCTGGTACTGCATATCGCCCTTTGACAGCTGTTTTAGCCGCTATTGAAGGCAATTATGAGCTTATTGGCGAGCCTAGAATGGAAGAGCGCCCGATAGGTCATTTAGTTGATGCATTAGATTCTATTGATGCAGATATTACTTACCTTAAAAATAAAGATTATCCACCATTAAAAATCCTTGGTAAAAAGCTAGTAGGTGGATATGTAGAAATTGATGGCAGTATTTCAAGTCAATTTTTGACAGCGATTTTAATGGCTGCTCCTCTATTCGATGGCGATTTAAATATCAAGATCATTGGTGAATTAGTTTCGAAACCTTATATCGATATTACAATTGGTGTGATGGCAAAATTTGGTGTGCAAGTAGAAAATGACAACTATCAGCATTTTGTTGTTAAAGCTGGTCAAGACTATCAGTCACCAAATAGCATTATGGTAGAAGGAGATGCATCATCTGCGTCTTACTTTATTGCAGCTGCAGCCATCAATGGTGGTGAAATAGAAATCAATGGCGTCGGCAAGGCAAGTGTACAGGGCGATATTGTTTTTGCAAAAGTTATGGAGCAAGTTGGCGCGAAGATCGATTGGTATGATGAAAAGCTTGTTGTACGTAAAGGCGAGTTAAATGGCGTTGATATCAATGCCAATGCAATTCCTGATGCTGCTATGACATTAGCGACAGTGGCACTGTTTGCTAAAGGCAAAACGGCTATTAGAGATATATACAACTGGCGTGTAAAAGAAACAGATCGTCTACATGCGATGGCAACTGAATTAAAAAAATTAGGTGCTGAAGTTGTTGAAGGTAATGACTTTATTGAAGTTACACCACCTGAAACATTGAATTTAGTTGATGTTGATACTTATGATGATCATCGAATTGCCATGTGTTTTTCAATGGTCGCAGTGGGCGGCCAAGAAGTAATCATTAATGATCCAAAATGTACGGCTAAAACCTTCCCAACATACTTTGATGTACTTGCTTCATTGAGCTCTCATTAATCTCCCAAGATCTTGAAAAAGCAGGGTTATAACATTATAACCCTGTACCTCAATTATATTATTTAACAAAAAGTTACAGCTAAAACAGGATCTATTCATAAAACATGATGTATAATGCCGCGGAATTTTTTGGTGAGCATTTCAGGAGGTTTAAATGCAGGCTGCAATGCCAGTTATCACCGTTGACGGTCCAAGTGGTTCAGGTAAAGGAACTGTTTGTCGTTTACTAGCTGAAAAATTGAATTGGGAAGTGCTAGATAGTGGAGCTATTTACCGTGTTTTAGCCCTTGCTGCAATTCATCACCACATAGAATTAGACAACGAAGAAGCATTAGTGCCTCTTGCTGCTAATCTTGATGTGCAATTTCCAATAGACCGTGAAACCAAATCATGTAAAGTGATCTTAGAAGGCGAAGACGTTAGTTTAACGATCCGAAATGAAGAAGTGGGCGCTGCTGCATCAAAAGTTGCTGCGTTACCACGAGTTCGTGAAGCTTTGTTGCGTCGCCAGCGCGCATTTAGAACCGAAGCAGGTTTGATTGCAGATGGTCGTGATATGGGCACAGTTGTATTTCCAAATGCAGAAGTTAAGATTTACCTTACAGCAAGCGCTGAAGAGCGTGCTCAACGTCGTTTTGACGAGTTGAATGGTCGTGGGTTAAATGTTACACTAAGTGGTCTTCTTGCTGATATTCAAGCGAGAGATGACAGAGATATGAATCGAAAAGTAGCGCCGCTAGTGCCTGCTGAAGACGCCATTGTAATTGATACGACAACATTAAACGCTGAACAAGTGTTCAATGAAGTTCAAAACATTCTTGAACAAGCCGTCATTAATGGTAAGTTAAAACAATCTCTTATAGCATAGATTTTTAATGTACTGACAGGAAGTCGGTGCTTGTTAAACTACCCCATGCGGCATGGTTGCCAATTGGATTATTAAATATTTAGAGACGTATAATGTCAGAAAATTTTGCGCAGTTATTTGAAGAAAGCCTAAAGGGTTTTGAAGCAGAACAAGGTTCAATCGTTAAGGGTACTGTTATCTCAATCGAGAACAACATCGTTCTTGTTGACGCTGGCCTTAAATCTGAAAGTGCAATCCCTGCTGAGCAATTCAAAAATGCTGCTGGTGAACTAGAAGTTGCTGTTGGTGATGAAGTAGACGTAGCACTAGATGCTATCGAAGATGGTTTCGGTGAAACTATCCTTTCTCGTGAGAAAGCTAAGCGTCACGAAGCTTGGATCCGTCTTGAAAAAGCATGTGAAGAGCAAGAGACTGTTACTGGTATCATCAACGGTAAAGTTAAAGGCGGTTTCACTGTTGAAGTTGATTCAATCCGTGCATTCCTACCTGGTTCACTTGTTGATGTTCGTCCAGTACGTGACACAACTCACCTTGAAGGTAAAGAGTTAGAGTTCAAAGTAATCAAGCTTGATCAGAAGCGTAACAACGTTGTTGTTTCTCGTCGTGCAGTTATCGAGTCTGAAAACTCACAAGAGCGTGATGAACTACTTGCTAACCTTGTTGAAGGTCAAGAAGTTAAAGGTATCGTTAAGAACCTTACTGACTACGGTGCATTCGTAGACCTTGGTGGTGTTGATGGTCTTCTACACATCACTGACATGGCTTGGAAGCGCGTTAAGCACCCAAGTGAAATCGTTAACGTTGGTGACGAAATCGCAGTTAAAGTACTTAAGTTTGACAAAGAGAAGACTCGTGTTTCTCTAGGTCTTAAGCAGCTTGGCGAAGATCCATGGGCAGCTATCGCTGGCCGTTACCCTGAAGGTGCTAAGCTTTCAGGTCGTGTTACTAACCTAACTGACTACGGTTGTTTCGTTGAAATCGAAGAAGGTGTTGAAGGTCTAGTTCACGTTTCAGAAATGGATTGGACTAACAAAAACATCCACCCTTCAAAAGTTGTTTCACTAGGTGACACTGTTGAAGTTATGGTTCTTGAAATCGACGAAGAGCGTCGTCGTATTTCTCTTGGTCTTAAGCAGTGTATTGCTAACCCATGGCAAGAATTTGCTCGTCTTCAAAACAAAGGCGACCAAGTTACAGGTAAGATCAAATCAATCACTGACTTCGGTATCTTCATCGGTCTTGAAGGTGGTATCGACGGTCTTGTACACCTATCTGACATCTCTTGGAACACTCCAGGTGAAGAAGCGGTACGTGAGTACAAGAAAGGCGACGAAATCACTGCAATCGTACTTCAAGTTGACCCAGAGCGTGAGCGTATCTCACTAGGCGTTAAGCAAATTGAAGCTGATCCTTTCAATAACTACCTAGACGCAAACAAAAAAGGTGCTATTGTTAAAGGTAAAGTGACTGAAGTTGACGCGAAAGGTGCAACTGTTGAGCTTATCGAAGGTGTTGAAGGTTACATCCGTGTAGCTGACATCGCTCAAGAGCGTGTTGAAGATGCAACTACTGTTGTTTCTGCAGGCAACGAAATTGAAGCTAAATTTGTAGGTGTTGATCGTAAGAACCGTACTATCAGCCTTTCAGTTAAAGCTATGTTCGAAGCTGAAGAGAAAGAAGTTCTTGAGAAGCTTAAGAAAGAAGAGCCAGCATTCGAAAATGCAATGGCTGCAGCTTTCAAAAACGCTCAGAAAGACTAATTTCGAGTACAGATAGAAAGGGCACTTTTGCCCTTTCTTTTTATTTTGAGGAAAAATTATGACAAAGTCAGAATTGATAGAACAGTTAGCTGAACAACATATTCATATTCCAGTCAAGGACGTTGAAAATGCCGTTAAAGAGATTCTTGAACAAATGGCAGGGTCATTAGCAGAATCTGAACGAATTGAAATTCGTGGATTTGGTAGTTTTTCACTACATTACCGTGCCCCTCGTACAGGTCGTAACCCTAAAACTGGTGAAACAGTCGAATTAGATGGTAAACACGTCCCACACTTTAAGCCTGGTAAAGAGCTTAGAGACAGAGTAAACGCAAGTATTGCTGGTTAAGGGTAGGGTAGCAGTTGGTAAAGATCGCCAAAAAAGGATTGTTGTTAGTTCTAATAGTTTTAGCTTTTGTAATAGGTTCACAAAACCCTTCAGAAGTACAAGTAAACTATATATTAGCGAGTAGCACTTTACCTCTTGCCACTATTCTAGCAATCACATTTATTATTGGGTTGTTGATTGGTTGTTTAATCGGCACTGCTTCGGTTTCTAAACTAAAATGGCAGAATTACCGTTTAAATAAAAAAGATAAAGTAAACGCTGATCAGATAAATACTCAATAATGATAGAACTGCTGTTTTTACTTCTTCCTGTTGCTGCTGCTTACGGTTATGTAATGGGTAAGAATAGTGCTAAGAATCAAGCTCATGAATACAGCAGAAAAATAACGTCCGAATATAGTAAAGGCCTAAAATTCTTACTAGACCGTGAAGAAGATCAGGGTCTTGAACACCTAATTCAACTTCTTGAAGTTTCTGCCGACTCCGTCGAGCATTACCTAACTTTAGCCAGCTTATTTCGCAAACGAGGCGAAATAGATAGAGCAATCAAAATTCATGAACTCCTTCTTAATCAGCCAAACTTAGATGAACGCATCATGTCTGATTGCAGACTTGAGCTCGCGCAAGATTACATTATGGCTGGCTTATTAGACAGCGCTGAAGAGCACTTAATTATTCTAGTCAAGTCGAATAACACGCAAGCGCTAGAGCCAATTATTAATCTGTATTCACAAATGAGCGAATGGCAAAAAGGCGTGAATATGTTTGAAGCGCATAGTGACTTATTTAGTAAAAGAAGCCATTGTGCAGCAATCGCGAACTTTTATTGTGAAACCGCATTATCTAACCAAACGCCTAAATTAATGGAAAAAACGTTTGCACTTAATCATAAAACTATTCGCCCTATGTATGAACTTGGTTTTGATGCTTATAACAATGAAGATTATGTAAAGAGTATATATTATTGGCGAAAACTCATTTGTAGTTTTACTGATACAGCACCAATCTATATGGAACAGCTCGAGCATAGCTATAATGCACTTAATTTACAGTCCCAGTTTTATGAACTGATCAGCGAATTATTGCCTAAGGGCGGTATGCTGATAAAAATAAAACATTGCCAATCTTTATTGGAATTAAACAAAGCCAATGAAGCGATAGAATTTCTAACTGATAGTTTAAAACGTGAGCCATCAATTAGAGGTTTTAGTTACTTGTTAAAACTGCTGAGTAGTAAAAACCACAAACTACAAGATGTATTAAATGAGATAGATCATTTAGTTACATCCTACATAAATACTAAACCAGAGTATCAATGTCGTCACTGTGGTTTTACAAGCCATAAATTATATTGGCTTTGCCCTTCTTGTAAGCATTGGGAAACTATACGACCAAATAAAGGTGTTGATGGTTTTTAAGGCTTACTTAACTTTATTCGATTAGGATTATTATGTCTCAACACGATTCTAAAAAAGTATTAATTGCGCTTGATTACGATAATGAACAAGCAGCATTAGACTTTGTTAAGCAACTTTCTCCTCAAACGTGTCGCCTTAAAGTCGGTAAAGAAATGTTCACCTATTTCGGCCCTCAGTTTGTTAAACAATTAGTTGACTTAGGTTTTGATGTATTCTTAGACCTAAAATTCCATGATATTCCTAATACAGTTGCTAAAGCTGTAACAGCCGCTGCTGAGCTAGGTGTGTGGATGGTTAACGTCCATGCAAGTGGTGGTCTAGAAATGATGCAAAAGGCAAAAGAAGCCTTAGCTAAATATGAAAATGGTCCATTACTGATTGCGGTGACTGTTCTAACAAGTATGGATCAGGCACAACTTTCACGTCTAGGTGTTGATAAAACGCCACAAGAGCAAGTTTTATACCTTGCCAAGCTTGCTAAAGAAGCTGGTCTTGATGGTGTCGTATGTTCAGCTCAAGAAGCTGAAAGTTTAAAAACTGAATTAGGCGTTGATTTCAAATTAGTGACACCAGGCATTCGTCCTGTTGGCGCAGATGTTGGCGACCAAAAGCGCATTATGACACCAAAGAAAGCGGTCGAAGCAGGAAGTGATTATTTAGTAATTGGTAGACCAATTACTAAAGCCGAAGATCCTGTTAAAGCGTTAGAAGCCATTAATTTGGAAATTAACGCTTAAATTGACTGACGAAACGATAAAAGGCAGCGCAAGCTGCCTTTTTCTTAAAATTTTTGTTTATACCAATCCGTTTAACTAAATGATTAAGTGTTATTACGAATTCGTATTACTGTTTTTTCAAAGAAATAGACTTGGCTTCGATATCAATTAAGCCTTGTTTAAATAAGCCACCGATGGCTTTTTTAAAGTTTGCTTTACTTGATCCAAAACGTTTCTTAATTTCTTCAGGATCTGATTTATCGCCAAGGGGAATAAAACCCTCTGAGTTTTTAAGTTCAGACAAAATCTGCTCACCAAGATCCTTAAACTTTTGAACGCCTTGCTTTTCAAGTACGACATCTATTTTGCCATCTTCTCTAACTTGCTTGATAAACCCTTTCAATTTCTGACCGATAAACAGTCTTTTGAAAATAGTATTAAAAAACACCACACCTGTATGTCTGTCATTAATGATAACTTTAAAGCCAATATCTGTTTTAGAAGCGACGATTAAATCGACTTCTTCGTTTGGTTGATATGACGGTGTTTCTTTGTCTAAAAATTTCTTTAAGTTACTCGATGCACAAATTCGTTTACTCGCATTATCTAAATATAATTTAACAAGATAGCTATAGCCTTCACGCATTTTTGGTTTTTGTTCATTGTAAGGAGACAAAATATCTTTATCGATACCAATATCTAAGAAAGCACCAATCTTATTTATTTCTTTAACTCGTAATAAAGCGAAATCGCCAACTTGAGCAATTACATCTTGAGTCGTAGCAGTAGGGTGACCTAAATTATCTTGGTAGATGAAAACCTGAACGCTATCACCTTCTTCTAAATACTCTGGTACTTCAGACTTTTTCAGAAAAACTTCGCCTAGTTGACCGCCGTCTAAATAAGCCCCTTCAGCGCAAAGCTCAGTGATTTGTAAATGTTGTTTTGTGCCTAACATAATTATTCCTCAGTTGGCTTGGGCTTACGTCTTAATGGTGCTGCACCATCTACGTCAAATGGCGCAGGGATAGGCTTTTTATTTTTCTTAATCGGTTTTTTATAAGGTTTTTTCTTAACCTTTTTAACCGTATCTTTTGATTTAGGGTTAATTTTTTTGGCTGGTTTTGGTGGTCTTAGACCTTTAAATTTACCTTCTAACCCTTCAATGACTTTAAAATCAGGGATTTCGTGTAAATATGACTTAATGGCTAGGTAACTCTTCCAATCTTTAGGACCTACAAATGATACTGCAACACCTTTAAAGCCGGCACGCCCGGTACGACCGATTCGGTGGACATATTCTTCGGCTTGTTTAGGGAGATCGAAGTTAATTACGTGTGTAACGCTTAATAAGTCAAGACCACGTGATGCAACGTCTGTGGTCACTAATACTTTAAATAAGCCACGACTAAAAGAGTCCATGATGTCTAAGCGTTTGGCTTGCGTTAAATCACCCGCCAGACCTACTGCAGAGATATCCATTTCTTTAAGCAGTTCACTAATGCGCTGCGTATCGTTTCTTGTGGCTGTAAAAATGATGCATTGACCAACAGATTCATCAGTCACTAAATGTTTGAGAAGTGCTTCTTTGTGATCAAGATGATCAGCAAAATATAGCGCTTGCTCAATGTCGTCGTGTTTCTGTTGGGCATCACTCAAAATGATGCGTTTTGGTGCTTTTAAGAGCTGACGAGAAGTGACTTCAACCTGTGCATGATCTAAAGTCGCTGAAAATAGCAATGTTTGTCTTAGACGATGATCAGCAGATTGGTTGATTAAGTTTAATTGTTCTTCGAAACCTAAATCTAACATGCGATCAGCTTCATCGAAAATAAGCAGTTCTAAACCATTTAATTGTACTGTGTTTTGAGAAATATGATCAGCTAAGCGACCAGGGGTAGCTACAACAATGTGTGGATACTTACGAAGTGCTTTAACTTGGTCGTTAAAGTTCTCACCGCCAAGGATTTTCACTAAAGAAATATTAGTGCTTGCAATTAACAGTCGGCATTGATTAAAAACTTGTGTTGCGAGTTCACGTGTAGGTGCAATGATAAGCGCTCTTGGATCGCGCTTACTTAGTGCTTTTTGTTTTATTATTCTGTGCACTGCAGGCAGTAAAAAAGCTAATGTCTTACCAGAGCCTGTTTTAGATTGTGCAAATACATCGTGACCTGCGATTGCAGTTGGAACGGCTTGAGCCTGAATTTCAGTGGGTGAAACTATCCCTTGGTGCGAGAGTTGTTGAGCCAAGCGGCTATCAATACCTAATTCGGTAAATTGCAAAGTTACTACTCCAAATAAAGTTTAAGCAGCAATTATATCAAACAGAGTTCTGCAACACAGGGATATTTTAGCTTTATTAGTGCATTTTTTTGTTAAATCCGTACAATACCGCCTCCGGCGCCGGATTTACGATCCGGTAGTTAGCTATTAGTCGTGCTTAATAACTAATAGCCTTATTCAAAGCTAATTAGGAATATTATGTCTGCTCAATATGTTGTATGTGCACTTTATAAATTCGTTTCATTACCAAACTTCAAAGAAATTCGTCAGCCTCTTTTAGAGGTTATGGAAGCAAATGAAGTACGTGGTACTTTGCTTCTTGCTGCTGAAGGTATTAACGGTACTGTTGCTGCAAAACGTGAAGGTATTGATACATTACTTGCTTGGTTAGATGCGCAACCAGGTTTAGATAATATTGTTTCTAAAGAGTCTTACGACGAAACGTGTCCGTTCTATAGAACAAAAGTAAAACTTAAAAAAGAAATCGTGACTATGGGTGTGGAAGGTATCGACCCGTTAAAAGTGGTTGGTTCTTACGTTAAGCCACAAGATTGGAACGCGCTTATTTCGGACCCAGATGTTGTGGTTGTTGATACACGAAATGATTACGAAATTGAAATCGGTACGTTCAAACATGCTATTGACCCAAACACTAAGACTTTCCGTGAATTTCCTGAGTGGGCAGAGAAAAACTTAGACCCTGCTAAAAATAAAAAAGTAGCGATGTTCTGTACAGGCGGCATTCGTTGTGAAAAGTCGACTGCTTATATGAAAGAGCAGGGCTTTGATGAAGTTTATCACTTAGAAGGCGGCATTCTTAAGTACCTTGAAGAAGTACCAAAAGAAGAATCTTTATGGGAAGGTGAGTGTTTTGTATTCGATAACCGTGTAGCCGTCGATCATGACTTACAAAAAGGTCAATACGATCAGTGTCATGCTTGTCGTATGCCAATCACCGAAGAAGAAAAACAAAAGCCTGAATATGAAGAGGGTGTTTCTTGTCATCACTGTATTGATAATGTAACTGAAGAGCAGCGTGCACGCTTCGCTGAGCGTCAAAAACAAATGAAATTGGCGCAAGAGCGTGGCGAAGGCCATATAGGCCATGAAGCTCAAGAAGCTTTATTACAGCGCAAGCAAGCAAAACAGCAGCAAAAAGAAGCGCAACGAAAAGCTTTAAAATCATAATTAAGAAAGCGCTCAATTGAGCGCTTTTTTGTTGCCCGAGACGGTTGTTTTATAGCCAGTATATTTGTTAGTCTTATATAGTTATTAATAATAATAAAAACATGTGACACTTTATGGGCAATCTATTTTTAAAAGAAAAAGAGAATTGGTGGGTTTGGTTAATGTGGTCCGCAATAGGGGCTGCTCTTTCTTACTATTCATCTTATGTCACGGAACAAGTTCAATATTTATTTCTTCCAGCATCATTTTTACTTTTAGTGCTTACTTGGTGGATGAATTATAGTAAACGCTATGAATTTTCAAGAGCTTTTAAAGTGTTACTTTTTGTTGGGAGCATTTCATTTGCTCCCCTTTTATATACACAAAATTATACATTAGATGAGATCACAAAATTATTTGTTGATTCAGCATTTGTACTCATAAGCTTAACTTGCGTGAGTTTAATGGGCGCATTCATAGCAAAACGACCTAAACAGTATTATTAGTAATCAAACAATTCAATATTGGTTCTTTTTTTAAAATAGTACTTTACAAGGTTTATAAAACTCTCTATTATTCGCGCCAACAACGGAGAGATGGCTGAGTGGTTGAAAGCACCGGTCTTGAAAACCGGCATACGTTAATAGCGTATCTAGGGTTCAAATCCCTATCTCTCCGCCACCTCATTCCCAAAACCGCCTTTAGGCGGTTTTTTTCGTTTGGAGGAAGTATGAAACTTGATTTGGTAAAGCGTTTTTCACTTTGGATCATTTTTAGTTTTTTCTATGTCAGTGGCTTGGAAATGGCATTGCAATTATCAATCGATGCACAACAAGACCCTAACCTTCTTAACACCGTTCTCTACACATTTCTGTTTAATCTATTAGTTGGTCACTTAATTGTGAAGTACGAAAAAGTATGGCCAATATTCTGCGCAATAATAGTTGGTGCTTTTGGTATCATTGGCTTTGGCTATTTTTTTACAGAGCAACTCATCGACTACAGCAAAGAGTTAAAACTTGCCTTAGTTTTAAGCTTACCGTTTGCGACATTTGTTGTGATAGAACTAAAAAAGTTAATGGATAAGCAGCAAGCAGAGTAACCTTTATCTCAATCTGCAGTGTGTTACACTGCAACATTCTTTAAATTAAAAAAGCGAAAATTTACATGTCTGATTTATTTAATACAGGTGCAGAAAAAGCAAGCTACGGTATCGGTCTTCAAATGGGCGAGCAGCTTAAAGCTAACCCTTTCGACGGTCTTAACCTTCACTCAGTGTTTGAAGGTATGAAAGATGCGTATGCTGGTGAAGCACTTCGTGTTGAAATCCCTGAAATTCAAGCTGCATTTGAAGCAATCAATGCAGAAATTCAAAAGCGTCGCGAAGAAGAAGCTAAAGTATTAGCTGCTGAAGGTACGGCTTTCCTAGAAGACAACGCTAAGCGTGCAGAAGTAACTGTTACTGAGTCAGGCCTACAGTACGAAGTACTAGCAACAGGTGAAGGTGACAAGCCAGCTGCAGATTCAACTGTACGCGTTCACTACCACGGTACATTAATTAACGGTACAGTTTTCGACAGCTCTGTTGAGCGTGGTCAACCTGCTGAGTTCCCAGTAAATGGTGTTATCAAAGGTTGGACTGAAGCACTTCAACTAATGGCGCCAGGTGCTAAGTTCCGTCTTTATATCCCACATGACCTAGCATACGGTGAGCGTGGTGCTGGTGCATCAATAGCACCTTTCTCAACTCTAATCTTTGATGTTGAGTTATTAGAAGTTCTTTAATTAAGAATTTACTATTTGATTTCAATGCCACAAAAGTGAGTTGAACTAGCAATATAAAGTCCTCGTTCTGAACGGGGATTTTTTTTGCATGAGATTATTCATCATCTTTTCGTAACACAAAAAAAGCGCCAATTTGGCGCTTTTTATGAGCTAATGCAGATTAATAGTTTGCATTGCCTTTAGTACGAGGGAAGGCGATTACATCACGAACATTGCCCATGCCTGTAACATAAGCAACTAGACGCTCAAAACCTAGACCAAAGCCAGAGTGAGGCACTGTGCCGTATTTACGTAAGTCGCGGTACCAGCTGTAGTCTTCTTTGTGAAGATCCATCTCTTCTAAACGTGCATCTAGTACATCTAAACGTTCTTCACGCTGAGAGCCACCGATGATCTCACCAATACCTGGTGCTACTACGTCCATAGCTGCTACTGTTTTGCCATCTTCATTCTGGCGCATGTAGAATGCTTTAATGTCACGAGGGTAGTTTTTAATTACTACAGGTGCTTTAAAGTGCTCTTCTGCAAGATAACGTTCGTGCTCAGATTGTAAATCTACACCCCATTCAACTGGGAACTCAAATTTCTTACCACAGCTCTCAAGAATTGTGATTGCATCAGTATAATCAACTTGTGCGAAATCTTTTTCAACAAACTCTTCTAAACGAGAGATCGCTGTCTTTTCGATACGTTGTGCGAAAAATTCCATATCGTCACGACGCTCATCAAGTACTGCTTTAAATACATACTTAAGCATATCTTCAGCAAGGCTCGCGATGTCTTCTAAGTCAGCAAATGCAACTTCTGGCTCTACCATCCAGAACTCAGCAAGGTGTCGAGACGTATTTGAGTTTTCGGCACGGAAAGTTGGGCCAAATGTGTATATCTTTGACATCGCGCTGGCGTATGTTTCACCATTTAACTGACCAGATACTGTTAAGAAAGCTTCTTTACCGAAGAAATCTTCAGCGTAGTCAATGTCACCCTTATCCGTAAGCGGTAGGTTCTGCATATCTAACGTTGATACACGGAACATTTCACCCGCACCTTCACAGTCACTCGCTGTGATGATTGGTGTACTGATCCACATGTAACCACGTTCGTGGAAAAAACGGTGAATGGCTTGTGATAAACAGTTGCGAACACGTGTCACAGCACCAATTACGTTTGTACGAGGACGTAAGTGCGCATGTTCACGTAAGAATTCGATACTATGGCGCTTTGCAGCCATAGGGTAGGTATCTGGGTTTTCAACTAAACCGATAACTTCAACTGTATCAGCTTGAATTTCGAAAGCTTGACCCTGACCTTGAGACTCAACCAGTTTACCTGTAACACTAACTGAACAACCAGCAGTCAAATTGGTAACTTCATCATAATTATTGAGCGAATTCGGAACAACTGCTTGAATAGGGTTAAAACAAGAACCGTCGTGTACGGCTAAGAAAGAAATACCTGCTTTAGAATCGCGGCGTGTACGGATCCAACCTTTTACTGTTACTTGGCTGTCTACCGCAACGGTGCCTTTAAGTAGCTCCGTTATCGCTATGTGGCTCATCTTCACTCCAATGATTTAGTTACTCTAATAATTATTTAAACTGTCGTACCCTTTGGTACGAGGGCATTATCTTACCTGTGATGAGCAAATAAAAAAACCATTTATGACAACTCTTTTCAGGTCAATTGCACTAAATAACACTCTATATATAAGTATCATGACTAATTTGCATAAATATGGCATCATTGACGTATATTCAGTGATAAAAATAAGTAATTAGTTGAGAGGCAATGAAGCAAGTTTTTATTCTAAGAGGGCTCCCAGGTTCAGGCAAAAGCCATTATGCACAAAACTTAGTCGATGAACTCGTCGCAGGTGATGAAACACAATACACGATTTGTGCAACAGACGATTATTTTTATAACGAACAAGGTGAGTATCATTTCGATAAATTCAAGCTATCAGAATTTCATAATTTGAATCTTGCTCGTTATATCAATGCCCTTGCTGAGGGTATCCCACTTGTGATTGTTGATAACACTAATATTAAAAAATGGGAGTTTGTAGCATATGCACAAGCAGCCCATGCGTTAGGTTATCAAGTTAAAGAAGTGGTGGTGGGTGAGATCAAAGATAAATCTTTGCAACATTTGTATGCTAAACGAAATACCCATGGTGTAGCTTTAAGAACCATCAGTAAAATGGCCTATATGTTTGAGTGGTAATACTTGGTTAAATATTTAGATTTAACTTCTGTAATTAAATAAAATAAAAAAACCCGCTTAAAGCGGGTTTTTTTCATTCTACTTATAGATTAAGCATTCTCTAGTGCAGTACGACCATCTACGAATTCCATGTTGAAGCCTTCAGCAACTTCTTTACATGTAATTTGACCGTTGATCACGTTTAAGCCATTCATGAAGTGATCGTCTTCAAGAAGTGCAGCTTTATAGCCTTTGTTCGCAAGCTTGATGATATACGGTAACGTTGCATTGTTTAGTGCAAACGTTGAAGTGCGTGGAACAGCACCAGGCATGTTAGCAACACAATAGTGAACAACGTCATCAACGATGTATGTTGGTTCAGCGTGTGTAGTTGCTTTAGAAGTTTCAATACAACCACCTTGGTCGATTGCAACGTCAACGATTGCAGAACCAGGTTTCATGTTCTTGATGTGTTCAGCAGTTACTAGTTTTGGCGCTGCAGCGCCAGGGATAAGTACACCACCGATTACAAGATCAGCTTCAAGTACGTGCTTTTCAAGTGCGTCAGCAGTAGAGTAAACAGCTTTAACACGGTTGCCGAATTGTGCGTCTACACGACGAAGAACGTCAACGTTACGGTCAAGAACAACAACATCAGCACCCATGCCAACAGCCATTTGCGCTGCATTGTTACCAACCATACCAGCACCAATAACAACTACTTTAGCAGGCTCAACACCAGGTACACCACCTAAAAGCATACCACGACCTGCATTTGATTTCTCAAGTGCCTGAGCGCCAGCTTGAATTGACATACGGCCAGCAACTTCAGACATTGGCGCTAGAAGTGGTAAGCCACCACGAGCGTCAGTAACAGTTTCGTATGCGATACAGATAGACTTGCTCTTAACAAGGTCTTCAGTTTGTGGAAGATCTGGTGCAAGGTGAAGGTAAGTGAATAGGATTTGACCTTCACGTAACATAGCGCGCTCAACTGCTTGAGGCTCTTTTACTTTAACAATCATGTCTGCTTTTGCAAAAACATCAGCAGCTGTTGGTAAGATTTCTGCACCAACTGCAATGTAATCTTCGTCAGTAAAACCAATGCCAATACCAGCATTTGTTTCAACAACAACTTGGTGGCCGTGGTTAATTAATTCACGAACACTTGCTGGAACCATACCAACACGGTATTCATGGTTTTTTATTTCTTTAGGTACACCGATAAGCATAATAATCGCCTCATATATAAGAACGGGATGAAATTTTCGACTATTATATTGGTCATTAGCTAGTATGTCCTACCTTTTTTGGTGTATCTTGTAGATATAAATTCTAAAAAGCATCGTATGGCAGATTAAAACTCTGAAAAGCACATGTACCAACAGTTAGATCGAATAGACAGAAACATTTTAGTAGAACTTCAGAAAGATGGCAGACTTTCAAATGTAGAGTTAGCAAGGAGAATTGGACTTAGTGCAACGCCCTGTTTAGAGCGAGTAAAAAAGCTAGAGAGAGAAGGCTATATAAAGGGGTATAAAGCAGTTGTTGACCCGGCTAAGTTAGGCCAGGGGCTGTTAGTTTATGTAGAAGTAACGGTAAATAAGAATAGCCCTGATGTATTCGATAAGTTTAATCAAGCAGTAAGGCAGCATGATGAAATAATAGAATGTCACTTAGTGTCTGGTAATTTTGACTTTTTACTCAAAACACGAGTAACAGATATGTCTGAGTATCGAGGTGTTTTGGGCGACATACTGCTGCAATTACCAAATATAAGTGAAAGTCGCACTTATGTTGTTATGGAAGAGGTAAAAGGGGAGCTCGGAGAAGTAATAAAACCCTGTGAAGCTTAGTTATTTCTTGGTATTGTAATAGTTATTACAAAAGCGTGCTTAAGCGCTTATTCAGATAAAAAAGATTTTAATATCCAAAAGTTTAGATTTACCAAAAAAGCATCAACAACTGCACTCAAAAAAAATCTAAACCAAGGCAAATTAGGGGTAAACGCACTTTATGCGTCTTAATGGAATTCAAAGGCTACTTGAAACTGGTCTGATCGTCAGCACTTTCACGGCAATATTTACTTTATGTGCCTTGATAAGCTTTGACCCATCTGATCCTGCTTGGTCTCAAACAGGTGAATATCTTGAAGTAAAAAATATTACAGGTACAGCTGGTGCGTGGGTTGCTGATATTTTATTAGTCAGTTTTGGTTGGATGGCGTTTTTAGTGCCTGCAGCCATTCAACTAGCTGGCTATTTGTTGTTTAAGAAACCACACAAGTTATTTCACCTTGATTATGTCACTTTAGCGTTAAGGCTGATTGGGTTAGTTTTGTTTGTATCTTCAGCAAGTGCCATAAGCAGCATCAACTTTGATGATATCTATCATGTGTCTTCAGGCGGATTTATTGGTGACGTCGTTCGTGATGCGATGATCCCAGCATTTAAATTCACGGGCACTTCAATTATTTTATTATGCTTTTTCTTTGCTGGTTTAACCTTAATGACAGGGGTGTCATGGGTTGAGTTTGTTGACTACATCGGTGAAAAGGTTATTCAAGCTTGTCGTGTATTATTCAAAAAGTTCCAAGACTTCCAATCAAACAAGCGAGCACAGCCTGTCGTTAGACAAGAAACTGAAGTTCAGTTAGATGAAATGACAACTCTTGAAGATATATCAGATAAAACCGAAATCACTCATGCTGAATCTGAAATTACTTCTCAACAATCGCTAGAACAAAAACCAATTGCGAAATTAAAAGATAGACTATTTGCTAAGCAAACTGATTCAGAAACAATTCAAGAGACTGAAAGCAAAGTAATAAAAAGTGAACCTATTGTTGAGAGTTCAAGTTTGGATAACTCTCGAGCTGATGTATTTGATGAATTAGATGATATTCTAGAGCAAGAAATCAACTTTTCAGCGATTGATGATGACGACTTTGATGCCTCTAGCGCGTTACAAGGCTTAGACGATGCACCTGTTCTAGCTCAAGAGCCAGAAACCCGAGTTCAGTCTCCAGCAAGACCACTAAAACCAAAACCTGAAAAACCAGTTTTTGTGCCAGAGCCAACAGCGAAAGAAAAGTTTGAAGAATTGCTGAATGCTGAGCCGCCAAAGGATCCTCTTCCATCACTCGATTTATTAGATAGGCCTGATAAACAGAAAAACCCTATATCAAAAGAAGAATTGGATGCCGTTTCTCGTCTTGTAGAAGTGAAGCTACTGGATTTTAATATTCAAGCGAGTGTAGTAGGGGTGTACCCAGGTCCCGTTGTCACGCGATTTGAGCTCGATTTAGCACCGGGTATTAAAGTTGCGAAAATCACCGGTCTAGCAAAAGATTTAGCGCGTTCATTATCAGCTGTCAGTGTTCGTGTTGTAGAAGTGATCCCTGGTAAAACCTATGTTGGCCTTGAACTACCAAACAAACACAGAGAAATTGTACGCCTTTCAGAAGTAATTAACGCCCCTAAATTTGAACAAAACCCATCACCATTGACCATGGTTTTAGGTAAAGACATTGCCGGTCAGCCTGTAGTGGCAGATTTGGGCAAAATGCCACACCTATTAGTTGCGGGTACAACGGGTTCAGGTAAATCTGTTGGCGTAAATGTCATGATTTTGAGCTTGCTCTACAAGTCTCCGCCAGAAGATGTGCGTATGATCATGATAGACCCGAAAATGCTAGAGCTTTCTGTTTATGAAGGTATTCCACACTTACTATGCGAAGTTGTCACAGACATGAAAGAAGCGTCAAATGCACTGCGATGGTGTGTCGGCGAAATGGAACGACGTTACAAACTCATGTCAGCACTTGGTGTCCGTAACTTAAAAGGCTATAACCAAAAAGTGCTTGCGGCCAAAGAAGCGGGTCAACCAATATTAGATCCGCTGTTTAAGGACACAGATGGCATGGCGAATGAGCCCGAAGAGCTTGATAAACTGCCTAGTATCGTTGTTGTGATTGACGAGTTTGCCGACATGATGATGATTGTAGGCAAGAAAGTTGAAGAGTTGATTGCTCGCATAGCACAAAAAGCACGTGCTGCAGGTATTCACTTAGTACTAGCAACACAAAGACCGTCTGTTGATGTTATTACGGGTCTTATTAAAGCGAATATTCCAACTCGTATGGCTTTCCAAGTATCAAGTAAAATTGACTCTCGTACGATCTTAGATCAGCAAGGGGCGGAAAACTTACTTGGCATGGGTGACATGCTGTATTTACCGCCTGGCACCAGCGTACCAATTCGTGTTCATGGCGCGTTTGTTGACGACCACGAAGTACATGCTGTTGTAAATGACTGGAAAGCCCGTGGTAAGCCAAATTATATCGAAGAAATCTTATGTGGTGATGCCACTGAAGATATTTTATTACCGGGTGAAACACCTGAAGGTGGCGACGACGAATCTGATCCACTTTATGACGAAGCCGTTAACTTTGTCATTGAATCTGGCAAGGTGTCTGTTTCGAGTGTGCAGCGTAAGCTTCGTGTCGGTTATAACCGAGCTGCTCGTTTAGTTGAACAAATGGAAGCGTCAGGTGTCGTAAGTTCACCAGGACACAATGGTGCTCGAGAAGTATTAGTCCCTAAAGGGGGAGTAAATTAAATGATGAAAAAAACACTATTATCAAGTTTAATCGGTTTGTCTTCACTGTTTTTGTCACAAGCCGCATTTGCAGATGCTGCAATTGAACTTAAAGCTAAGCTCTCTGAAATGACGACGTTTAAAGCGAGTTTTAATCAAAAAGTAACGGATGAGCAAGGTGAAGTATTACAAACTGGCTCGGGTAACTTAGCGCTAGCACAGCCTTTAAAAATTCATTGGCAACAACAAGAGCCTGACTCAACTATGTTGGTTTCTGATGGACATCGTGCTTATTATTACGATGAATTTGCAGAGCAAGTGACCATTATGGCCAGTCTTAATCTGATCGAAACAACGCCTTTTGTTTTATTAACTACAAATGCTAAAACACAATGGGAAAAGTATCAGGTTTCTAAGACTAAAGATAATTACAAAATTATCCCTAAATCGACAACCGACTCTCAAGTGGAGTCGTTAGAATTACAGTTTAATACTGACAAACAACTTTCAAAAATATTGGTGGTGGATTTATCAGGTCAATCAACTGAGTTTAAATTTTCAGACATCAAATTGAACGATACTTTAAATAGTGACCTGTTTAATTTTACCATTCCTGAACATGTTGTAATTGACGACCAAACACAAAGTGAATAGTTTTTGTGAGTAATTTAGGATTTGATTTTGGCAACGATGTAAAGCCATTGGCCGCAAGAATGCGGCCAACACGGTTAGAAGACTACATAGGCCAATCACATATATTAGCCGCTGATAAACCCTTATATAAAGCCATACTTTCCGGCAGAGCACATAGTCTAATCGTTTGGGGGCCGCCAGGCGTTGGCAAAACTACCATTGCTGAAATAATTGCTAACCATGCCAATGCGCGCATTCAGCACTTATCTGCCGTTACTTCAGGTGTAAAAGAAATCCGTGAAGCAGTGCTAGAAGCTAAACAAAACCTCAGTATGGGACAAAGAACTTTATTATTCGTTGACGAAGTTCATAGATTTAATAAGTCTCAACAAGATGCTTTTTTACCTCACATTGAAGATGGCACTTTTATTTTCATTGGTGCCACCACTGAAAACCCAAGTTTCGCCTTGAATAACGCGATTCTATCGCGGGCACGTGTTTACACTTTAAAAGCTTTAACCGATGAAGAACTTGTTCAGGTATTAAAACGCGCTATTACTAAAGATGAGACACTTTCAAGGCTTCAAATAACCATTTCAGATGCGCAATTTATGCAAATTGCACGAGTCAGTAGTGGCGATGCGCGTAAAGCTTTGAACCTACTCGAACAAGCTATTGAACTATCTGATCAAGATGGCCAAATGGTTATTACTTCTGATGTACTTAGTCAGCTTTTACCTTCTCATTTTGCAAAATATGATAAAGGGGGAGATTTATTCTACGATCTGATCTCAGCGTTTCATAAATCAGTTAGGGGGAGCGATCCAGATGCTGCGCTTTATTGGTATTGTAGAATCCTAGCCGGTGGTGGCGACCCACTCTATGTTGCAAGACGCCTTTTAGCCATCGCAACCGAAGATATTGGCAATGCCGATCCAAGAGCGATGCAAGTAGCATTAAATGCGTGGGATATTTTTCAACGTGTGGGGCCAAGTGAAGGCGAGAGAGCCATTGCACAGGCGACTATCTATTTAGCCAGTGCTGCAAAAAGTAACGCAGTTTATATGGCATTTAATCAAGCTAAACAAGATGCAGCAACCGACCCAGATTATCAAGTACCTGTTCATCTACGCAACGCACCGACAAAGCTCATGAAAGAGCTAGGTTATGGTGATGAATATCGATATGCCCATAATGAAGAAGGGGCATTTGCCGCAGGAGAAAACTACTTTCCTGAAGAAATCAAAGATAGGCAATATTATGTGCCCTCTGAACGCGGCTTAGAAAAGCAGATCAAAGATAAGCTTGAATATTTAAAGTCATTAAATCAAATGAGTGTGAACAAAAGATATTCAAATGATTAAAATGTACCTCTCAATTGCGCTTGGAGGCGCACTTGGTGCGTGTTTAAGGTTTTTTATTAGTGATACAATGCTTAAACTGCTGGGTAGGGGATTCCCATTTGGCACTTTGACCGTTAATATAATCGGTTCATTATTATTGGGAGTTGTATTTGGCTTACTTGAAAAACAAGTACTCGCGGTAAGCCCTTATAAGTCACTTATTGTGATTGGTTTCTTAGGTGCATTAACAACTTTCTCTACATTCTCAATGGACTCTTTGTTACTACTTCAACAAGGGCAAATTGTGAAGATGATTCTCAATATCACCTTAAATGTGGTGTTATGTATTTTTATGGCTTGGTTAGGCCTTAACTTAGTCATGCAAAAAGGTTAAAAGCAAAATGTTAGATTCAAAATATTTACGTCAGGATATTGCTGAAGCAGCAGCTCGACTAGCTAAACGTGGCTTTGAGCTTGATGTTGATGCGATTAATGCTTTAGAAGAGCAACGCAAAGCGCTTCAAACAAAAACACAAGAATTACAAAGCGAAAGAAATAGCCGCTCCAAAGCAATTGGTCAAGCTAAAGCAAAAGGCGAAGATATTCAGCCACTACTAGACGCTGTTGCTAATTTAGGTGACCAACTTACAGCGGCTAAGAACGAACAAGACGAAATTTTAGCTAAGCTAAATAATATCGCTTTAACTTTACCTAACTTACCGGCTGAAGACGTGCCTGCAGGCAGCGATGAAAGTGAAAACGTTGAAATCATCAAGTGGGGCGAACCTAAACAGTACGATTTTGAAGTTAAAGATCACGTAGATTTAGGTGAAGCGCTTGATAAAGGCTTAGACTTTGAAGCGGGTGTTAAACTAACTGGCTCTCGCTTCACTGTAATGCGTGGTGGTGTTGCGCGTATGCACCGTGCACTAGTTCAATTCATGCTTGATACACACGCTGATAAGCATGGCTACACTGAAATGTACGTACCTTACCTTGTAAACAAAGACAGCTTGCTAGGTACAGGCCAGTTACCTAAGTTCGCAGGTGATTTATTCCACACTAAAGGTTTAATCAACGACGATGGTGAAGAGCAAGAAGGTTTTAGCTTAATTCCAACAGCTGAAGTTCCGCTTACAAACTGTGCACGTGATGAAATCTTTGATGAAAAAGAACTTCCAATCAAAATGACTGCACACACGCCTTGTTTCAGAAGTGAAGCGGGTAGTTACGGCCGTGATACACGTGGTTTAATTCGTCAACACCAGTTTGATAAAGTAGAACTTGTTCAACTTGTAAAACCAGAAGACTCAATGGCAGCGCTTGAAGAGCTAACTGGTCACGCTGAATATATTTTACAAGCATTAGAGCTACCGTACAGAAAAGTTGTGTTATGTACTGGTGATATGGGCTTTGGTGCAACAAAAACATACGATCTAGAAGTATGGTTACCGGCTCAAGACACGTACCGTGAAATTTCATCTTGCTCAAACATGTGGGATTTCCAAGCACGACGTATGCAAGCACGTTTTCGCCGTCAAGGTGAAAAGAAGCCTGAGCTACTTCACACATTAAATGGTTCTGGTCTAGCTGTTGGCCGTACGTTAGTAGCAATTTTAGAAAACTATCAACAAGCAGATGGTTCAATCGTGGTACCAAAAGTATTACGTCAATACATGGGCGGTTTAGAAGCCATTAAATAAGACTTCTGTACAAATGATTAAGGTCGCTTTTAGCGGCCTTTTTTGTGTCTGTAAGATCCTAATAAATATGCACTTTATTTAGTCAAAGAATTACAGTGAAATGACAATGCGAATTTTCATTGATTTTAGATTCTTAATCCATATATATAGATTTATCAAATTCAAATTTTATATATTATCTTTTGCTTGTCTAAATTATTCTTTTTTTCTTAGGGTTAATTTTAATTATGTAAATTATATTGCAGCTATATGAAGAATATGTTTTATTAGGTTTCAAGGGTTGGCCAATCCTGCTTTTATGAAGCGTTAAAGTCATTTCTTTAATTGTCTTCGTGTTCTCGTATTTACAAAATTAGACTTTATAAAACATGCATCATTTTAATTTGAGCGTAAAGGCTAACAACATTTGAATTTTACGCTTTTATTAACTATTCATTAAATGTTGCAATGTTTTGCAGTGTTAATAAACAAAAGGTGAGGATTTACCTATGAAGAGACAAAAGCGTGATCGATTAGAAAGAGCACATTCCCAAGGATACAAAGCAGGTTTAGCAGGACGCTCAAAAGAACTTTGTCCATATCAACAATTAGAATCTAGATCAGAATGGTTAGGCGGGTGGCGAGAAGCCGTAGACGACCGCAATATGTTTAAAACTTAATTTATAGAGAATTTAATACAACAAAGCCCTCAACTGAGGGCTTTGTTGTTAGAGCAACTATTTAGAAAATCTAATTAGAATGCGCTTGTATCTTGGAAAAGACCTACTTTAAGATCTTTTGCTTCATAGATTACGCGACCATCTACTTCAACAGTACCGTCAGCAAGACCCATGAATAATTTACGCTTAATTACACGCTTCATATCTACACGGTAAGTTACTTTTTTAGCCGTTGGTAAGATTTGACCTGTAAATTTAACTTCGCCTACACCTAGTGCACGACCAAGCCCTGGGCCGCCAGACCAACCTAAGAAAAAGCCAACGATCTGCCACATTGCGTCTAGACCAAGACAACCAGGCATTACTGGGTCGCCTTTAAAATGACAATCGAAGAACCAAAGGCTAGGGTCAATGTCTAACTCTGCAATAATTTGACCTTTGCCAAATTCACCACCGTTATCGTTGATCTCAATGATGCGATCCATCATTAGCATGTTGTCACTTGGTAAACGGCAGTTGCCTTCACCAAACATTTCACCACGACCACATAGGATCAATTCTTCTTTTGTGTAGCTGTTCTTTGGTTCCATAGTATTAATACTTTTTCTTCAAAATAAAAATTCAGGCTACTTTAGCTTACAGATGTACGCCAAACAACTCTGAACAGTTGATTATTGTTAATATTTTAAACATTTAAGCATTTTTATATGACAACTTGCATCAACTTGGGCGATTTTTAGAATACATTTCTTTATAATGATTCTTGTTAACTTAGTTCATTTTGGATCGACATGATTTTATTCGTAGACGCTTTAACTGTGATTGATTTTTCTTACTTTTGTAATAAAAGAGGGCCGGTAGGTGAAAGTTGGATTGCTGACTTAACACTTCATGGAGACTTGAATGATGAGTCTATGGTTTTAGATTTTGCACTGGTAAAAAAACAGATTAAACGGATTATCGATGACACAATCGACCATAAGCTTGCAATACCTGCAGGTTTGAATGGTACATACAGCATTGAAAACGAACAAGTGAAGTTAGATGCACAATTCGGTGACGAACAGCACATTGCGATGTATGCACCAGAACAAGCTATTTGCTTAATTGATGCTGAAACAGTGAACGAACAATCAGTGATAGCGTTCTTGAAGCAACAAATTATGCCTAAGATGCCTGAAAACGTTAAAGACATTGATATTGAACTTCGCCCAGAGCAGACGTCTAGTTTTTATTACCACTATAGCCATGGCTTGAAAAAGCATGATGGTAACTGCCAGCGTATTGTTCACGGCCACCGCTCGTTGATTGGTATTAGCCTCGATAACATTCCTATGCCACGTCTCCAAAAAGAATGGTCACGTAAATGGGAAGATATTTACCTTGGATCTGAAGAAGACTTAATCGCCAACTCAGAACTAAAACATATTAAAGCCTTTGACAATGATTATGCCTTTGCATACACGTCTACACAGGGCTATTTCGAATTAGCAATCAGTAAAGCGCGTTGTGATCTTTTACCTTGTGATACAACAGTAGAGTGCATTGCTGATTACTTAGCAACAGAAATTAAAAAAACGCACCCTGACAATGCCGTAAAAGTAAAAGCATTTGAGGGCGTAGGCAAAGGAGCCATTGCATATGCTTAAAGCCGCATTGTTCGCTTTAGTTGGTTTGACTGCCAGTGTTAGTTCAATGGCACTGGAACTTAAAGGCAGTTTAACGCAAGGCGGTATGATCATTGGTAAGCTAGACAAGCCTAACTCTGTGTATTTTAATGGCAAAGCATTAAAAATAACTAAAGACGGTGAGTTTGTTTTCGGTTTCGGTCGAGATGCAGATACAAAACATACGCTAACTTGGGTTGACCAAGCAGGAAAGCAACATAAACAAGACATTGTGATCACGAAGCGCGAATATAAAATCGATCGTATAACGGGTGTTGAAAAGAAGTACGTTTCACCACCTGACTCTGTACTTGCTCGTATCAAAGATGACGCAAAGCGTGTGCGAGCTGCGCGAGCTGGTGAGTCTAACTTTACTTATTTCAAAGACACCGTTTTACGTCCAGCCAAAGGCCGCATTTCAGGTGTTTATGGCAGTCAGCGCTTCTTTAATGGCAAACCAAGAAACCCACATTTTGGTTTAGACATTGCCAATAAAACGGGCACGCCAGTTTGGGCGCCGCTTGCGGGTAAAGTCGTGATGGCTGATCCTGATCTATATTATAGCGGCGGTACTGTGATCATCGACCATGGTCATGGCATTACTTCAACCTATATCCACCTTAATAAAATACACGTAAACGTGGGTGATAAGGTTAAAGTCGGTGACCATTTTGCTGATATAGGTGCCACAGGCCGTGTAACTGGCCCGCATTTAGATTGGCGTTTCAACTGGTTCAATGAACGTCTTGACCCAGCACTATTAATGACAGATAAACTAGCAAATACGAAGTAGTAACTTAAATGAATGATATTGAAAAACAAGCCTTGATTGAGCAACGCATTAAAGAGTCTATTACGTCTGTAACTAAGACTGTTTTTCCTGGACGCACAAATCACCACAATACTTTATTTGGTGGTGATGCGCTGGCTTGGATGGATGAAGTTGCATTTATCGCCGCAACACGTTTTTGTCGAAAGCCTTTAGTTACTATTTCTTCAGATAGAGTAGATTTTAAAGAAGCTATTCCGGCGGGCACTTTCGCTGAATTAGTAGCGACTGTATCTCATGTTGGTAATACCAGTTTAAAAGTGGATGTTAATATCTTCTTAGAGCGTATGCATAAAGATGATAAACACTTAGCTATTTCTGGTAGCTTTACCTTTGTTGCTGTTGATGATAATCACAGACCTACACCAGTTGTATGTGAAAATATGCTTAAAGGTTTTAAATAGCATTTATGTAATGAGGGCTTTGTTGCCCTCATATCTCATCTGTAATTTCTTCGATAATACTAAATAACTGCTCTTCTTCCATGTCTAGATGATCTATCACGTCATCCATGATGTTTCTCCATTCAGTATTTACTTCGCTTGGTTTGTCTTTTAAAAAAGCACAGTGTCTCGAAAGTTTGAGAATACACAGTAAATCTAACCCAATTTTGTCTAACTCTTCTGATTGAAATAAGCCATCGATGTCATGTTGGTAGTAAATAATGTTAATCATGACTTTTGGTAAGCGCCATTGCTGCGCTAGTAAAGCACCAATGGTCGCATGATTAGTTTGGTATTTATCAAACTGTAATTTAGCTGCGTCATCCCAATTGTTTTCGCCTGCAAAAGACATCACTTCTTCAAAATCGTCAAAATGTTGATTTAAAATTGCCACACCGACGCCATGAAAAAGCGCAAGCATATAAGCGTGATTAGACAATGCAGGTTTTTCGAGTTTAACTGCAACTATACTGGCAATATGGGCTATATCGGTTTGCACATCCCAAAATTTAGCCATAGTTGGATCTGTACCAACAGCAGCTTTAACTGCGACGGCTTTAACTAAGGGGACTAATCTCTTCAAGCCTAAGATCATAATCGCTTGATCGATTGATTCTATTTCTTTTGCGCGTCGAAAAGCGCTTGAATTGACGACTTGAAGTATTGCTGCACAGATCCCAACATCTTCTTGTAGTATTTCAGATACACGAGAAATGTTTGGCTCTGTTTTTTTAGTTTCTTCAGAAAACTTTATGAGCGCTTCAGGCCTTGGTGGAATTGAAACACTTCTAAGAATTGCCTTTTCTTCATTGGTTAATGATATTGGCATACCATAACTCCAACCTAATTAACTATTTAAATCATAGTTTATGGTTCAGAAAAGTGGTATTGAATTGACGGGTAGGAGTGGAAAAAGAATTGCGTAGTTAACTACGCAATTCATATTTAACTTATTTACATAGCTTCGTATTCTTCTTGCCAGAAGAACTTTTCTTCACCGAAAGCAGGAACTAGTCCATCTAGCCAAGTTGCTTCTTCATCGTATTTTGCGAAGAATGGACGCTGAACCCACTCAGGGTTGCGCGCTTGGATAAAGCGAAGTACAAATACTTTTTCACCAGCAATTTCAGTAACACCTGACACTTCAACTTTACCAGGACCAGCACTCATAGAAGGGCCACGTACTGTTCTACTCACACCAGAAACTTGTTTGTAAGCATCACGGAAAATTTCCCACGTTTTATAAAGTGGTAATTCGAAGTAGCGCTTAGCACCAGTATCACGCTCAATGAACATATAGTAAGGGATCATGCCCATTTGAGTTTGTTCTTTCCACATCTCAGCCCACATATCTGAATCAACGTTTAAGTTGTTTAATAGTGGAGCTTGTGTACGGATCTGTGCGCCTGTTTTACGAATAAGCTTTATAGCTTCACGGCTAATATCTGTACGTAATTCTTGCTTATGGTTAACGTGCGCCATAATTGAAACATGTTTGCCTGCATCTACAAGCTCCTTTAATAAAGCTAATAGGTCTTGCGCATCTGGATCTGTAACGTAACGGAATGGCCAGAATGTTAAAGACTTAGTACCAATACGAATAGTCTTGATGTGATCAAAGCGCGGCTCTTTAAGTGCCTCTAGGTACTTACGTAACTTTACAGTACGCATAACCATAGGGTCGCCGCCTGTCATTAGTAGGTCGGTTACTTCAGTGTGTGATGCAAGGTAATTGTGCAGTAATTCTTCATCGTTATTGTTAAAACGCGTTGCTTTACCTACAAACTGCGCCCAACGGAAACAGAAAGTACAGTAAGAGTGGCAATATTGACCTTGAGCAGGGAAGAACAACACGGTTTCTTTGTATTTATGTTGGATACCTTCAACTTGCTCGCCTTCAAAAGTTGGTACATTCTTATCCATCTGTCCGGCAGGGTGCGGGTTCAACTTTTGACGAAGTTGTGTTGCCAATTCAAAAACTTCTTCTGGGGTATGTTCTCGTTTTAATAGCGCAGCCATCTGCTCATATGACTCATCATCAAGCATGCCACGCTGTGGGAAAGTTAATTGGAATACCGGATCATTCGGAACTTTATCCCAATCAATTAGCTCTTCAATCACGTAATTATTAACACGGAAAGGAAAAACATTGGCGACAACGCGCATCTCAAAGCGTAAATGCTCAGGAAGTTGATGCAGTTGTTCAATCTTATCTATCTGACGGTGTTGATAAACATTGAATTTAGGTGGTACATAAGCTTCTGCTGGCTGCAATTGGACGGTTTGCTGCATATGTTAGTTTACTCTACTTCTAATTACATAAAGCGCAGTAGTCTAACAAATTAATAGCTATGTTTCAGCGTTATTTGTATCAGTTCGAACAAATAACGCTAAGTTTTTGATTATGAGCTTTAGTATTTTTCTGTGCTGACAGCTTGGTAAATTGCAGAGCATAAAGCCATAATGTCGCTATCTGAGCTAATATAAGGTGGCATTATATATATGAGCTTGCCAAACGGTCTGATCCAAACCTTATGTTCTCTAATAAAATACTTTTGAATCTTAGCAACATCTACGGCACGATTTACTTGAACGACACCAATACCACCCAACACTCTTACATCTTCTACAGCTTCTAATTGCGAACATTGAGATAGGTAAGTATTCATTGTCTGTTCAATACGATCAATTTGTGAAAGCCAATCGTTTTCATATAACAGCTCTAAACTTGCATTAGCCGCAGAGCAGGCAAGGGGATTCCCCATAAACGTTGGTCCGTGCATTAATACGCCAGCTTCACCTTGACTGATCCCGACAGCGACGTCTTCTGTTGACAATGTCGCAGAAAGCGTCATCGCACCACCAGTCAATGCTTTACCAATACACATAATATCTGGGCTGATGTTTGCGTGTTCACAAGCAAACATTTTTCCTGTTCTACCAAAGCCGGTAGCAATTTCATCTAAAATGAGGAGTACACGATATTTATCACACAGTGCTCTGAGCTTTTTGAGATAAGACGGATGATAAAAGTTCATACCACCAGCGTTTTGTACAATGGGTTCGATAATAAAAGCGGCGACTTCATTGCTATGTTGTTCAAACGCATGTTCTAACGCTGCAAGTTCGGCTTTATTTTCGTTATCGTAAAAACCTGCTTTTGGTGCTTCGACAAAGATATGTTCAGGTAAGAAGCCCTGATACATACTGTGCATCGAATTTACTGGATCACAGACACTCATCGCAGCAAAGGTATCACCGTGATAGCCTTTTTTGGCGGTCATGAGCTTTGTTTTAGTGGTTTCACCTTTGCTTATCCAATATTGCAATGCCATTTTGATAGCAACTTCAACGCTTACAGAGCCGCTGTCGGCTAAAAACACTTTTTGTAAAGGCTCAGGACTTATTGCAACCAGCTTTTTACATAGCTCAACTGCTGGAGCATGTGTGATACCACCGAACATAACGTGACACATTGTTTGTGCTTGATTTTGTATTGCTGAGACTATTTTGGGGGGATTATAGCCATGAATAGCACTCCACCAAGAAGCCATGCCATCTATGAGCTCAGTGCCATCATCAAGATAAAGTTTGTTCTTATCAGTATGTGTAACACCATATACAGGTAACGGATCACCTATAGACGTATAGGGGTGCCAAATATGCTCTTTATCGAATTTGATATCTATAGGGTGATTATTGCTCACTTGTAAACCTTTAGCTTTGCTGTGACGTTGACAATACTACGACACTCAGTAGACTAAGCCAATCACCGTCAAATCAAACGCCTAATTAATAGACAGGCGAAGAATAAAAAGAGTACAGACTATGGCTACAGTTCGTCACGATTGGACTTACGAAGAAGTAAAAGCACTATTTAACATGCCGTTTAACGACTTGCTATTTAAAGCGGCAAGTATTCACCGTGAGAACTTTAACCCAAACGAAGTACAAATCTCGACCTTACTTTCAATTAAAACGGGTGCGTGCCCTGAAGACTGCAAATATTGCCCACAATCAGCGCACTATAAAACAGGCTTAGATCGTGAACGTCTAATGGAAGTAGAAAAAGTAGTAGAGCAAGCGAGATTAGCCCGATCGAAAGGCGCAACACGTTTCTGTATGGGCGCTGCATGGTCTGACCCAAAAGACAGAGATATGCCTTATATTTCTAAAATGGTTCGTGAAGTAAAGGAGCTTGGGCTAGAGACATGTATGACCTTGGGTATGCTTGATAATGAAAAAGCACACGCCCTTAGAGATGCAGGTCTTGATTACTATAATCATAACCTTGATACTTCGCCTGAATATTATCAGCAAATAATCACAACACGTACTTATCAAGACAGATTAGATACATTAGACAATGTTCGTGATGCAGGCATGAAAGTATGTTCAGGTGGTATTGTTGGCATGGGTGAGCAAGCGGGTGACCGTTATGGTTTATTAATGCAACTTGCAAACTTACCAAAACAACCTGAAAGCGTTCCGATTAACATGCTTGTAAAAGTTAAAGGCACACCACTTGAAGATGTTGAAGATCTAGACCATTTTGAATTTATTCGAACTATTGCTACTGCACGTATTATGATGCCGCACAGTTATGTGCGTCTGTCAGCTGGTAGAACTGCAATGAATGAGCAAATGCAATCAATGTGTTTCTTCGCTGGCGCTAACTCAATTTTCTACGGTGATAAGTTACTGACTACGGAAAACCCAGAAGCCGATGCTGATATGAACTTACTTAAAAAACTAGGTATGAACCCAGAGAAGCGTCAAGACTATTCTGATGAAGCATACGAAGCGTCTTTAAGTTCAAAAATTGCTGATAAAGCTACTTCAGAGCTATTTTACGAAGCATAGTGAATGGCTTTTGAATTTATACAAGTAGCGCTGCAACAAAGACGAGTTGAGTCTTTGTTGCGTGCTCGTAATCTGATTGCTGATTCAAGTGATGCACGCTTCTTAACAAATAAAGATGGTAAGCAATATTTAAATTTTGCCAGTAATGATTATCTTGGTTTAGGGTCTAAATTAGAGTTACAAGGTGGACTAACAGGTAGCCGCTCATCGGCACTTGTTACAGGATACCAGCGGTGCCATAAAGATTTTGAAACCTTACTGTGCAAACACCTTGGTTACGAGTCCGCTATACTGTTTAGTACAGGCTTTAGTGCAAACAGCAGTGTAATCAAGTCTCTTTTTTCGCAAAGCTCAGGCTCAAAAGCCGCGCTTGATTCTGCCATTTTCCAAGACAAACTTAACCATGCCAGCTTAATTGATGGGGCTTTGCAATCTGATGCCAAGCATATCCGTTTCAATCATAATGACATGGGGCATCTACGTCTGCGATTAGAAAAAAGTAAAGCTGCTAATAAGTTAATTATTAGTGAAGGCGTGTTTTCAATGGATGGAGACTGTGCGCCACTGCAGCAACTTGAAGAACTAAAGCAACAACATAATGCTTGGCTTATGTTAGATGATGCACACAGCTTTGGTGTATTGGGCGAACATGGCCTGGGAAGTGTTGGTCAAGGTTGCAAGCCTGAAATTCTGGTGATCACATTTGGTAAGGCAATGGCGTGTCAAGGCGCAGCTGTTTTAGCAAGTAAATCAGTCATCGACTTTTTACTTCAGTTTAATCGTGATTATATTTACTCGACGTCTATGTCTCCGCTCATGGTTCAAGCTGCAGAGCAGCAGTTTTTACGTGTACTTGACGCGAGTGATCAGAGACAGCACTTGTTTAATAATATTGCGTTATTCAAGCAGCTTTGTGCCGATGCAAACATTCCCGTAATGTCGTCAGAGACAGCGATACAGCCGGTTGTGTTAGGCAGCGCTGAAAATGCATTAAATGCGCAAGCTAAGCTTAAAGAGCAGGGGATTTGGCTAACAGCTATTCGTCCACCAACAGTGCCACATAATACTGCCCGACTCAGGATCACAATCACCGCAGCACATACTCATGATGATATTGAAAAGCTTGTAAAAGCTTTAAAGGTGTCAATATGATTGCAACACCCGATAAACTGTCAACGGCGAAGCAGTTTTCAAAAGCCGCAGGGCAATACAAGCAACATGCACATGTACAAAAGTTGGCTGCCGAATTGTTATTTTCAAGATTAAATAAACACGGCCATGTGATGCTCGATCTTGGTGCTGGTCCTTTATTGCATCAGCATAAACTTAAACATCATAGTGACTGTCTGGTTGCGATGGATCTGAGTTTGGGCATGTTGGCTGAAACACATCCAGAAAATAATGTAAGTCGTGTTTGTGCGGATATGGATAAACTGCCTTTTACAGACAACGTATTCGATGCTGTATTTTCAAATTTTGCAATCCAATGGAGCGCCGATCCTGAAGGTTTATTTAAATCACTTTATTCTGCGAGTAAAGCAGGCTCTCAAATTTTACTCTCGACGGTTTTAGATGGTTCATTGTCTGAAATAGCTCAGGCATGGAAAGCTGTGGACGATAAACAACACATTAATGATTTTTTGAATCTAACTCAGTTAATCAAAATTGCACAAAGTGTTGGATTCAAAGTGGTGTACTCAAATCAGCTCTGTCTTCAAGATCACTATGACAAACCAATCAATGCCATCAAATCAGTGAAAAATATAGGTGCAAATCATCTGACTGACTGTCAAAAAGAGCAAGGTCTGTTGGGCAAAGCGGCTTATAAAAATCTACTGTCAGCTTTTCCATTACGAGTCGGTAAAGCTGTTATTAGCTACCAAGTCGGTATTTTGGAGTTAACGAAATAATGAATTCATTTTTTATCACAGGGACCGATACTGAAGTCGGTAAAACCCATGTTACTTGTTTATTACTCAAGTTCTTGACTCAACATAAGCGCTCGGCGATTGGTTTTAAGCCTATTGCAGCCGGAGCTGAAGAAGCATTTGGCCAGTTAGTCAATGAAGACGCTTTAAACATTATGGAGTCCTCGAATGTCCATGCTAAATATGAGCAAATAAATCCAATTTGTTTTGAGCCGCCAATCGCGCCTCATATTGCAGCGCAACGTGCAAACAAAGTAATTACACAAATAGAACTTAATCATCATTATAAAGAGATTCTATCCGTCGGTGCCGAGTTTACTCTTGTAGAAGGTGCTGGTGGCTGGTATTTACCAATTAATGACACGGAATATTTGTCTGATTGGGTAAAAGCCCGAGAAATCCCAGTCATTTTAGTTGTTGGTATGAAGTTAGGCTGTTTGAATCATACGCTGCTTACAATTGAAGCGCTAAAAGCCCAAGGGGTGAAATGTGTGGGCTGGATTGCAAATGAAATTGACCCAGATATGTCAGAGTTTGATGCCAACCTTGAAAGCTTGAAAGCACGTATTGATGCGCCTTTACTTGCTGTCACGCCATTTGCAAAAAGCAAAGCAAAATTGAAAATTTATAAGGCACTAACCGATCTTTTTGCAATTAACTTGTAAGCGCGTGGTTTAAGGCAAGTTTAATTTTAATGTAAAAAGTGATATCTCAATAGATATCACTTTTTATTTTTGGTTTTTTATTTAATTACGAATAATCTGAATTTTAATTAGAAAAATTCGAAGAATGAGATCACAAATTCGGTGCCCTTATCCGGCTCACTCAATACTTCAACTTTTGCATTATGTTGCTGCAAAATACTGTATGAAATAGACAAACCTAAACCAGTCCCTTCACCGGGCGCTTTAGTAGTGAAAAAAGGAGTAAAAATCTCTTTTAGGTTTTCTCGAGAAATGCCTTTACCTTCATCTTTTACTCGAACAATGATTTTTGTACGCTCTCTATAACATCGTACGAACAAGGTACCACCCTCAGCCATAGCTTGTTTTGCGTTTACGAACAGATTAACAAAGACTTGTTGTAATTTACTTTCTATTCCTAAAATCGTGGCGCTTTCTAACAGGTCCGTTTCGATATGGTGTTTATATTTGAATTCATTGCTTACCATATTAAGAGATTTATTGATGACTTTAGTTACATCAATAGGCTCTAATTCATCGTTGTCCATCCGGGAGAAAGTACTCAAATCAGCCACAATGGCTTTGACTCGCTCTAAGCCTTCGACTGAAGATTTTAAAATTTCATCACTGTCTTTAAACAAAAATGGCAACTCATATTCTTCGTAATTTTTATTTAAAGTTGACAGCGAGGTATTCGAAGGCTCATCAGTAAGCGGCTGCAAAGCAGATTTAATATCTTTGATATAGTCAGCCATGGTATCGAGGTTACTTATTACAAAGCCTACCGGATTGTTAATTTCATGGGCAACACCTGCGGCTAAGTAACCTAATGATGCGAGCTTTTCTTGCCCAACCAGTTGCAATTGTGTTTGTTCTAAAACTTTGTTTGTTTCTTCAAGGTTCATAAGTTGCTGTTGAAGTTCCTCTTCAGCTCTCTTTCTTTCTATGGCGATAGAAAGCATGCTTCTTGAAGATTCAAGGGTTTGCAGCTTGGTGATATTGATATCTTGTTGGTCTTCGTAGAGTAAAACTGCAACACCAACCGTTTTTTTATCTTCGAGTGTGAGTGTATATAGCGGCACCATCACGCAAAATTGATAAAAGCCTACCGCTTCGTTACTTATGTCATTGGTGTCTATGAGTTGTGTTTCTTGTTCTTGCAGTAACAAATCGAATACCTTTTCTCTATCAAGTTGAGCAAGAAATGACTTTAACAGTTGCAAGTGCTCATTGATTTCAGATTCGGTACTAGATTGAGTATAGTATTGAAATTGACCGTAATTACATAGATTATCAAGCTCAATAAATAAATTATCTGGTTTTGATAAAAACGCACAGGTTCTTTCTAAGTAGTTTTCAACAATCTTATTTAGCGTTGGTTTGCTCCAGGTTTCAGCTAATAGGCCAGTTAAAAAAGACAGTTGAGTTTGTTGATTTTCGACTTCCATACGCGTTTCATCATTTAAAACTTCTTGTTCTAATAGCTCTCGAGTATAGTTTTCAAGCTGCATTTCGGCGAGCTTTCTAGCTGCTCGCTCTCTTTTTAATGCGCGTTCAAGTACGTCTATTTTGTTTTGTGCTTCTTCACTCATAGAAACCTTACTTCTATATGGCAGGCTTCATCACCGTCGTGTAAACATTGAGATTGAGAAATCGATACTTCTTCACCGAAATGTTTTGCAGCCCCTAAAATAAGGCCTTCTGACAAATGACATAGTTTTCGCTCTGAGCGATAAATCATAGTAAGGTGCTGGTCGTTTTGGTCTTTGTAATCAATCTCCGGTAAGTTTGAATCTGCGTAGAATTTTTTTACCTCGATGTGAATTAAATTGTCAACCATGTATAAAAACGCATGAAGTGATGGCGCTCGTTTTGCCTCACTGGGTGCCATAGGCATGAGTTTCTTAAATAAAAACTCACCAAACGTCCTAAGTAAATCTGGGGCTGGTACGTTTAATGCTTCACAATAATAGGTTACGATGCTGAACAATTCGCTGTCATCGTATTTAATAGAAGATGTGTAGATCCCTTGAGAGGGAAGGTCGAGTGTATTTAACATGGTGTCCCATGCTTCTAAGCCATGATTATTTTCTACAAACTCTTGTAGCGCGTTGAAAACACTGCCTTTCATATAAATCTCCACATTTCGCGTTATGAGGTTGATATATTTCTAAAATAGTGTCACTTTTTACATAACGCAATGTTTTAAAATCATTTGTAGAAACATAAGGTTTTATTGAATGTCTGATAAGTTGCCAATTTTAATTGTGGATGATGAGACACAAGTACTTAACGCTTTAAAACGCCTGTTTAGAAAGGAGTTTGAAGTGACTGTGTGTGATAAACCACTTGAAGCTGTAGAAGTTTTAAAACAGCAAGAGTTTGCGGTTATTATTTCAGACATGAAAATGCCATTGATGAGTGGTGCAGAGCTGCTTGCTCAGGCTTTTATTATTAATCCAAATACAGCTCGTATTCTTTTAACGGGCTACTCAGACATCGACTCAACTGCTTTAGCAATAAATGAAGGCAAGATTTCAAACTATGTCAGCAAGCCTTGGCGCAATGACGATTTAAAAGAAATTGTCATGCAGGCTTGTGAACAGTATCAATTGAAGCAGTCTGTAATTCGTTTGCAAAATGAGCTGGAAGAAAAAAATAAACAATTACAAAGTTACAACGATGAACTAGAAAGTAAAGTTCAGGCTCGAACTTCATCACTCTCTCAACTTACTGATAAACTAAAAAACGTTAATCAAAAGCAGCGCAAACTGTTTCATGACGTCATCGAGATGATCAACCTAATCATTGAAGACACAACAGGCAGTGATGATGGGCACATAAAGCGCGTAGCATCGCATTGCCGTTTAGTTGCCAAGCACCTAGGGTTAGAAAAGCCACTTATTACTCAAGCCTATTTAGCTGGACTGATGCATGAAATTGGCAAAGTGTCTTTACCAGATGAGCTTGTTAAGTGCACTGAAAATGAATTGACGAAAGAACAACTTATAGCAAAGCAGCAAAATGCCATCAAAGGTGCTGAAATCCTTCAAAAGCTGCCTAATTTGCAAATTATAGGCAAAGGTATTTTGCACCAATACGAGCACTATAATGGCACCGGGCTACCAGAGCATTTAATCGCAGACAACATACCGACTATCAGTCGTATTCTCACCATAGTAAATGATTATGACAAGTTATTAATTGGTCGTATTACTGGTGAGAAGATGCAGCAAGATCAAGCTATGCTAACCATGAAAACCTTGGAAACTGAGTTTTATGACCCACATATCCTAGATGTGTATTTCGAATTACTGTCTAGCGGCAAAGTATTTGAAAATCATGATATTGACGTATGTGTGGGAGTAAGTTGTTTAGAAACAGGTATGCACTTAACACAGGATTTATTGAACAAACAAGGTGCGGTGATTTTAACTGCTGGTACCGAAATCACACCAAGCATCATTGAAAAGTTACAAAAGTATCAAAAGGATTGGAATTATATTTTTAACGTGTTCGTACATTAGTTTCTATTCTTAGCCACTCTCTGGTGGCTCTCAAAAAACCTTTAGTTTAAAATAGTACAAGTTTTATTTTATATGCTATTTGGAGCTCGTTATTTTAAACGTATCTAATGTCACCATGCAGTTTGGTGCAAAACCACTTTTTGAAAACATTTCTGTTAAATTTGGTGATGGAAATCGCTACGGTCTAATCGGTGCCAATGGATGTGGTAAATCTACATTCATGAAGATATTAGGTTCTGAGCTTGAGCCTTCTGCGGGTAACGTGAGTGTAGCTCCAAATATTCGTTTAGCGAAGCTTAATCAGGATCAGTTTGCTTACGAGCAATACACAGTCATTGATACGGTTATTATGGGTCATAAAGAGCTGTGGGAAATTAAAGCTGAACGTGACCGTATCTATTCTTTACCAGAAATGAGTGAAGAAGATGGTATGAAAGTGGCCGATCTTGAAACGCAATTTGCAGAAATGGACGGTTACTCGGCTGAAGCAAAAGCAGGTGAGTTACTTTTAGGTGTTGGTATTGGTACTGAACAACATTATGGCTTAATGTCAGAAGTTGCACCGGGCTTCAAGTTACGTGTTCTTCTTGCTCAGGTGCTGTTTGCAGATCCTGATATCATGCTACTAGATGAACCAACCAACAACTTGGACATTTATACAATCAAATGGTTAGAAGAAGTCCTTAACCAGCGTGATTGCACCATGTTAATTATTTCCCACGACCGTCACTTCTTAAACTCTGTTTGTACGCATATGGCTGACATCGACTACGGTGAATTACGTGTCTATCCAGGCAACTATGACGAGTATATGTTCGCTGCGACTCAAGCACGTGAAAAGCTATTAAATGAGAATGCTAAGAAGAAAGCGCAAATTGCAGAACTTCAACAATTCGTATCTCGTTTCTCGGCAAATGCTTCAAAAGCAAAACAAGCCACATCTCGTGCAAAACAGATTGATAAAATTCAACTTGATGAAGTTAAAGCATCGTCTCGTCAATCGCCTTTCATTCGTTTTGAACAAAGTAAACAGCTTTTCAGAAATGCGCTTGAAATTACCAATGTGTCACAGGGTTATGACAGCACTTTATTCTCAGGCTTAGAAGGCTTAGTTGAAGTGGGTGAGCGTATCGCTATCATAGGTGAGAATGGTGTGGGTAAATCAACGTTACTACACACTTTAGCGGGTCGTTTAGCGCCTAAAACAGGTGAGTTTAAATGGTCTGAGAATTCGAACATTGGTTACTATGCACAAGACCATGCTGATGAGTTTGAAAAAGACCAAACTGTATTTCAGTGGATGGAGCAATGGCAACAAGAAGGTGACGACGAGCAAGTGGTTCGTGGTTTCTTAGGCCGTATGCTGTTTTCACAAAATGACATCAAAAAGTCAGTAAAAGTTCTATCAGGTGGAGAGCAAGGTCGTATGTTGTTTGGCAAGTTAATGATGCACAAACATAATATTTTGTTGATGGACGAGCCTACAAACCACATGGACATGGAATCAATCGAAGCACTTAACTTAGCACTTGAGCAATATGAAGGTACCTTGTTGTTTGTGTCACATGACCGTCAGTTTGTATCATCACTTGCAACCCGTATTTGGGAAATTAAAGACGGTAAAGTTATCGACTTTAAAGGCACATATGACGAGTACCTTGCACAACAAGAGGCGGCTAACTAACCGCTTTATACAATGGTACTTTTCAATGGTATTACCTAACTAGATAGGTATAATACCCACATAGAAACTGCAGGCTTACCCCCAATAAGAGCCTGCAGTTTGTTTTTCTATCGTTCAAAACTTCTGAGGATTTATTATGACGGTTGGCATTATCATGGGCTCAAAATCAGACTGGCCTACTATGCAACATGCAGCAGACATGCTGGACAAGTTTGGCATCGACTATGAAACAAAAGTAGTTTCGGCTCACCGTACACCTCAACTTCTGGCTGATTACGCGTCAAGCGCAGCTGATCGTGGTATCAAAATTATCATTGCTGGTGCTGGTGGTGCTGCACACCTTCCAGGTATGGCGGCAGCTTTCACAAGCTTACCAGTTCTGGGTGTACCAGTTAAATCAAAAACACTAAACGGTGTTGACTCATTGCTTTCAATTTGCCAGATGCCAAAAGGTGTAGCGGTTGGTACATTGGCAATTGGTGATGCGGGTGCGGCTAACGCGGGCTTACTTGCTGCTCAGATTTTAGGTTGTCAACAACCAGAAATCTTTGCAAAAGTTGAAGCTTTCCGTAAAGAACAAACAGAAACAATTTTAGCTAACCCAAATCCTGCTGAGTAATATGAACGTTTTAGTCCTTGGCGCAGGGCAACTTGCGCGAATGATGAGCTTGTCATCTAAGAACTTAGACATTCATGTTACAGCTTACGATGTTGGCTCTGAAAAAGTCATCGATCCTGTTACGTTTTTAACAGTTGATCAGTCATTACAACAAGCCATTGATTCTGCAGACGCTATTACTGCTGAGTTTGAGCATATTCCTTTAGATATTCTAAAGTTATGTGATGAAAGTGGTAAGTTTTATCCAGGTACTGAAGCCATAGCAACGGGCGGAGATAGAGCGAAAGAAAAAGCGCTTCTAGATGCTGCAAAAGTTGCATGCGCACCTTATAAAATTATTACTGAAAAACAGCACTTGCTAGATTCAATTGATGAATTGGCAATTCCTTTGGTAATCAAAACTTGTCAAGCAGGTTATGACGGCAAAGGTCAGTGGCGTGTAAAATCTCTGGATGATGTTGAGCAAATTTGGGAAGAGATGTCCGAGTTTTTAGCGAAAGATGCATCTCATCAAATTATTGCAGAAAAAATGATCCCATTTGATCGCGAAGTTTCCATCATAGGTGTTCGTTCAAAAAATGGTGAAACAGCGATTTACCCACTGACTGAAAACCAACATACCAATGGGGTATTAACGCTTTCAATCGCGGGTAAAGAGAAAAATGCAATTCAAGCGCAAGCAGAGTCTGCGTTTACCGCTATCGCCAATGCACTAGAGTATGTCGGCGTATTAGCCATTGAGTTTTTCGATGTCGATGGCACTTTATTGGTCAATGAAATTGCACCACGTGTACATAACTCAGGTCATTGGACTCAACAGGGGTGTCATGTCAGCCAATTCGAAAACCATATGCGTGCCGTTACAGGCCTACCACTCGGTTCAACGGTTTTGAATCGCCCAACTGCGATGATCAACGTACTAGGGCAAGCTGCTATTCCAAAAGCAGTTTTGGCTGTTGCTGACACAACCAGTCACTGGTACGGCAAATCTGCAAAACCAGGCCGTAAGGTGGGTCATATTAACGTTTCAGCTGATAGCTTATCTGAACTTGGTGATAAACTGGCTGACTTGGCAAAAGTGCTGCCAGAGCAAGATTATCCTGGTGTTCAGGCAACTGCTGAGCAGTTAAAAGCACTGTAGTAAAAAAGTCGAGTTTAACTCGGCTTTTTTGACTCAAGTTATTGGAATTCAATAAACTAATTAAGGCATTTGCAAAGTGACTAGTCAGTCTATTAAACAGTTTTCGTTTATTGGGTTATTTGTACTTTGCCTTACTGGGTTTATTGGCCCTGCATTTTCTCTTATTCTCGGTCTCGCTTTCACTCTGATTTTTACAAACCCGTACATGTCTTTAAGCACTCAAGCCAGTAAATGGTTATTAAAATTAGCTGTGATAGGACTAGGATTTAATGTCGATTTTAATGATGTACTTGAAGTCGGGCGAAGTTCATTTGTTCTAACGATTGTGAGTATTACTGCGATAATAGGGCTTGGTGAAATATTAGGTCAGCTCTTTAAGGTAAATAAAAACACCAGTGTATTATTGTCTTTTGGTACTGCCATCTGTGGTGGTAGCGCAATTGCAGCAATGGCGCCAGTGATCAAGGCAAAACAGCATGAGATTGCGGTGTCATTGGCCATCGTATTTTTATTAAATGGTTTAGCTTTGTTGATTTTTCCTGCAATCGGGCATTACTTTGAGTTAACCCAAGAACAATTTGCGATCTGGGCAGCCCTCGCGATCCATGATACGAGCAGTGTGGTTGCGACTGCTTCAACATACGGTCCAATCGCAGTTGGTATTGCAACGACAATCAAGCTCACTCGCGCAATGTGGATCATTCCTTACACTGCATTAGCTGGCGTATTTTGGAAAAGCGAAGAAAAGGCGAGTATTCCACTTTTTATTGTCGGTTTTTTATTGGCTGCATTTATTAATACGTACTTCCCTGAATATTCGACTTTTTGGCAATTGGGCTATGCAGGAGCAAAACATGTACTCTATGCCTGTTTATTTTTGGTCGGATCAAGTGTGTCTCTGGCTATGTTAAAACAAACAGGTTGGCGCCCTATGGCAATGGCTACTTTACTTTGGGTCATTGTCAGTTCAGTCATTTTACTCCTGATAATCGATGGGGTGATAAATTAATATAAATTTCTTGGAACTTTTCAAATATGGACTAGTCTTAGGTAATGAGGCGCGGATAGGCCTCATTTCATAATCGTTGTTCATCAACGACTATGTGAGCGCAGAGAGTATTTGGCCAGCATCCTATGCTGGCCTTTTTTATGTTCAGAAACCTCAAGGTTTTACTCTAAAAATTTCGCACTTCCTTAATTATTGTTATTTTATCTAAAATTATTCGTATTCTATCGCCGCATTTGCTTAAATTGACCTAGTCTAACAAGTTGAAGAATAACTATGATCAAACACTCTCTAATTTCAGCTGCGGTCGCAGCGAGCCTGTTCTTAACCGGTTGTCAAACAACCACATCTACTGACGCTGTAAAGGCTGAGCCTACTTCAAACTTCGCACCTGTTGTGGCAACGCCTTTAGATTTTGGTGGTGAGAACATCACATTAAAGCAAGCCATGGCACACCCTGATTGGTTGGGTCGTCAACCTGAGCGCGCATTTTGGGCTTCAGATAGCCAAACTGTGATTTTCAACCGCAAGCAAGCGGGTAATGAATTACGCGATACGTTTGCTGTTACAGCTGGTAAAGCGCCTACGCAAGTTGTGTTAAACCAACTTCATACGGTTGGTACTAAAAACGCAGTCTATTCACAATACGGTGCAGTGCAAGCCTATACGTTTGAAGGCAATGTATTTGTTAAGAACATCAAAACGGGCGCAATCAAACAGCTAACACAAAATTCTGATAGAGCACGCTCTTTACAGTTTTTAAATTCTGGTGAATTAGCTTATCGCACAGGTAATAGCTTCTTTAGCGTTGATATTAATTCAGGTCTTACTAAAGAGCTTGTGAAATTACATCTAGCTGACAAACCTAAAGGCACGCAAGAGCCATCAACATACATTGCCAAAGAGCAACACAAGCTGATTGATTTTGTAAAGCTAACACATAAAAACGCACTAGATAAAGAACAGCGCAAAGAGCAATTAAATGCTGAAAATGACACAATTGCGTCTAACCAATTTTATCTAGGTAAAGGTAACCGCCTTGTCGAAGCAAGCCTTTCTCCAGAAGGCGATAAACTTATCGCCGTTGTGACAAAGAGCACACCATGGCGCGCTGATACTGACATTATGCCTAATTATGTGTCACAAAACGGTGACATTGAAGCAGTACCTGCTCGTCGTCGCGTAGCTGATTCGAAACCATCTAGCTCAGATGTGATTTTCATTGATATCGCATCTAAAGCACAAACAACTTTAAGTTATGAAACGCTACCGGGATTTGATGAAGATGTTTTAGCAGCTGAGAAAGCAGAGAACGCAAAAGCCGAAGGCAGAACATACGAATCAAAACGTGAGCCTCGTCATATTAACTTGATGATGGACTGGGGTTGGGATCAAAGTGCGGTACAGTGGAACTCGTCAGGCTCTCAAGTTGCGGTAATGCTTGAAGCATGGGATAACAAAGACCGTTGGATAGCAACCGTTGACTTTGACAATAGCGAGTTCAAATCACAACATCGTTTACACGACGATGCATGGGTGAACTATACGTACAATGACTTTGGCTGGATGAACAATTCAGATACTTTGTATTACTTGTCTGAAGAAACAGGTTATAGCCATATTTATACTAAACCTGTAAATGGCAAAGCAAAGCAACTTACAAAAGGTCAATTTGTTGTATCACACCTAACGCTAAGCAAAGATGATTCACAAATCTATTTTAAAGCGAATGTTAAGCACCCAGGTATTTACGAAGTTTATCGCGTGAATACACAAACTACTGAAAAAGTGGCGCTGACTGACTTAGATGGTATGACGGATTATGAATTGAGCCAAGATGAGCAAAAATTATTGCTTAATCACTCAAAGATCATGATGCCTAATGAACTATATGTTGCAGATGCAAAGCCAAACGCAGAAGTAACGCGTCTAACAAATACTGTTTCTGACGAGTTCTTAAATAAGAAATTAATCGCACCAAAAATCGTTGCTGTGCCTTCGAGTCATACTGATCAACCAATCTATGCAAAAGTCTATTACCCGGCTGACTACGTAGAAGGTGAGACTGGCAAAACACGTAAAGCCGTTATCTTCAATCACGGTGCGGGATACTTACAAAACTCACATATGGGTTGGTCTGGTTACTTCCGTGAGTTTATGTTCCATTCACTGTTAGCAAGCGAAGGCTATGTGGTTATGGATATGGACTATAGAGCGTCTAAAGGTTACGGCCGTGATTGGCGTACAGCCATTTACCGTCAAATGGGCACACCTGAAATTCAAGATTTAGAAGACGGTGTTAAGTGGATGTCTGAAAATGTAAATGTTGATACTGGCGCAGTAGGTACCTATGGTGGTTCTTACGGTGGCTTTATGACATTCATGGCACTACTTACAAAGCCTGAACTATTCCAAGCGGGTGCTGCACTTCGACCAGTTTCTGATTGGGCATACTACAATACCCCATACACGTCTAACATTCTTAACCACCCAGATGTAGACCCAATTGCTTATCGCCGCAGTTCTCCAATCTACTTTGCTGAAGGTTTAGAGAAACCATTACTTATCAACGCGCCAATGGTTGATGATAATGTTTTCTTCCAGGATGTTGTTCGACTCGTTCAACGCTTTATTGAGCTTGAAAAAGAAAACTTCGAGACAGCGATTTACCCAGTAGAGCCGCATGGGTTTAGACAGCCAACGGGTTGGTTAGACGAATACCGTCGTATTTATAAGCTGTTTCAAGAGCATCTTTAAAACATAAAATGAATAGTAAGGGCCTTTATAGGCCCTTTTTTATGGAATTAAAAATATTACTGTTTATCTATACAGTCATTTGATTTTGTCCAATAACATTATTACAGCGCGTTTTGTCCAATTTTAACAGGTGAACAAAATTGGACACTATAAACTCATGTTTACAATGAACTTTTCTTGTGTGAATATTGGGACACGTAATATAGCCCGTTTTGTCGGTATTTATACAGGCAGTTTGGGAGAGAATAAGCTGTTAGCAGCCTCAGGATAGTCATGCTTAATACGGAAAGAGTAAATTCAAATGATGAAATGAGTGCTTTTAACGGCACAGTAAAATGGAATCCAATTAAATCTATTTGGTTTTTAACCCACCTTTTTTCGGCGATTTTAATCGCTCCGTTTGTAGTATCTTTTTCCGCTATTTTTGTATTCCTAATTCTCACAGGAATCACATTGTGTTTTGGGCACTCCCTTGGTATGCATCGTTTACTCATTCATCGATCATATGAATGTCCAAAATGGATGGAATACTTATTTGTATATCTGGGAGTATTAGTTGGGATGGCTGGTCCAATAGGCATGATGATTCAACATGATCTTCGTGATTGGGCGCAAAGACAAGCTAAATGTCATGACTACTTGTTACATGGTTCTAAAATACTAAAAGACGGTTGGTGGCAATTAAACTGTGATCTCCAACTAATAAATCCACCTGAATTCAATATAGAAAAATCAGTCTCAATAAATAAGTTTTATCTATTCATAGAAAAAACGTGGATGCTACAGCAACTAGTTTTGGCGATTCCTTTATACTTTATTGGTGGAGTCTCTTGGTTAGTTTGGGGAGTTTCTGTCCGAATAGTTATATCTGTAGGTGGCCATTGGCTAATTGGTTATTTCGCCCATAATAAAGGTGATAAAACTTGGGAGGTGGAGGGTGCTGCCGTGCAAGGTCACAATATTAGAATTGCTGGTTTCTTATCAATGGGTGAAGCATGGCATAACAATCACCATGCCTATCCCGGTTCTGCCATGTTAGGTTTGTACAATGATGAACCTGATCCTGGTTGGTGGGTTTTAAACGCTTTACACAATCTCAGAATAGTAAAAAATATTAAACTACCAAAGCAACTTCCTGTTCGCTCTGAGTTAGTCTCTGTTTCTGATAATATTGATAAACGCGTTGAAAGAGTTCCAGAAGACTGCGAAATCGCAAAGTTTATAAGAAAAGGCAGCTAACAAACGCTTAAACAAGGACGCAAAACAGCAGGCTTGCGCTCCTTCGTCGCTAATTTTAGCCTGCTTATTTTCCGCCTGTTAAGGCGGGCGTTATATACCTATGGATGCATTGAAGAAACTTCAAGAAAGAAATAACAAACATTCGAATCATAAAAGAAATTCTATTTGGAGCGTCGTTTGGGGGCTGTGTCTATTGAGCTCACTATTTGTGAGTTCTGGATTAGAGTTTTATCATTCATTTAAAGGTTTAACTTTCGAGGCTCTACATCCAGCAGTTGTTCTTTTGGCAATCTTTGGTTTTGGGTTCCCTTTGGCATTCATGGGTGATTTAATTTTACTAAATCGTCCGGCTAAACTTCTGTTGTTAGTAATAGCCGAATGTTGGTTTATTTGGTTTTGGGTTGTAACACCATTATCGTGGCTAGCTTTTCTTCCGTTAGTTCCAACATATATTTGGGTCAAGATTCAACTGTCAAAAAATAAGCTATAAACATAGCCGGTATATAACAAGTTAATTAAACAATGGACGCAAAACAGCAGGCTTGCGCTCATTCTTCGCTTAGTTTAGCCTGCTATTTTACGCCGTTTATTAAGGCGTTATAACTACGAGAGAAATTGTGAGATATAAATTATTTTTTTCGATCTTATTCACTATTTCTTCCCAAGTAGTTTTTAATTACTTAAGCTCTGCCGAACTGTTAAACATGATACTGATGGTTTACTACATGCCTGTTAGCTTTGTGTTTTACTTGGTTTCATTTCCATTTGTAGCTGGTTCGGGTCTTGAGAATGAGGGTAGTTTTGTGTTCATCGTGGTTAGTGCTTTCTTCCAGTTCTTTTGGAATATGCTAATTTTTGAATTCATAGGTAATAAAGTAATGGAGTGGCGTAGTTATAACAAGCCACTCAAGCGGGACTAAAAACAGTTGGCTAGTCTCACTTCGTTCGCTATTTTAGCCAACTATTTGTTAGCCCCTTAGTGGAGCGTTATAACACTATGAGGAACGGATGCGTAATTTAATATTATCCCTGATTGTATTTACTGTTGCTGGATGTAATTCGACATCAAATGTTTCAAAAGTGCAGGTAAAACCCAAAAACTCTAAATGCGACTTAATTGCTGAGGCTGTAGGGCCTATGGTTGCTACTAAATGGGCACTTAAGGAAACAAATAAAACTCAAAAAGATAAAGAGCTAGGTGATTGGAGAATGCTTGGCTTAGTGCATCATGACGCATTTGAAAAAGCTGGGTTTAGTCTCGATGAAACTAAAGCAATAGCTAAAGAAGTGTATGAAATCGATATATCCGATCAAATGGAGTATGACATCCTTTCTTATCGTTATTTTTATAAGGCACAATGTCAACTACAAGCGAAGAACATTAAACCTTTACCACTAGCTGATACTTATAAAACTCTGGATCAATGTTGGTACCCTGATAAAAACAAAGGTTTAAATGAAGAGGTTTGTTTCAAACAAGTTTTATCCGGTGAAATCGTGTTATAACAAGGCCGTTAAACAAAGGACACAAAACAGCAGGCTTGTGCTCCTTCGTCGCCAATTTTAGCCTGCTACTTTGTGCCGTTTACGGCAAGCGTTATGTTTAGGACTTACCCAAAAAAAGTAGACACCATCTATAGTTAGATAGAGGTGATTTATGAGTCAAAAAAAGCAAAAGCAATCCTACACTGAAGAGTTCCGAAGAGAAGCTGTACGTAGAGCAGATCAAAAA